>NZ_JAELUF010000939.1 GCF_016429195.1 Brevundimonas sp. ASV9
GACGAGCATCTTGCTCAGGTTCCGTCATCTTACCTCGCCTAGACACTCTGATGAGGATGGACACGCTGTCCAAGATTCTTGCTCCAAGATTACGCTGTGGCTGGGTCACTGCAAGCTCCCAAGTAATCCAAAAGTTCAAAACATATGAAGAAGTTGGAGTTTTATCGCCGAGCGGGCCGTCGCAAATCATGGCTTACAAGCTACTCGACGAGACTTGGGGCCACCATAACTTTGTCCAGTGGCTTATGGACCTATCACTGAGGGAAAGGCAGCAAAGATATGTTATGCTTGAGGGCTTGCTCTCAGCATCTGCCCACAGAGCTTTGTACCTGGAATGTCCCTAGCGTGGGCATATTTATTTCGGTCAAGATAAACTTGTCG
>NZ_JAELUF010000940.1 GCF_016429195.1 Brevundimonas sp. ASV9
TATTACACCCTTTTGAGTTCATTTTGTAGATCCTTTTGTTTCAATGGTTGTTTGGGGAGGGCTTGGAGGCTTCCTGTTTGTTACAGGTCCGTACTGTACTATGTGGTAAAAGCACAGACATTTAAAAAAAACACTTACTGGCTGTAACGAAATGAGGCTCTTTTCGAATCGTGCCATGTCCGAAAATAAACCCGAGACTGCCGTCGTCTTAATTATGCAAAGGGCGATTTTAAGCTTCAAGAAAAGCACGCCGCCACGTCCCGAAACGAAACTTTGGCGCGAACACAAACCTTGCAGGCACACGAAACTTCCGTAAGCAATTAGTTGCCATTCTCGCGAATGGTACAAATGCTCGCTCCTGATTGACGCAAATACATTTTC
>NZ_JAELUF010000941.1 GCF_016429195.1 Brevundimonas sp. ASV9
CGCCTACTGTGCGCAGGGTGTCCTTTGTGGCTCTTACAATGCAACCACACACAATCATTCGCAACACACGATATTCAATGAATGAGTTTTTCTATGCAGAGTCGTATATTCACTGGTGACAATTGACCGAATAAAATATGCTTGTATTCCCTTTATGCTTCGAGGAGTCTGGCAAGACACAACACAAAAAAGCAGCAAACCAAGGTGAGGGATGCAGGGTTGAGATTTTTGCGTGGGAGAGCGATCGGCCATTTTGGAGATGAGCCCCATCGGCGAGGACTTTTTGCTTCGCCCGTTTCTTAGCGACAAGGTTCTTGGGTAGGTAATCAGGGAAAAATAATAATAATAATAGCTGTCTCTTATACACATCTGACGCTGCCG
>NZ_JAELUF010000942.1 GCF_016429195.1 Brevundimonas sp. ASV9
GCTTCGAGCCCATGAGGACGTCGACATGGTTATCCCTCAACACTTCCCAGTTCGCTCTCCTGGTATCAACGTCCGAACCCATTGTGTCAATGCCATTCTGACAGAGCCGTGCAATCTTGCCAGACTCTTGCCTCCACGCGTCCACAAGCCTTGCCAACAACGATTTCCTCTCTTCATCGGCACGACAGCCACGAATTCGCGCCTGGACGTAAAACTCCACAATGTCTCTTGTATCACTGGGTGGATTGTCATTGCCTTGCAAAAGTCCCCAGTCGATGCGTATCCAAAACCAGAAGAGAGCGTGGTCCCTGAAATCTGCGTAGTAGAGCAACAGCCGGAACAGCACAGTCAGGTTTGCATAGACTTTGGCGAGTATCCTGC
>NZ_JAELUF010000943.1 GCF_016429195.1 Brevundimonas sp. ASV9
CCCAATCCCTTCGTGGAGATCTGGGGCGTTCGCGATCATATCTACCTTCACGGATTGGCGATCCTCTTCTGGAAGGGCTACGGCGTGGCGGAGAACGTCGTCCAATCGGGGATCGGCTTCTTTCGCGTCTCCTAGGACTTTCACGGTCTCTGGAACGGTCGCGACGATATCTATCGCCTATGCTGCGTGATCGACGACGTGGCGGGTATCTCCCAGGCACATAACTATCTGAGGCAGACGGGCCAGGGCTGCGAGGACGAGGGCTCCTTGGTCGTGGGCTTCGTGGTCTGGATCGGTCTCTGGGGGGGCTTCTTGGGCTTCTAGCCCTTCTGGGGGATCTGTCGCGCGGTGTCGGACGCCATGACTCTCCTGCACCATAT
>NZ_JAELUF010000944.1 GCF_016429195.1 Brevundimonas sp. ASV9
GGTGAGAAGGTTGCAACAGGCGGCAGATGCCTGGCGGATGGCACAGAGATCTGAGGTAGAGAGATTAGGGAAGAGACTGTCTTTGATGTTGTCGCTTCTTAGGATAGCAAGAAAGAGCTGCTCTGTGGAAGACATGGCTGGCTCATATCTTGCGCTGAGTTTGTATAAGTGGTTGTGTTGTTTGAGACAGGCTGTAACTTTCAAAGTATCCGGGTAATGAAGCGGACGAAATGAGTAAGTTTCAGAACTGCTTTAAACTGGATAGTTGGAAACACTTCTGCAACAGAAAATAATTTTGTAGAATATATCAAAAGACTTGCGATACGATGGAGGTTTGTAAACGAGCAGTTGGTTGATATGAAGCTAGTTCTCAATTAGGC
>NZ_JAELUF010000945.1 GCF_016429195.1 Brevundimonas sp. ASV9
GGAGAAAAGGTGAAGAATCAGGACATTATACGAGCTGTGTTGGACAAGATGGAGGAGCGGACCAAGGCCGGTGGCATGACGCATTTTGAATGGGTGAAGGGCCATGCGTCGGATAGAGGGAATGAGGCGGCGGATAGATTGGCGGTCCAAGGCGCGAGAATGTCGTGAATAGACGACGTATTGTGTTAAGATATCCGAGTGTATACGACTATTCCTGTGTGGATTTCTTGCGAGGACTTTAGTATTTGCTACTTGTAAGCTAGCTACGGAATTATAGCGCCTGAATTTACGACATGAATTATCTGTTGCATCACAGCCGTTTTGCTCCCCGAATTGGTAGGGTACGATGCATGTGAAAGGACGACCGACGACCGGGCATT
>NZ_JAELUF010000946.1 GCF_016429195.1 Brevundimonas sp. ASV9
CTTCCCAGCAGCTAAAACATTTCATTTAGAATTTATGATACAGTTGGTTGTTATTTTTATAGCTTCTATTTTGTATGCAATTTCTATGAATATGTTTTTTATCCCGCATAATATGATTAGCGGTGGATTCGCTGGTGTAGGGATGATTATCGGTTATTTAATGCACTACAATATCGGTGCACTTATCTTTTTACTAAACATTCCTCTTCTTATTTTAAGTCACTTTTACTTAGGCAAGAAGACAACCTTTTTAACAGCGTACTTTGTAGCTGTGTCATCTTTAGCGATGAATATTATCCCGGTACACCAAGTTTCAGACGATATTTTACTTTCTTCTGTATTCGGTGGTGTTATCTGCGGAGCAGCTTCAGGAATTATAT
>NZ_JAELUF010000947.1 GCF_016429195.1 Brevundimonas sp. ASV9
GCTTGATATTTTCTACTATCGCTAAAGTCTCAATGTCGCACGACTGAACCCTGGCTCCAACGCAACTTACACCACCGACCGGTTCAACGAATCATCATCACAAACCGTTTACACACTAGCATCACAAACCGCCACAAATGGCTTCACAAAGTCAGGATGGCCAGTCCAACGCTATGGGCCTATCACCACAAATGATACAGCAGCTCAAAGAAAAAGTACGCAACCAAAGCCGTCCCCCAGCATACTCCCACACCTCCAACATCTCATCTCATCCATTCACCCACCCAAACAAACCACACATACAACAAAATCAAAATGCTAACCACAACACAACTCTAAAACAGGGCCCTCCAGACCCCCCTCAAGGCGCCGGCCTAGGC
>NZ_JAELUF010000948.1 GCF_016429195.1 Brevundimonas sp. ASV9
AGTCTATAATACTAGCTAGTATAAGGACTAGCGGTTAGGCTTATTGTATAAAGCGCGTTATAAGCCATATTTCTATATAGCTAGTCATATGTTTAATTTCGCACTGACTAAGCCTTGCATCTGTAAATAATATATGAATACACCGCCGTTTAAGAGAATTTAACTACTTTGTTTTATCCCTTTTTGCTGTTCTATTTTGCTATAATTTCGCATAATACACGTAATACCATGATTTAAAGCCAATTACTATAAAAATTTCTATATAAGTGGGTTTTTCAAAAAAAAAAAAAAAAAAAAAAAGCTAGCGTAAAAGTCGGTACATGATAGGGGTGTTTTACTTTCGCTCGAGACCTCGTAAAGTGAGAGTCATTACCCTGAGG
>NZ_JAELUF010000100.1 GCF_016429195.1 Brevundimonas sp. ASV9
GCCGCGCTTCCGCCGGTTCGGCGGCTACGGCGCCTATGCGGAAGGGTGGGGGCTGTACGCCGAGCAGTTGGGCAAGGAGATGGGCTTCTATCAGGACCCCTATTCCGATTTCGGCCGGCTCTCGACCGAGCTGTGGCGCGCGGTGCGTCTGGTGACCGACACCGGCCTGCACGCCAAGCGCTGGAGCCGCGAACAGGCGATGGACTATTTCCGCCAGAACTCCCTGCTGTCAGAGCGCGACATCGAAAAGGAGGTCGAGCGCTACATCACCAACCCCGGCCAAGCGACCAGCTACAAGATCGGCGAGCTGAAGATCGAGGAACTGCGCGACCGGGCCAGGACGGCGTTGGGCGACCGGTTCGACATCAAGGACTTCCACGCGGTCGTACTGGGCTCTGGCTCGGTGCCGTTGGACGTGCTGGAGGATCAGGTGGACAGCTGGATCGCGGCAGGCGGCGGGGCGCCGCTGGTGTAAGCACGCCCTTCTCCCTCCCCGCGCCGGGGAGGGATGTCGCGAAACGACGGGGTGGGGGGGCGGCCCGGCAGAGACGCACTTGCTGATTTCGGAAGGTATTGCCGAAAGCATCGCCTCGCCGCCCCCACCCGGCTTCGCTGCGCTCAGCCACCCTCCCCGGAGCGGGGAGGGAGAGGTCTGGAGTCGGATTTTTCCGACTTTGTGTGTAAGAGCCGCCGCCATGCCCTTTACCGCAACCGTCCTGACCATGTTTCCCGAGGCTTTTCCGGGCCCGCTTGGGGTGTCGCTGATCGGCACGGCCTGGCGCGAGAAGGGCTTGTGGAGCCTGGAAACGGTTGACATTCGCGCCTTTTCCACAGATACGCGCGGCTTCCTGGACGACACCCCTGCGGGCGGCGGCCCGGGAGCTGTGCTGAAGGCGGACGTGGTGGCCCGGGCGGTGGATAGCCTGCCGGGACCCAAGCGGCCGCTTTTGTACATGAGCGCCCGGGGTCGGCCCCTGACCCAGGCGCGCGTCAAGGAATGGGCGAAGGCCGACGGGATCGTCGTGCTGTGCGGTCGTTTCGAGGGGGTGGATCAGCGGGTGCTGGACGCACGCGGGTTCGAGGAGGTCTCGGTCGGAGACGCGGTTCTCGCCGGCGGCGAGGCGGCGGCGATGGTCGCGATCGAGGCGTGCGTAAGACTGATCCCCGGCGTGCTCGGCTCAGGCGACAGCCTGTCGTCCGAAAGCTTCGAGGATGGGCTCTTGGAACACCCGCAGTACACGCGACCGCGGACGTTCGAGGGGCTTGAGATACCCGAGGTGCTGCTGTCGGGCGATCACAAGAAGATCGCGGGATGGCGTGAGGCGCAGCGGGCGACGACTACGCGGGAGCGGCGGCCGGACCTCTGGCAGGCGCATCTCGCCAACTCACAGCTAAAGGGCGCAAAGCCCGAGGAGAAATGACATGAACATCGTTCAACAGCTGGACGCCGAAGAAAAAGCCCGCGTCCTGGGCGAACGCAAAATCCCGGAATTCCAGCCCGGCGACACCCTGCGCGTCAACGTGAAGATCAAGGAAGGCGAGCGCGAGCGCGTTCAGGCCTTCGAAGGCGTCTGCATCGCCCGTGACGGCGGCGGCATCAGCGAAACCTTCACGGTCCGCAAGATCTCGTTCGGTGAAGGCGTCGAGCGCCGCTTCCCCATCCTGTCGCCGAACATCGAGTCGATCGAAGTGAAGCGCCGCGGCGTCGTGCGTCGCGCCAAGCTCTATTATCTGCGCGATCGTCGCGGCAAGTCGGCCCGTATCGCCGAGCGCCAGACGGTCCGCCCCGCCAAGGGCGTCGTCGTTCCGGAAACCGGTTCGGCTGCCAAGACCGAAGAAGCCTAGTTTCAGGCTACACGATCAAATGACGAAGGCCCCGGCGGTGACGCCGGGGCCTTTTTCTATTCCGTCAGTCCGGGATTACTGCGGGAACAAGGGGTTGGCCGCGTCGCGCTGGCCTTCAAGGCTGTGTTTCAGAGCCTCCATCTGCTCATGCTCGGTCTTCACCGCCGCATAGGCCCGCCGGATCGTCTCGCGCGTGGTGGCGGAAATGCCCGTGTCTTCCAGCGCCTTTTCATATTTGTTGGCGATGAACCCCTCGCCCGAGTTGATCGAGCCGACGACGGAATCGTCGTTACGCAGCAGGGCGTGTTTCACATCCAGAAACGCGCGGTGCGCCTTGGCCAGAATCGATCCATCGGACTCCGGATCGCCGCCCAGGCCGCGAACGGCGGCCGACAGGTCGTCGACGACCTGCTGGCGTTCGCTGCTGCGGCGCTCGAACAGGGTGCGGTAGTGCGGGTCTTGCGTCTGTTCGGCGGCTTCGCGATAGCCGTCTGCGCTGTCCAGCGTCGTTTCGATCAGGCCGTTCAGAACCTTGATGTCGTGGGCGTTGGGGTTGCTCATCTCGTCCATTCCTTCCGCTGTTGCGGTCAAACGGCGAAATGGTCCGGCGCGGCGAAGGTTGCCGCCTGCGACATCAAAGTTTGGTGCGAAGCGACCACAGCTCGGGGAAGCAGCGCTTGGTCAGGGTCGAGGCCAGATAGGCGGCGCCTTCCGTTCCGCCCGTGCCGCGACGCCGACCGATGATGCGTTCGACCGTGACGACATGCTTGTGCCGCCAGGTCAGCAGGGCGTCGTCCAGATCGACCAGCTTCTCGGCCAACTGATAAAGGACCCACCACCGTTCCGTGTCGCGATAGACCTCCAGCCAGGCCGCCTCGACGGCTTCGGACGGCGCATAGGGCTGGGTCACGTCGCGGTTCAGCACCTCGGCGGGCACCGGCAGACCGGCCTTGGCCAGTTGAGCCAAGGCGTCATCATAAAGGCTGGGCGCGGCGATGGCGGCCTGAAGCGCGGCCAGGGCCTCGGGGCGGTCTTCGTGGAACTTCAGGAAGCTGGCGTCCTTGAGGCCAAGCATGGCCTCGAAACGTCGGAACTGGTCGCTCTGGAAGCCGGACGATGACCCCAACGACCCTCGGAACCGCAGATAGTCCGACGGCGTCATCGTCGACAGAATGTCCCAGCTGTGGGTCATCACGGCCTGGATGCGGCTCACGCGCGCCAGGCTCTTGTAGGCCGGGACCAGGTCACCCGCGCGCACCATCGACTGAGCCAAGGCCGTCTCATGCAGGATCTGCTTGAGCCACAGTTCCTTGGTCTGGTGGATGACGACGAACAGCATCTCGTCGTGCTGGTCCGACAGCGGGTGCTGGGTCGAAAGCAGGTCGTCCAACGCCAGATAGCCGGCGTAGGTGATGTCGCTGGATTGGGTCATGCCCGCCTATCGCCCGCGATGGCGGGCGGTGCAAGCTTGGCGCCGGCCCTTAATGCTGGCCTTGGGCCGAGACGTTGGCGGCGATCTGACGGCCGGCGTCGAAGGCGTCGCGGGCGCCTTTGTAGATGAAGCCGTAGGTCGGATAGACCGTCGTGCCCAGGTCGTTGATCGGATTGTACCAGACCTTGACCTGCGACCAGTCGTTGGAGGGCGAGACGTCGACGACGGTGACGTTCTCTTCGACCTTGCCGCGGCTCCCGCCCCAGTTGGCGTGGGTCACGCGCACGACGCGGTCGGTCAGGATGTCGGAGACGACGGCGACGTGGCCCCGGCTCATGCGGCCCTCGGGGCGGAAGACCAGAACCGAGCCGGTTTCCGGGGCCTTGCCGGTGCGGAAGTTGGCGGCGGCTTGGCGCCACCAGGTCCAGGCGTCGCCGAAGATGTTGATGCCGGAAAACATGCGCGCGAAGGTCACGCACTGCCAATAGGGCTCATCAGCCTTTGCGGTGGAGGGGACGACGCCCAGCGCAAAAAAACCGAGGGTCGCCGCAACTGCGGCGGCTTTGAGCCGTTTCAGCATGCTTGGGGTATCCCGACCCGCCTTTGGAAGCGCCCTTTAGGCCACGGGATCACGCCCTGTCGCAAGTTGTTTCGGCATATCGCCGTGCTTCATATTTCCTTCTGAAACCTTGTCGTGACGCTTGGCGCGCTTGTCGGCCATACCCCTGAGAGCCTTGCGCGCCGGGCGTTCGACCAGATGATAGGAGACAGCCGCGACAACCGGCAGAAGGGCCAGGATCGCCAGCCACACGAAAATTTGAAGCTGCTTGTCCGGCGCGTCGAACAGTTTGGCGGCCAGACCGACCGCCAAAAGCTTCCACGGCACGCAGACCATATAGACCGAATAACTGATCTCGCCGAGGTAGACGGCCGGCTTTGACGCCAGCCATCCGGCGCGTTCATTAGGCAAAGAGGCCAGCGACAGGATCAGGGCGCCGGCCAGCAGAACCGTGACGCCGTCCCACAGTCCCAGCGCGGCGCTGAGCACCATCAGGCCGAATGAAACGGCGGCGCACAACCACGGCGCCTTCAACGGCGCGCGGCGATAAACGAGGTAGAGGGCGCAGCCCAGGGCGAAGCACGGCACGATCCTGAGCGCGCCCCAGCGGATCGTCGCCTCGGTCAAGGCGAAGCCGGCCAACTGCTCGAACGCGAAATACAGGATGACGAGGAAGGCCGCCGCCCCGACCACCGCCGCGATCGGCCGATGACGCAGGCGCCAGAAGACGAAGGCGAACAGCGGGAAGCACAGATAGGCGAACCACTCCGCCGAGATGGACCAGGACGGATGGTTCCAGCCCGCGACCGGCGCCAGCCCCCAGGCGTGAACCATGAAGAGGTTGGCGGGCAGCGAGGCCCAACTCAGCACATTGGCGTCCACGCTCATGCCGGCGAAAAGGGCGGCGGCCGCCAGCAGCCCCACGCCGATCAGGGTGGCGATATGCAGCGGATAAACGCGCGCGATCCGCGCCCACAGGAAGCCGCGGTACGAAAACCGCTTCTCGCCGGCCGCCGCCAGATAGACGTGGCTGAGGATGAAGCCGGACAGGACAAAGAACAGCTCAACCCCCAGATAGCCCTTGGCGACCAGGCCCGACTGACCCGCGCCCGCCAGGTTTTCCCAGAAGCTGTAGACGGCGACCCACATGGCCGCGCCGAAGCGCAGGGCGGTGATGGGGCGAAGATCGGCGGGCGTCTGGACGGGGGTCATGGTCTCACCTTGGCACGTCAGCCTTTTCGAACCGTGAAGGCCCGCAAGGGTTGTGCCCGGGCGGTCCTACCCTGCCCAGACGCCGTGGAAGCCGGCCGGCAGGGCCACGTCCGCCTGCAAGGTCGCGACCGGGCCGTCCTCGATCCGCGCCACGTCGAAGACGTGCAGTTCGGTGTGCCCGTCCTTTAGATTGACCGACGGTCCGACCAGCCAGGCGTCGCGTTCCGCCGTCGCGCCGGGCTTGGGCACGAAGACCGCTTCCTCGACCACCTGATGCACGCCGAACTCGAAGGCATGCGAGCGACCGCTTTCCCAGTCGTGGACCGCCAATCCCGTCGGCAAGGGCCGGCCACGAGACTCGCCGGAGGTATGGGCGGTCAGGCTGCGCTTCAGCCCCGCACGGCGCGGGTCGGCTTTCGGAAACTCGCCCACGACATCGCTGTACGTCATGTCGGCCCGGCCGTCTGGCCGCAGGGTGATCAGCGCCAGTTTCGCCGGATCGCCCGGAACGACCCCATGCCCGTCCACCAGAATCCGCGCGCCATCGACCGCGAAACGAGGATCGCCGCTGGCGGCGACATCGAAGCGGATCGTGCCGTCGCGCTCGGCCCAGGCGTCGCCCAGGTGGAAATGGAAGAAGCCCGGCAGTTCATACAAGCGGCGCTTGGACAGGTCGTCCTTGTCCAGCACCAGGACCTGCGTCCCCATCTCCGGTCGCCAGGCCAGGCCTGCGGTCACCGGCATGGCGTGGGTCGCGAACACCCAGGGCTGGAGCACCAGGATCACATGCCGGTCCGTGGCGGTGAAGTCGTGCATATAGCTGGCGCGCGGCAGGGGCACGACCTGGGCGTCGCTCAGGCTGCGATCCGGGCGCAGATGCCAGATGACGGCCTGACCGCCCGCCGACCCCACGTTCCAGATCGAGCCGTCGGGGGCGTAGCGTGGGTGGGCCTGGAACGGCATGCCCTTCAGGTCGTCGCGCAGGGTGACGAAGTCGCGCGTCGACAGGTCCGACGCCGACAGGGCCAGGGGCGATCCCGCCTCCCACAGCGCCCAGACTTGATCGCCGGCGACCATGACGGCGGTGTTGGCGGCGTTGGCGTCGTCGTTCGAGCCGATGCGGGCGCGCGCGTCGCCCTTGGTGCCGAAACCCGGCGTGACCACAGCGCCCAGTTCCGTTTCTGTGCGGCGCTTGGGCGTGTCGGCGAACCGCGCCTCCAACGTCGCCTGGCCTTCCTGGATGCGGAAGGCGCGCACCATGCCGTCGCCGTCGAACCAGTGGGTCGCCGACCCGCCCGGCCGCCGGAACTTGGCCGGTCCGTTGCGATAGAGCGCGCCCTGCAGCCCGGTCGGCGCCCGGCCGTGGACCAGGCGCATCGTCCGGCGCGCGATGTCGACTTCGACGTCCTGGGTCGCCAGGGCCCAGTCGGCCTTCGTCGCGGCGACGGCGTCCAGGGCGGCGGCGGCGCGCACCATTTCGGGCGTGGCCACGGCGGCCGAGAGGGCGGCGGCGCCCATCAGGAAGGAACGGCGTGAGGGGATCATGATCGAGCTCCGGCTTTCGTCGCTTACTTCAGGTCGATCGACTGAGTCGTCGCGCCGGCAGCGGCGAACTTGGCGCGGTCCCACGAGGCCGGACCCATATTGCCGACGGCGTTATTGGAGAAGGCGAACGGCTCGACCGGCATGCCGAACGGATTGGTGTTCATCTTGCCGTCGCCGTTCAGGTCGTGGAAGGCGCGCACCGCATAGTCGCCGTCGGGCAGGCCGTCGAAGGTGATGCTGGTCTGGCCGGCGGCGACATCCAGCATGGCGACCTGGGCCGGCTGACCCTCGCCGCCATAGTTGGCCTGGCTGTTGAAGACGGCGACCATGATCTGGCCTTGGGGCGCTGCGCCCGGAAAGGCGACGGTCAGATCGGCGGCGAAGACGGGCGCGGCTGACAGGGCAGCGGCGAGAGCGAGAACGGGAGCGATGGCGGCGACAGTCTTCATGACGGCGTGTCCTGTGTCAGTGAGAGGACCGACGACCGGCCCTCGACGACCGGACCGTGCCGTCGTCCCCTGCCCTTCACCACCGCGCTTGCGGCGATGAACGGCCGCAGTTCGCCAACGACCACCCCCGTTTATTCGCGAAGCGCGAACGAACACTTCGAACGCATCGTGTCCGTGCCGCAAAGAAAAGGCCCGGAACCTGAGTTCCGGGCCTTGGTCTCTTCGTGCTCGCGACGAGGAACTAGTCCAGCGTGCGCTTGATCTCTTCGACCGTGAAGCACTCGATGTAGTCGCCTTCCTTGATGTCCTGGAAGCCCTGGAACTGCATGCCGCATTCCTGGCCGGCCGTGACCTCGTTGACCTCGTCCTTGAAGCGCTTGAGCGTGTTGAGCGTGCCCAGCTCCAGCACTACGACGTCGTCGCGGATGATGCGGACGCGCGCGCCCTTGCGGACCACGCCTTCCGACACCCGGCAACCGGCGATCTTGCCGATCTTGGAGATGTCGAACACCTGAAGGACCGCGGCGTTGCCCAGGAAGGTTTCGCGTTGCAGCGGCGCCAGCATGCCGGACAGCACGCCTTTGATGTCGTCCAGCAGGTCGTAGATGATCGAATAGTAGCGGATCTCGACGCCCTCGCGTTCGGCCAGATCGCGCGCCTGTTTCGAAGCCCGGACGTTGAAGCCGAGGATCGGCGCGCCGGCCGACTTGGCCAGGTTGACGTCGCTCTCGGTGATGCCGCCGGCGCCGGAATAGACCGTGCGGGCGCGCACCTCGTCGGTGCTCATCTTGTCCAGCGAACCCATGATGGCTTCCGCCGAACCCTGCACGTCCGCCTTGATGACGACCGGCAGTTCCGAGGCCTTCTTGGAGCCCAGCTTGGCCATCATATCGACCAGCGAGACCGAGCCGCCCGAAACCTGGGCCTTCTCGCGCTTCACCCGCTGACGATATTCGGTCAGCTCGCGGGCGCGGGCTTCGGATTCCACCACGGCGAAGACGTCGCCCGGCGAGGGCGCCTCGTCCAGGCCGAGAATCTCGACCGGAACCGACGGACCGGCTTCGGTCAGCTGCTCGTTGCGCTCGTTCAGCAGGGCGCGAACCTTGCCCCACGATCCGCCGGCGACGACGATGTCGCCGCGCTTCAGCGTGCCGCGCTTGACCAGCACGGTGCCGACCGGACCGCGGCCCTTGTCCAGCTTGGCCTCGATGACCACGCCCTCGGCCGAGCGATCGGCGTTGGCGCGCAGGTCCATGACCTCGGCCTGGATCAGGATGGCTTCCAGCAGGCCGTCGAGGTTCATCCGCTCTTTGGCCGAGACCTCGATGATCTGGGTCTCGCCGCCCAGGCTTTCGGCGATGACTTCGTACTGCAGCAGCTCGTTGACGACCTTTTGCGACGTCGCGCCGGGCTTATCCATCTTGTTGACCGCCACGATCAGGGGCGCGTTGGCCGCCTTGGCGTGTTGGATGGCTTCGATGGTCTGCGGCATGACGCCGTCGTCGGCGGCGACGACCAGAACCACGATGTCGGTCACATTGGCGCCGCGCGCCCGCATGGCCGAGAAGGCGGCGTGGCCCGGGGTGTCCAGGAAGGTGACCTTCTGGTCGTCCGGCAGGCGAACCTGATAGGCGCCGATGTGCTGGGTGATGCCGCCGGCTTCGCCGCCTGCGACGTCGGTCGTGCGCAGGGCGTCAAGCAGCGAGGTCTTGCCGTGGTCGACGTGGCCCATGATGGCCACGACCGGCGCGCGGGTGTCGGAGGCGTCCGCATCGTCGGCCTCGCCCAGGAAGCCGGTTTCGATGTCGGATTCCGAGACGCGCTTGACGGCCATGCCGAACTCTTCGGCCACCAGTTCGGCGGTATCGGAATCGATCACGTCGTTGATCTTCATCATCAGGCCCTGCTTCATCAGGAACTTGATGATGTCGACGCCGCGCACGGCCATCCGGTTGGACAGCTCCTGCACGGTGATGACGTCGGGAATGACGACTTCACGCGGACGGTTGGGCGCATCGGTCGAGCCGCCCTTGCGCTTTTCCTTCTCACGTTCGCGAGCGCGGCGGACCGAGGCCAGCGAGCGCATCCGCTCGGCGGCGTCGCCGTCGCCGACCACGGACTGGATGGTCATGCGGCCTTCGCGGCGCTTGGGCTCGCCGCGCGTGCGGCTGACGGCCTTGCCGGCGTCGGAGAAACGCTTCTCGCGATCGTCGTCACGACCGGCCGGACGACCGAAGCCGGCGCCGGGCGCACGAGCCGGACGCAGAACATTGGCCTCGGCCGGCGGGGCGTTCGGGGTCGGACGACCGCCAGGGCCGGTGCGCGCGCCGCCGGGACGGGCGGCGCCCGGCGCCGGACGCGGATTCAGGGCCGAATAGCGGACGGGCTCGGCCGGCTTGGCGCCTTGCGGACGTTGACCGCCAGGGCCCGAACGGGCGCCCTGCGGACGGTCGCCTTGCGGGCGATCGCTCTGGGGGCGGTCCGAATAGGCGCGATCGCCGCCGCCCATCGCCTGCTCGCGGGCCGAACGGCCGCCGAAGGCAGGACGCTCGGGCGCGGCGCGTTGGGGATTGCCGGGCTTGGGCACACGTTGGCCGAAGTTGACCACCGGGCGGGCCGGAGCGGCCGGACGGACTGTCTCTTATACACATCTCCGAGCCCACGAGACCAGCAAAAAAGGGGGGGGGGGGGGGGGGGGGGGGGGGGGGGGGGGGGGGGGGGGGGGGGGGGG
>NZ_JAELUF010000949.1 GCF_016429195.1 Brevundimonas sp. ASV9
TGGTGAGACGGCCCTTGGCCACTCCACTGAGACTGACTAGGAGGCGGTGGTCCCTGATAGGGAGGACCGTATTGCTGAGGCGCTGGATATGAAGGTTGGTGAGGGGGATAATGAGAAGGAGGATAGGCCGAAGGAGTTGCGTAATTCGGATGATAATTGGAAGAAGACAGAGGTGCCGGAGCATGTGGATGTGCATGATGCTGCGGGGGTCCATGTCTGTGGTCCGGAGTCCATTGAGGGGGGTGCGTGGACGGCGGATAACTTGGCGGAGGAGGGCCGCGAGGACCGCTGCCGTATGATGGCGGAGTATGGTGCGGATAATGCTGAGGTGGATAGTCATAGCGAGGCTGAGGAGCGTGATGCTCCTGACGTCCACTGT
>NZ_JAELUF010000950.1 GCF_016429195.1 Brevundimonas sp. ASV9
CGCTACGACGCATACGCATTTCTGCCAATGAATTCTGGTCCGGATGCGTACTTTATCTCCATCTGCTCCATAAGTTCCTTTGGCTTTCATGCAATGCCTACTGAACTAGGCTATGGACGCGTGGAATGGCGTTACAAGTGGAGTCTACCACAGGCTGGTCGACACTGTGTCGCAAGACGAGTTAGTGCATCGCAGAGCGGTACGGCAAGGTGGTCTTTGAGGTCCCGGGTTCTTCCTCAGCTATTACCATGTGCAAAGTAGTTCTGGATTGGTTATCAGTTTTGTTCGTGTATATGCTGCTTCGTAGCTCTCCGTACTGGCGCGGCTTAATGAGGCTTGGGTATCTTTCGCCAGCGGGGTAGAGTCACAGCGTAGCATG
>NZ_JAELUF010000951.1 GCF_016429195.1 Brevundimonas sp. ASV9
GGCCACTGCTTATTGGAAACTTGCTACAATCCTACTCCATGAAACTTGCTTCTCATGATGGAGGGCTGATTGTGCTCCCTCCAGCAACGCAACAAGTCCGCCAAAAAGTACGCAACGGACCTCAGCGGCCTAATGTTCTCAAGGCCCAGCCTACTGTCGACAAAATCAACGTTGCTATTGGAACTACTGAGATGCTCATTTCGAATTGGCGCGATATTGTCCGTCAAATGAAGTCTTTGGGAGCGCATCACAGACGACAGGTTTCATCCAGCAGCATAGAAAGATCGTCACTCAGGTCTTCGGCCGCAGAAGCAATATTGATGCGGCTCCCTCGAGAATTTACGGACGACAAAGCACCTCATTTTAATGCACATAAGGG
>NZ_JAELUF010000952.1 GCF_016429195.1 Brevundimonas sp. ASV9
TCCAGAATAGTGCGGCTCAGGTGATTTACAAGTCTATGGGAGTGCGGCTCAGGTGATTTACAAGTCTATGGGTGATTATTGTATCTACTGTTGTGAGAGATGTTCGATAAACCACCTCATACAAATCCTCAAACAAATGCTATAGCCCGATGTTGTTACGCAGCCCCAGAGCCTTGGAAAGCGACCCCATACTGGCTAGCCGACGCAGCATAGAGTGAATTTTAGCGACAGGGTTCTAATGATTATCGTGCCACTCATCACGGACCCTTGTTTCTGTCCCCCTGTGGCCGCCAAGATGGGCGGAATATTAACAGAAGCGAGAAATGTGATATCTCGTATGACATGTCTCCTTCCACACTGTGCCTGGCGACAACTTGTC
>NZ_JAELUF010000953.1 GCF_016429195.1 Brevundimonas sp. ASV9
CCCCCCCCCCCCCCCCCCCCCCCCCCCCCCCCCCCCCCCCCCCCCCCCCCCCCAGCTTTTCAAGCAGAAGACGGAATACGAGATACGATTGCTGGTCTCGTGGGCTCGGAGATGTGTATAAGAGACAGGTTTGGTGTACGTCGAGCAGTCGAATAGGCTAAAACACAGTTTTGATATCTGTTTCTGGCAAAAAACCCCTGCCCTTCCTCTGCACAGAATATCTATTTCCCACAATTCCTTCTCTCCACTCGCTGTCTCTTATACACATCTGACGCTGCCGACGAATACATCACAGTGTAGATCTCGGTGGTAGCCGTATCATTAAAAAAAGGGGGGGGGGGGGGGGGGGGGGGGGGGGGGGGGTGGGGGGGGGGGGGGG
>NZ_JAELUF010000954.1 GCF_016429195.1 Brevundimonas sp. ASV9
CCCCCCCCCCCCCCCCCCCCCCCCCCCCCCCCCCCCCCCCCCCCCCCCCCCCTTCTAATGATCCCCCGACCCCCGAGATCTACACTGTGATGTATTCGTCGGCAGCGTCAGATGTGTATAAGAGACAGGGAGACAGGGGACGTTGGGCACGGCTGCGTTGCTTGATGAAGGCGATCAGCTGGCAATCAAGTAAGACTCACTTCCTTTTTTTTCTTCTTCTTTACTTTGCTTTTTTCGGGTTTGTTGAGTGGCTGTCTCTTATACACATCTCCGAGCCCACGAGACCAGCAATCGTATCTCGTATGCCGTCTTGTGCTTGTAGAAGGGGGGGGGGGGGGGGGGGGGGGGGGGGGGGGGGGGGGGGGGGGGGGGGGGGGGG
>NZ_JAELUF010000955.1 GCF_016429195.1 Brevundimonas sp. ASV9
CCTCCGTAATTGCCCTCTTCTCATCAACACTCCAGGATGGATTCTGGGCACAGGACTCGACTTGTTAGTCTCGTTGATCTCTCGCATAAACCCGGCCGAGGTTGTATACATGTCTGAAGAAGGCCCTTCTGATGTCGTTGAAGTGTTGCAAGCCAGTACAAAAAAGTCATTCACCACCCTCCCGTCACAGCAGTCGGAGTTCACAACAAGGACAGCAGCCCATTTGAGGGCAATGCATATGATGTCGTACTTTCACCTTACAGATGACGGCGCAAAAGATCAAACGACGACATTAAACTGGGATCCTCGCCCACTTACGGCGATTGCGCCTCGGGAAGTCTCGTACTCTGGTGATCAAGGCGGTTTTATGGGCATTTTG
>NZ_JAELUF010000956.1 GCF_016429195.1 Brevundimonas sp. ASV9
CCCCCCCCCCACCCCCCCCCCCCCCCCCCCCTCCCCCCCCCCCCCCCCCCCTTTATAATGATACGTCGCCCACCGAGATATACACTGTGTTGTATTCGTCGGCAGCGTCAGATGTGTATAAGAGACAGGATTGTACATGTCGCAACTCTTTTAGCTAACAATAAACAGACTAATTATCGATGATACAGGCATATACTGGGGCGCCCGACCGATCAACTCAGTATCAGCGGGCCATCTGAACAACGTAATATCTGTCTCTTATACACATCTCCGAGCCCACGAGACCATCAATCGTCTCTCGTATGCAGTCTTCTGAATTAAAAATCGGGGGGGGGGGGGGGGGGGTGGGGGGGGGGGGGGGGGGGGGGGGGGGGGGGGG
>NZ_JAELUF010000957.1 GCF_016429195.1 Brevundimonas sp. ASV9
ATTCGTGTCATTGAAAATAAGCAACTTGATCGCAGCCCATCGTGAGAGCCCCTTGGCAATGTTGCGCTCAGTATCAATCAGTTGGGAATGGTCATCTCGTATGTAACTGTGCCAGAAATTTGTGTTTGTTGTAAATAAGCCAAGGTTGTCTGTACGAGTATTTTTGTACCTGCGCCAATACCCCTGGTTGTGTAATTTACTAACGCAGCGGTGTACAGGGGAGAACCCCAGCAACAGTCCAGGATAAACCGGCCGAGGAATACTCGGACTTGTAGCAATGCCGAATTTGCCCGTGCAAATCAATTGCATATGAGAGACCCTTCTTTGCTTTAATGAAGAGCCTAGATAAGACTTGAGAGGCGTCGTAGAATTCTTAGAC
>NZ_JAELUF010000958.1 GCF_016429195.1 Brevundimonas sp. ASV9
GTATTGCCCACTGTATGGCTGGCATTAGCTGAGGAACGGATGAACTGGTGGGATACGAAGCGACAAACAGTGCCGGTTGGGTTTGCCCATACGTCAACTATGGGACAGATAAATGGAGGCATATCTCCTGCTTCTGTAAATGGGTATTGTACTTTAGTTGCGTATATTTGTTAACTGATAGACAATTTCGAACTACTCAAATGGCGATTATGTTGCGTTTGGTGGTGGAAATGCCTTGCACGCAGCCTCGGTTACAAAGAGTGCGGGGAAGCTGAAATCTTAAATCTTATCTCTTAGCCGATCGGGTGTCATACAGACTTTTCATCACGGACGCCATGAGTGTTACAAGTCTTGAGGATAATCCGACAGCTACTTAAGT
>NZ_JAELUF010000101.1 GCF_016429195.1 Brevundimonas sp. ASV9
GGCCTGACGCCCCAGCAGATCAAGAAGCGCCGCGCAGATCGCTTCTACGCCATCGGCGCCCTCTGACGCTTGGTCGCTTTGGCCGACCAACGTTAACGCAGCATCCATCCTCGTCTGCCAAGCTCGGCGCTTCGTTTAGGGGCATCGGGGTTTGCGACCGGCCATGAGTTCAGCGGCGGCACAGACTGGGGCCTTTGCGCCATGAGCGGCGGCGAGTCCCTGCGTGAAAGCGCCGTCTTCAACCTGGCCGGCGCGATCACGATGATCGTCGACGATTCGCCGTTTTCACTGACGCTGACGTCCAACGCCCTGACCGGTTTCGGCATCCGCCCGACCTATGCGTGCGGCACGGGCATGGAAGCCAAGAAGCTGCTGACCGATAAACCCGTCGATCTGCTGGTCGTCGACACCGACATGCCCGACATCGACGGGTTCGAACTGGTGCGCTGGCTGCGCCGCTCCGGCCCCAATCCCAACGCCTTCACCCCCGTCATCATGACCGCCAGCCACATTCGTCGCGGGCGCGTCACCGAGGCGCGCGACTGCGGCGCCAACTTCGTCGTCACCAAGCCCTTCAGCCCCGCCCTTCTGCTGGAGCGCATCCTGTGGGTCGCGCGCGACAGCCGGCCCTTCTTGGAGGTCGGCGACTATCTGGGGCCGGATCGCCGGTTCCGACACACCGGCTATGAAGGCGTGGAACGCCGCGCCGACATGATTCGCAAGGCGAAGGGGATGGAGAGTCTGGCCCTATGACCGTCATCACCCACAACCAACGCAAGTCGCGCCTCTCCGAGATGCTGGATCGCCCCGGCGGAGTCAGCGTCGGCGCCGCGCTGGCCCAGGCCCGCGCCAATTTGGACGGACTTCAGGGTCAGGCCCGCGCCATCATCGGCGACAATATCGCGGTGCTCCTCGCCAAGCCCGATCCGAACCTGATCGAGCCGATGCGGCTGGATCTGGCCTATTCCGCTTCCAGCCAGATCATCGACGCCGCCAGCCCCTTCTCGATGGACGACCTATGCACCGCGGCCAAGGGCCTGTGCGACCTGCTGGACGCCGCGCCGCGTCAGGGCGGTTTCGACTGGCGCATCGCGACGGTCCACGCCCAGGCGATGAAGCTGTTGCTGGCGCTCCCGCCGGAAGAGCAGGCCGCACGAACCGCCATCCTGACGAACCTGCATGAGGTTCTGAAAAAAAAGCTTCCGGCCGCCGATCAGTCGGCCATCTGAGGCGTCTTGCCGCCGCGCGTCTGTTTGCGCCACAACGCCGCATATTCCCCGCCCTGCCGGGCCACCAGTTCGTGGTGACCGCCGCGTTCGACGATTTGCCCGGCCTTCAGCACCAGAATCTGGTCCGCGTCCGCCACGGTCGACAGCCGGTGTGCGACCACCAGGGTCGTGCGACCGTTCCTGGCCTTGCGCAGCGTCTTCTGAATCGCCGCCTCGGTTCGGCTGTCCAGGGCGCTGGTCGCCTCGTCCAGGATCAGGATGCACGGATCGGCCAGCAGGGCGCGGGCGATGCCCACCCGCTGACGTTCGCCGCCCGACAGCTTGAGACCCCGCTCGCCGACCTTGGTCTGCATCCCGTCCGGCAAGCCGCGAATGAAGTCGGCCAGTTCCGCCGCCTCCGCGGCCGCCCACACCTGCGCCTCGTCCGCCTCGGGCCGGGCGAAGGCGATGTTGGCGGCCAGGGTGTCGTTGAACAGCGCCACATCCTGAGGCACCAGCGCCACCGCCGATCGCAGCGAAGCCTGGGTCACTTCGCGTGCGTCATGGCCGTCGATCAGCACGCGCCCTTCCTGCGGATCGAGCAGACGCAGCGCCAGTTTGACGATGGTGGACTTGCCCGCGCCCGAGGGCCCGACCAG
Organism: Brevundimonas sp. ASV9; assembly: GCF_016429195.1. GTDB lineage: Bacteria > Pseudomonadota > Alphaproteobacteria > Caulobacterales > Caulobacteraceae > Brevundimonas. Next base: position 1,868 of record NZ_JAELUF010000101.1, read on the forward strand.
CGCCGTCGTGGTGCCCGGCGCGGCGTAGAAGCTGACGTCCTCCAGCCCATTGGCCCGGGCGTCGTGGCGGAAGCCGACGGCCTCGAATGCTACCGACGCCCCTCGCGCATCGACCGGCCGCGGCAGGGCGAGGGCGTTCGGCGCATCGGCGACCTGCGGCGTCTGTCGCGTCACCTTCAGCATCTCTTCCATATCGATGAAGGACTGACGGATTTCCCGATAGGCGAAGCCCAGGATGTTCAGCGGCGCATACAGTGAGATCATGATCAGCACCGCCGCTGTCACGTCGCCCGGTCCCATCCGCCCGGCCGCCGCCTCGAACCCGGCCATCACCGCCATAACGCCCAGCCCCAGGTTCATCACCAGGGCCTGCATCCCGTTCAGCATGTTCAGCGAACTGTTGGCCTTCAGCGACGCCTCGGCATAGTCGCTCAACGCGCGGTCATAGGTCTGGGCCGCGCGCGTCTCGGCCCCGAACGACTTGACCGTCTCATAGTTCAGCAGGGCGTCGACCGAGACGCCGGCGGCCTCGGAATCGGCCGCATTCATGATCCGGCGATGCTCCAGCCGCCAGTTGGACATGGCGAAGGTGGCGGCGGTGTAGATGACGACCACGACCACCGCGACGGCGGCGAAACGCCAGTCGTATTTGGCGCCCAGCACCCCGGCCGCCAGCACCAGCTCCACCCCCGTCGGGACGAGGTTGAAAGCGAGGATGCGCAGCAGGAAATCGACCGCGCGCGATCCCCGGTCCATCGTCCGCGACAAGGCGCCCGAGCGTTTGGTCTGGTGGAAGTCCAGCGACAGGCTCAGCGCATGAGCGAACGCCTCGGCCGCCGTCGCGCGCTGGGCGGCGGCGCGCACCGGCGCGAATACGACGTCGGAGATCAGGGGCGAGGCCGCCGACAGGAACCGCACGACAGTCCAGCCGATGGCGAAGGCCGCAAAGCCCAGGCCGACGGCGGTCGCCGCACCCTGCCCCGCCGCCAGACGGTTGACCGCCGCGCCCAGCACCAGCGGCGCTATGACGCCCAGTCCCTTGCCCGCCAGCGTCAGCAGGATGGCCGAGATCAGCCGCAATCTCAGGTGCGGCGCGCCTGATCGGGCCACCAGCCATGCCAAATCCGCCAGCGCCGTCAGCGTCGGGGGTCCGTCCGTCTTGTCCTGTGGGCTCCCTGCCTGCTGCGCCTTGACCATCGGGTCACGCCTGCCGCCGGAGCGTTCGCCTCGTATCGCCATGATCCGCATATGGAAAGCCAATGCGACCGGGGAAAGGCCACGCTGGCGCGCAAGCGGGGATTCGTCGCTCAGCCCAGATCGGCGACCGCCTCGATCAACTCGTCCACGGCCGCTTCCTGCGTCGCCCACGAGCAGACGAAGCGCACGGAACCGTCATCGAAGGCGTAGCAGGCCCAGCCCATTTCGTTCAGGCGCGCGTGCGCCTCTGGCGGCATCCGCACGAAGACGGCGTTCGCCTCCACCGGATGGGCCAGGACGAAGGGCGACCGCCCCGCGATGCCGGCCGCCAGTCGCTGCGCCATCAGATTGGCGTGGGCGCCGCCCGATTCCCAATCGCCGCTTTCCAGCAAGCCCAGCATCGGCCCCGACAGCAGCCGCGTCTTGGACGACGTCTGGCCCGCCTGTTTCAGACGGTTGTCCAGTCGCCGCGCCAGGCTCTTGTCGAACAGCACGATCGCCTCGGCGCAGTTGGCGCCTGCCTTGGCCCCGCCGAACACCAGCACGTCCACGCCCAGACGCGGAATGTCCTTCAGGTCGAAACCGGCGGCGACCGCATTGGTCAGGCGCGCGCCGTCCATGTGAACGCCGTAGCCCAGCGCCTTGGCCGGTTCGATCAGATGACGCAGCTCTTCCTCGGTATAGACCGAGCCATACTCCGTAGCCTGGGTCAGCGACAGGGCGGCGGGCGGCTGACGATGCCCGACTTCGGGTTCGCCCAACTGCGCCTGCAGGGCCAATGGATCGATCTTGCCCGAGAATCCCGGCAGCCCGATCAGGCCGACGCCGTGACCGAAGAAGCCCGGCGCCCCCGTCTCGTCGGTGCAGATGTGCGCCGCATGGTGCGCCAGCACCGCCTCATAGGGTTGGGCCAGCATCGACAGGGCGATGGCGTTGGCCGCCGTCCCACTGAATACAAAACGCACCTCGGCGTCCGCATCCAGACGCTGGCGAATCTGGTCGGCGGCGCGGGCGGTGACCTCGTCTGCGCCATAGGCGCGAGCGAACCCCTTGTTGGCGCGCACCAGGCCTTCGATGGCGCTCAGCGCCATGCCGGCGGTGTTGTCGGAGCCGAAATCGTAACGCATCAACGGTTCGTCGCCTTCAGATCGGCCGTATCGTCTTCGACCGTGCGGACGCGCACGACCGGCACCACATCCTCATCGCCATAGGGCACGGCGACCTGATGCGGGAACGGAATCTCGATCCCGGCGGCGTCCAGCGCCTCCTTGCCGCCCTGCATCAGATCGGCCTGGGTCTGCCACCAGTCGCCGACCTTGACCCAGGCGTGCAGCGTCACCTGAACCGAGCTATCCAGCAGGCCCGTCACGCCGGTCCAGGGATGGGGATCGTGCAGCACCTTGTCGTGCGCGGCGGCCATATCCGCCAGCACGCAACGCGCCTGGTTCAGATCGTCGCCATAGCCGACCGTGAAGTTGATCTCGATCCGGCGCGTCTGCTGGCCGGTCAGATTGGTCAGCGGGTCGCTCAGGACCTTGGAGTTCGGAATGACGATCTTGTGGTTATTGGCGTTGGAAAGTTGGGTCGTGAACAGGTCCAGTCGCTGCACCGTGCCGCTCATCCCGCCGACATCGACGACGTCGCCGACCCGGTAGGGCCGCAGCACCAGCAGCATGATCCCCGACGCCACGTTCGACAGTGTGCCCTGCAACGCCAGGCCCACCGCCAAGGACGCGGCGCCCAGCACCGCGATTATCGAGGTCGTTTGAACGCCCAGCCGCTGCAGCACGGCGATCATGCCGATGATGATCACCACAACACGCACCACCTGCACCGCGAAACTCAGGACGGTCGGGTCATGTCGGAAGCCGCGCACCCGCGACAGGGTTCTGCGCGCTGCGCCCGCCGCCCACTTCGCCATAAACACGGTGGCGACGAAGATCAGGATAGCGATGGTCAGGTTGATCGCGAAATCGCCCGCCATGTCGGTCAGCTTGGCGATCATGGCGGCGTCAATCGAAACGGCCTTACGGCTCGCGGCCACCGCGTCGGCGACTTCGTTGGAAAGAGGCAGAGACATGAGGTCGGGTCTAACGCCTGACGCGACGATTGGAACCCCCGAAAGCCCGATTCAGGCCTTTGCGATCCGCCCGCCGCCGCTTTCGATGGCGTCCAGCAGGTCCATCACATCGTCGATGGTGTTGGCCTCTCGCGCCGGCTTGTCCCAGCGAATGCGGCTGACGCGCGGGAAGCGCATGGCTACGCCGGACTTGTGCCGGGTCGAACGATTCAGCCCCTCGAAGGCGATCTCCAGCACCAAGCCGAAATCCCGCTCGGCCCGCACCGACCGCACGGGCCCGAACCGGTCGATGGTGTGATCGCGCACGAACTTGTCGAGCTGCTTCAACTCTTCGTCGGTGAAGCCGAAATAGGCCTTGCCGACCGGCGTCAGCGCGCCTTCCGGCGTCCAGACGCCGAAGGTGTAATCGGAATAGAAGCTCGAGCGTTTGCCGTGCCCGCGCTGAGCGTACATCAGGACGGCGTCGATGACGTGCGGGTCACGCTTCCATTTGAACCACGGCCCCTTGGGTCGCCCCGCCAGATAGGGGCTGTCCCAGCGTTTCAGCATCAGCCCCTCTGCCGCCGCCCCGACCGGTGGATCGGCTCGCAACCGCGCCAACTGATCCCAATCCGCATAATCGACCACCGGCGACAGATGCAGTCGCTCGCCGGTATGACCATTGACCAGGGCCTCCAGGCGCGCCCGACGCTCGCGCAGCGGCAGGCTGCGCAGGTCCTCGCCGTCCTGGGCCAGCAGGTCATAGGCGACCACGGCCGCCGGAAAGGCCTGCATCGCTTTGGCGTCCACCGACTTGCGATTCAGCCGCTGCTGAAGGTCCCCGAACGGCGCGACCGCCCCGTCGCGCCACACGATCAGCTCGCCATCGATCGCGCCTTCGAACGCCAGGGCGTCCATCACATCGGGAAAGGAGCCCGAAATCTCGTCGCCGGTGCGGGAATAGAGTTTGCGGACCTCGCCCTCCAGCACCGCCTGAACCCGGATGCCGTCCCACTTCCATTCAGCCGCATAGTCGGCCGGCGACAGTTTGGGCAGATCGACCGCTTCATCGATGGCGACGGCCAGCATGACGGGTCGGAACCGGCCGGGCGCATCCGGGCTGGGCCGCTCCGCCCTGCCCTCTAGCCAGGCGAACAGGTCGGCGTAGGGCGGCTCGACCGCGTGCCAGACCTCCTCGATGGCAGCGGCATCCAACGCCTCCAGCGTCGTCTGCGCCTCGTCGCCGTCCGGCGAAGGCGGCGCCATCACCGCATCCGGGCGCATCATCGCCGCCGCCGTCTTGGCCAGCCTCGCCGACAGGCCCACGCGCAAGGCCCCGGTCATCAGCTTCAGCAGCGCCCAGCGCCCTTTCGGCTCCAACGCATCCAGCCAGCCTTCCAGAAGGCCGCGCACCTCGGTCCGCGTCGCCGTCCGCAGCGTCTCCACGACCTCGGCCAACTCGGGCTCGCGGTTCGGCCGATGGTCCGGCGTCACGGGCCAGATCAGGGCCACCGTCTCCGCCAGATCGCCCACATAGTCGTAGGACCAGCCGAACAGCACGCTGTCGACCCGGCCCTCGACCGCCTTTCGGATCATGGCCGGCTTGGCCGCGTCGAACGTCAGGTCGCCGGTCAGGGCCGCCAGCGCCCAACCCCGATCCGGATCGGGCGTCGCTCTCAGATAGTCGCGCACCAGCACCAGCTTCGCATTGCGCGAAGCCGTCAGGGACAGGCGGTCCAGAAGCTCGGCGAAGGCGCGCATCGTCATCCATCTTGGGCGCCGGAAGCGTCGCCGTCCTGTTCAGAACGAAAAACGCCCCGGAGGTTTCCCTCCGGGGCGCATCTCAAATCCTTGACGGATCAGTTGAACAGGCCGGCGATCACGGCGGTAATCAGGCCGCCTGCGACGGCGGCGAGCACCACGTCATTACCGCTGCGGACGTATTGATAGCCACGGGGCGGCGCGCGCAGGCCATAGCGGTTGTAGTCGTTCACCACATAGGCGTTGGTGCGGTAGTAGGACGGCATCCGTTGACCATAGCTCCAGGTCCGAACCGCATAGCCGCGCGGCGGGACATAGCGCGGGGCGTTGTAGCGACGTTCCGCACGCTGCCAGCGTTCATAGGCGCGTTGCTGCTGGCGATAGTCGCGACGATCCTCACGCAGCTCGCGGCGATAGTCGCGGCGATCCTGGCGATAGTCCCGACGATCGTAGTGGTCAGGACCCGGACCGTGACGAGCGGCGGGACCATGCGGGCCGTGCGGCGGTACGGGCTGAGCCGAAGCTGCGCCCGCAGCGCCCAGCGCGCCGGCGGCCATGACCGAAGCGATTGCGGTGGTCAGGATCTTCTTCATGATCGTGTCTCCATCTGCGCCGAAGATCATCGGCTTGGGTGCAGTTATGGAGCACGGCGACTGAGGCGCGCCTGAACCGGCGTCCTCGGGCTAGGTTCATGTCGGGAACACAGGATCGCCGCAATCAGGCGGCGACGGAGGCCTCCGACGATGGCAGCGCCATCTGCGCGACCGCGTCGCGACCGCCGCTGACACGGCCCATCAGGGCGGCCAAGGCGCCGAAATCGATCGGCTTGTTCAGATAGGCGTCAGCGCCCGCCTGAAGACCGGCTTCGTGATCCTCATGACGCGCCGAGGCCGACAGGACCACGATTGGGGTGCCGGCGTTCTGGCCGCCCTGGCGGATCATGCGGGTCGCGGTCAGTCCGTCCATCACCGGCATGTTCACATCCATGATGATCAGGTCGAACTGTTGATCCTTGGCGATATCCACCGCGACCTGACCGTTCTCGGCCGTCGAGGTGATGTGGCTGGCCGAGCTCATCCAGGCCTCCAGGATCATGCGGTTCACCGGGTGGTCCTCGACCACCAGGACACGCAGCGATTCGCCGCCTTCAATCTCGGCATGAACCTCGGCCGCCGCGACGGGCTTGGCCCATTCCACGACCTCGGCCTCGATTTCCAGGGTGAAGCACGAGCCCTCGGCGAGCTTGGACGTCACGGTGATGTCGCCGCCCATGATGTTGGCCATGCGTCGCGCGATGGTCAGGCCGAGACCCGTCCCGCCAAAGCGCCGCGTCGACGAGGTGTCGACCTGGGTGAAGGGCATGAAAAGCCGCTCCAGATCGGCCGCCGCAATCCCTGCGCCGCTGTCCTGGACGACGAATTCGAACCGTACGCGCTGATCCGATACACGGTGTCCGCGCACGAGATAGTGGATCTCGCCGGCCTCGGTGAACTTGACCGCATTGGACAGTAGGTTCTGCACCACCTGGCAGACGCGCAGCGGATCGCCGCGCACCACCGTCGGGATGTCGCCTTCCACGGTCGTGACGAACGTCAGGCCCTTGGCTTCGGCCTGGGCCTCGAAGGGGCCGGTGATGCGCTTGTTCAGGCCGTCGATGACGATATCGACGACCTCGAAGTTCATCTTGCCGGCCTCGATCTTGGTCATGTCGAGGATGTCGTTCAGCAGCGACAACAGATTGTCGCCAGAGTTGCGGATGATCGACAGATACTCGCGCTGCGTCGTCTCCAGTCGCGTTGCGCTGAGCAGTTGGGCCGCGCCCAGCACGCCGTTCATCGGGGTGCGCAGTTCGTGCGAGATCACGCCCAGGAAGTTCGACTTGGCGTCATTGGCGGCGTTGGCCTTGTCGCGGGCCGCTTCCAGTTCCTCGATCAGATGCGCCTGATGCGACTGGAAGGCCCGAATGCGGTCTTCGCGCAGCAGAGTCATGGTCACCAGCACGAACAAACCCGCCGCCGTGAACGGCAGGACCGCGAGCATCGACCAGAAGGCGTTGGTGCCCCACAGGCTAAACAGAATGATCGTCGCCGCCGCGCCGTAGGGCGAAGAGATGATCAGGGCCTGACGCGGCGAGCTGCGAAGCTGGGCGAAGACCAGCACATAGCCGGAAATCAGCAGGGCGAGGGCCAGGGGCCGTCCGAACTCAGTGGGCGAGAACCACGCCATCAGAGGCGCAATAGCCCAGGCGCCGGTCGTCACCGTCGCCACGATCGGGAAGATCACGCCCCAGTTGGTGCCGACGCGATGGCTCAGGCGATGTTCGACGATTCCCCGCAGCGACCCGGCCGCCAGGGTGCCGCCGAACCAGAGAAGCGCCGGCCACAAGCCGACGGTGCCGAGAAGACCCACGCCCCACGAGGCGATGATCATGTAGCGGAGATACTGCGTCTGCAGGATGGCGGTCAGCGCCTGGGCCGCATCTCCGGCGCGTTGCTCGCCTTCGAGCGCCTTCGCGACGCCGTCTGATTCCACCATAAGCCCAGATCCCCACGTTCTGTTTGGTCGCATGACGCTAAGACGAAGGTTCTAAGACGATGTGAACGCAGTTCTTTCGCTCAGCCAGCCTCCTCCGGCGTCAGCGCCTTGATCGAAAGGGCGTGGACC
>NZ_JAELUF010000959.1 GCF_016429195.1 Brevundimonas sp. ASV9
TGCTGGACCAGGGTCAAGCGGGCGACAACGTCGGCGTGCTGCTGCGCGGCACCAAGCGTGAAGACGTCGAGCGCGGCCAGGTGCTGTGCAAGCCGGGCTCCATCACCCCGCACACCAAGTTCCTGGCCGAAGCCTACATCCTGACCAAGGAAGAGGGCGGTCGTCACACCCCGTTCTTCACGAACTATCGCCCGCAGTTCTACTTCCGCACCACGGACGTGACCGGCATCGTTCAGCTGAAGGAAGGCGTCGAGATGATCATGCCGGGCGACAACGCCGAGCTGAACGTCGAGCTGATCACCCCGATCGCGATGGACCAGGGCCTGCGCTTCGCCATCC
>NZ_JAELUF010000960.1 GCF_016429195.1 Brevundimonas sp. ASV9
TGGCCGGCTGCAACACCTCGAACACCGTCACCGTGTCCAAGAACGACATCCGTGGCCTGGTGAACAACTCGGGCGCCGGTTACGACTCCAACGTCTTCCAGGCCAACCTGCCTTACTCGGTCACCGGCACCTACACCGCCGGCGCCGTCGGCTCCACGGCCGCCGCGACCAACGGCAACTACATCAACCTGGCCGCCAACGCCAACTCCACCAGCGCCAGCCACGGCGCCTGGAAGTCGGCCATGGCCCTGAACGTGAACATCCCCGTTCCGTCCAAGTCGCTGCTCGCCGGCGCCTATGAAGGCCAGCTGACCGTCAACATCCAAGCCTTCT
>NZ_JAELUF010000102.1 GCF_016429195.1 Brevundimonas sp. ASV9
GCCCTGGGCCAGGCGCGCGGCGGTCGCGGCACGCCCGGCATGGCGGCGGCGGGCGTGTCGCTGCCGGGCGGCAAGCGCGGCGCCATCGTGCCCAAGACCAAGGCGCAGGCCGCCTATCTGGACATGCTGGGACGGTGCGAACTGAGCTTCGGCGTCGGCCCGGCGGGCACCGGCAAGACCTTTTTGGCGGCGGCCTATGGCGCATCGCTGCTGCGGCGGGGGCAGGTGGACCGGTTGGTCATCACCCGTCCCGCGGTCGAGGCGGGCGAGAAGCTGGGCTTCCTGCCCGGCGATCTGAACGAAAAGGTCGATCCCTATCTGGCGCCGATCTGGGAGGCGCTGAACGACATTCTGGGCGCCGAGGACGTGCAGCGTCGCCGCGACAAGGGCGAGATCGAAGCCGCCCCGATCGCATTCATGCGCGGCCGCACGCTCAGCCACGCCTTCGTCATCGTCGATGAGGCTCAGAACACCAGCCGCCTGCAGATGAAGATGGTGCTGACGCGCTTGGGCGAGGGCGCGCGGATGGTGGTCACGGGCGACCCGTCGCAGATCGACCTGCTGAACCCGCGCGACTCCGGTCTGGCTCACGCCCTGCGGATCCTGGACGGGGTTCAGGGCGTCGGCATCCTGAAGTTCGAGGCTTCCGACGTGGTGCGTCACGCCATGGTCGAGCGGATCGTGCGCGCCTATGACGCCGACGCCGCGCGCGGACGCCCCGCCCCGGACCTCGAAGACCCCGCATGATCGAGATTGAATTCGAGGCCGAGGCCTGGTCCAGCGCCCTGCCAGGTGCCGAGGCCGTCGTCGAACGCGCCGCGCAGGCCGCGCTGGGCACGGTGGAGGGCGACATCGTCGTCCTGCTGACTGACGACGCCGCCGTGCGCGAACTGAACGGCCGGTTTCGCGACAAGGACAAGCCGACCAATGTCCTGTCCTTCCCGGCGCCGGAGAACGCGTTTCCGCATCTGGGCGACATCGTTCTGGCTTACGGCGTCTGCGCGGCCGAGGCCGAGGCGCAGGGCAAGATCCTGGCCGATCATCTGAGCCATCTGGTCGTCCACGGCGTGCTGCACCTCTTGGGTCGCGACCACGAAGACGACGCCGAGGCCGAGGAGATGGAGGCCGCGGAGCGCGAAATCCTGGCCCAGATCGGCGTCGCCGACCCCTATCTCGCCGAGCAGGACTGACCCGATGTTCCCCGACGCCCTGCTGGACCGTTTCGCGGCCCCGATCCGCGCCCTGCCCGACAGGAAGCGTGCCCTGACATGGCGGCTGATCCGCATCGTTCTGGCGCTGCTGGCCGGCGCCGGGACGGCCTTCGCCCATCCGCCGTTCGGCGTGCTGATCGGGCTTTTGGGCTATCCGCTGCTGATGATCCTGTCGGAGCGGTCCGACACGATGCGCGGCGCCTTCTGGATGGGGTGGCTGGCGGGTTTCGCCTATTTCTTCGTCGGCTGCTGGTGGGTGGCCGAGGCGTTTTTCGTCAATCCCGAACAGGCGTGGATGGCGCCGTTCGCGGCCAGTCTGCTGCCGGCGGGTCTGGGTCTGTTCTGGGGGACGGCCTGCGCCCTCTATCGTCGGTTCGCGCCGTTGGGCGCCGTGCGGGTGCTGTTGTTCGCCGCCCTGTTCTGTGCGGCCGAATGGTTGCGCGGCCATGTGCTGACCGGCTTTCCGTGGAACCCGGCCGGCGCGACCTGGCGCGCGGGCGGCGGCATGTCCCAGTTCGCCTCGGTCGTCGGCGTCTATGGGCTGAGCCTGGTCACGGTCGCGGCCACAGCGGCTTTCGCGCCTTTGATCGGGCCGGGCGAGAAGCGCAGCCGCCTGATCTCTGCAGGCCTGGGCGCCTTGGCCCTGGTCGCCGTCGGCGGGTTTGGCGCCGTCAGGCTGGCGCAATCGGACCTTCAGTTGACCGACACGGTCGTCCGCCTGGTTCAGGCCGATGTGAAGCAGGAGACCAAATGGTCGCCCGAGGCCTATCGCTCTATCGTCGATCGCTATGTCGCCCTGACGGGTCAGGCGGCGGCGCGTGCACCCAACGTCGTGGTCTGGCCCGAAGGCGCCCTGCCCGCCTCGGCCAACGACGTCTTCGCCTCCGCCGACGCCCAGGCCATCGCGGGCGCCCTGCGTCCCGGACAGACCTTGCTGATGGGTCTGGCGCGCGGCGAGCCGGACCTGACCGCGCCCGAGGGCGCGCGCTATTACAACAGCCTGTTCGCTCTGGCCGACGAAGGCGGAGCGGGTCTTCGGGTCGCCGCCGTCTACGACAAGCACCGGCTGGTGCCGTTCGGCGAATACCTCCCCTTGGGGTCGATCATGACCTCCATCGGCCTGCGCAGCCTGGTGCACATGCCCAGCGACTTTTCCGCCGGACCGACGCCGGCCCCGATTTCGGTTCCGGGCGCTCCCCCGGCCCAGGTGCTGATCTGTTACGAGAGCCTTTATCCCGGCTTCACGCCCGGCGCGGCCGGACGGCCAGAGTGGATCGTCAATGCATCCAACGACGCCTGGTTCGGCGCGACCTCGGGTCCGCGCCAACATCTGAACCTGGCCAGCTATCGCGCGATCGAGACCGGCCTGCCCATCGCGCGAGCCACGCCGACCGGCATTTCGGCCATGATCGACCCGTGGGGCCGGATCGTGCAGGGTCAGCGGCTGGAGCCCGGCGTCATGGGCGTCATCGACGCCCCCCTGCCCCGTCCGACGGGCGTCACGCCCTACGGTCGATTTGGCGATTTCCTGTTCTTTTTCTCAATGCTAACAACGTTCATCCTGTCCTTGTGGCCGTCGGTTCGGCGATCTAGGGTCCGGGGAAGTCGAGTAGCGATCTAGGTGAAGGGTGACGGCGATGGCGCGTGAAAAGGACGAGGATCCGCACCCCGTCGATCGCCATGTCGGCCGTCGCGTTCAGGAAAAACGTCTCGACCTCGGCCTGACCCAGACCGCCCTGGCCAAGGCCGTCGGCGTCAGCTTCCAACAGGTGCAGAAGTACGAAAAGGGCACGAACCGCGTCTCGGCCTCGAAACTGTTCGAGATGGCCGAGTTCATGAAGGTCGGCATTCCCTTCTTCTTCGACGGCTACAGCAGCGCGACGGTCGGGGTCGCCGAAGAGGCGCCCGCCTTCGACCCCGAGCATCGCCCCACCAAGACCAGCGTCGAGATCACCCGCCTGGCGCCACGCCTGCCGGCGCGCAAGCAGAAGCTGATCCTGGACATGATGCGGGATATGCTGGGCGACGACGACACCCAGAACTGAGGTCTAGCCGACCGCGACGATCTCGGCCGACTGACCGGCCACCGTCACCTCGTCGCCGACCCGCTTGCCCATGACGGCGCGGGCAAGGGGCGAGACATGGCTGACCGAGCCTGCGGCCGGATCGGCCTCGTCCTCGCCGACGATGCGCCAGGTCTGGGCGCGCCCGTCCTCGCGCTCGATGGAGACCGAACCCCCGAAACGTACGGCCCCGTCGTCCTCGGTGGGCTCGACCAACTGGGCCGAGGCGCGCCGGGCGGACCAGTAGCGCAGGTCCCGCGTCGCGCGGGCCATGGCGGTGCGGTCGCTCTCGATCGAACCTTGCACCTGGGCGGCGGTATAGGCGGCGCGGGCCGAGGCCAGTTCGGCCTCGATCGCGGCGAGCCCCTCGGGCGTGACCAGATTGGGATGGGGCGAGATCGGGCGGTCCGCCAGGTCGGCGGCGGTGGCTTCCAGATCTTCTTCGCGGGTGAAGGCAACGCTCATGGTCGGGAACATAGCGATGACGCCGCCTATAGCCAGCGCGACAGCAACCGGGCAAAGCGGGCCGATGATGACATCGCCCCGTCAGGTTCATGTGATCGGCGCCGGTCCCGCAGGACTGATGGCGGCCGAACGGTTGGCGCAGGCAGGGGCGACGGTCGTGGTGCACGACCGGATGCCGTCCGTGGCCCGCAAGCTGCTGATGGCCGGGCGCGGCGGGCTGAACCTGACCCATTCGGAACCGCTGGACCGGTTCATGACCCGCTATGGTCCCGCCCAGCCGACGGCCGCCGCCTGGATCGATCGGTTCACGCCTGCCGACCTGACCGCCTGGGTCGAGGCCCTCGGGCAGGAAACCTTCGTCGGCTCAAGCGGGCGGGTGTTTCCGAAGGCCATGAAGGCGTCGCCCCTGGTGCGGGCCTGGCTCGCGCGGCTGGAAGCGCAGGGCGTGCAGATCCGCACGCGCTCGCGCTGGACCGGTTGGCGCGACGGCGCGCTGACGTTCGAGACGCCGGAGGGCGAGCGGCTGGAACGGCCCGACGCCGTGGTCCTGGCTTTGGGCGGCGCCAGCTGGCCGCGCCTGGGTTCGGACGGGGCCTGGACGCCGTGGCTCCAAGCGCAGGGCGCCGCCGTGTCGCCGTTCCGGCCGGCCAATGTCGGCTTTGATGTGGCCTGGTCGGCGCTGTTCCGTGATCGGTTCGCGGGCCAGCCGCTGAAAGGCGTCTCTGTCACCCATGGCGAGCGGACGGCGCGGGGCGAGGCGATGATCGCCCGCTACGGCATCGAGGGCGGCGCCATCTATGCGCTGTCTGCGGCGCTGAGGACGACGGTCGAGACGGCGGGGCGCGCCGAGATCCAGATCGACCTGAAGCCCGATGTGGCGGTCGGAAAATTGACCGACCGCCTGTCGAAGCCACGCGGCAAGGCCAGCCTGTCGAACCATCTGCGCAAGGTGGTCGGACTGGAGCCGGCCGCCGTCGCCCTGCTGTATGAGGCTGGTCCCCTGCCCGCCTCGCCTCGGGCCTTGGCCGAGCGGATCAAGGCCGTGCCGCTGACCCTTACCGGCGTTCAAGGACTGGAACGGGCGATTTCCTCAGCGGGCGGCGTCATACTGGACGGCGTGGACGAACGGCTGATGCTGGTCGCGCGACCGGGCGTCTTCGTCGCGGGCGAGATGCTGGATTGGGAGGCGCCGACCGGCGGCTATCTGCTTCAGGCCAGCTTCGCCTCCGCCATCGTCGCGGCCGAGGGCGTCATCGACTGGCTCGACAGTCGGGACTGAGAAAGGCAGGGTCGCGCAGTTCGATCAGGAGTATCCGATGCGCCACGCCCTCCCCGCTGTTTCCATCCTGGCCCTGATGATGGCCTACTCCCCGGCCCTCGCGCAGGAGACGGCGCCGAACATCGACGCCGCGCGGATGAATGAGTCGGTTCGGGTTCTGGCGTCCGACGATTTTGAAGGCCGCGCCCCCGCCTCGGCCGGCGAGGAAAAGACCGTCGCCTGGCTGGTCGAACAGTTCAAAGCCGCAGGGGCCGAGGGCGGTGGGCCGGACGGCGCCTTCGTGCAGGTCGCCCATCTGTCGCGCACGCGCCAGGACGGTCCGGCCACCGTCGCCGCGACCGTCGGCGGCAAGACCATCAGCCTGGAGCGCGGTCCCGATGTCCTGGTATCCAGCGACCGGCCGACCAACCACATCACGGTGACCGACGCGCCTGTCGTCTTCGTCGGCTACGGCGCCACGGCGCCCGAGCGTCAGTGGGACGATTTCAAGGACTTGGACGTTCGCGGCAAGGTCATCGTCGTCCTGGTCAACGATCCCGACTTCCAGGCGCCCGACGGCGACCCGGTCGCAGGCAAGTTCGACGGGAACGCCATGACCTTCTATGGCCGCTGGACCTACAAGTTCCAGGAGGCGGGCCGTCGCGGTGCGGCGGGCGTGCTGGTGGTGCATGAGACGGCCGGCGCGGGCTATCCTTGGTCGACGCTGCAGAACTCATCGGCCGCGCCCAAGTTCGACATCGTGCGCGCCAACCCCGACGCCGAACGCGGGGCGTTCCAGGGCTGGATTCAGCGCGCCAAGGTGGAAGAGCTGTTCACCGCCGCCGGCCTGGATTTCGCCGCCCTGAAGGACAGCGCGCGCAGCGCCGATTTCAAGCCCGTCGTCCTGCCCGGCCTGACGATGAGCGTCGACTTCGGCCAGATCGCCGACAAGGTGGAGACCAAGAACGTCATCGCCCGCATTCCCGGCTCCGAACGCCCGGACGAAACCGTCATGTACGGCGCCCATTGGGACGGCTACGGCGTCGGCACGCCGAACGCCCAGGGCGACAAGATCTATAATGCAGCGGTGGACAATGCGACTGGCGTCGCGGCCCTGCTGGAACTGGCCCACGCCTTCGCCGAAGGTCCGCGCCCGAAACGATCGGTCGTCTTCGCCGCCTGGTCGGGCGAAGAGGCGGGCCTCTTGGGCTCGACCTATTACGCCGCCAATCCGGTCTGGCCGCTGGAGACCACGGTCGCCAACATCAATGTCGACAGCCTGTTGCCGGGGACCGAGATCGACCCGAACGTCGTCGTCATCGGCAAGGGCAAGAACCAACTGGACGACATTCTGGCGCGCCATGCGACCGAGACGGGCCGCACCCTGATCGCCGATCCGGCCCCCCAGGCCGGGGCCTTCTATCGTTCGGACCATTTTCCGCTGGCGCTGAAGGGCGTGCCGGCCCTGTTCCCTGCGGCGGGCTTCACCGGCGCCAGCGCGGCCAGCCGCGACTACGTCCAGAACCGCTATCATCAGCCCACGGACGAATGGGACTCGACCTGGACGATGGACGCCGCCGCCGCCGATGTCGCCCTCATCTACGCCGTCGGTCGCGAGTTGGCGGACGGCGATCAGTGGCCGGAATGGAACGCCGGCGCCGAGTTCGGCCCGGCGCGGGACGCCTCGAAGGCGTCGCGGCGCTAGAGTTCCAGCTGAAGCTCGGGCGCGGCGGCGGTGGTCGCGGCGCCCAGCGGCAGATGCATGATGAAGGCGGCGCCCTTGCCTGGCTCGCTTTCGACCTCGGCCCAGCCGCCGTGCAGTTCGACCAGGGCCTTGACCAGGGCCAGCCCCACGCCGGGACCGCCGCGCTCGCGCCGCACGAAGCGGTCGAAGACGTGGGCCTGCAGGTGATAGGGGATGCCGCGCCCGGTGTCGGACACCGTCAGGCGGATTTCAGACGGGCCGGTCTCGGCCTTCAGCTCGACCGCCCCGCCTTCGGACACGGCGCGCGCCGCATTCTCCAGCAGATGATCCAGCGCCTGGCCGATGCGGTGTTCATCGGCGCGGATGGGTTTGAGATCGGCGGGACAGGAAACGGTGAGTGTCGCGCCGCGCCCCTCGACCCGCGCCCGGACCTTTTCGGCGGCCTGGCTCAGCAGGTCGCAGACCCGCAGATCGCCCAGCGACAGCTCCATCTCGCCGGCGTCGATTTGGGCCATGTCCAACACGTCGTCGATGGAGCGGGCCAGTTGGCTGGCGGCGATGCGGATGGCGCCTGCGTGCTGGCGGCTGCGCTCGGGCAGGTCGCCCATCGTCTCCAGCAGTTCGGAATAGCCGACGATGGTCGTCAGCGGCGTGCGCAGCTCATAGGAGACGCTGCCCACGAACTCGCGCTTCAGCGCCTGGCTTTCGGCCAGGGCTTGTTCGCGCTGCACCAACGCCTGCTCCAGCCCGCGTCGGGCCGTCACGTCCGAGAAGGCGACCAAGGTCGCGCCGTCCGGCAGGGGGCGGGTCTGCCATGCGGCGACGCGACCGTCCACGGTCCGGCCCTCGCCCGAGATCGCGACGCGACTTTCGGGATCGGGATCAGCGACGCGCGCCTTCAGCCCCAGCCACAGGGCGGGATCGGGCAGCACGGCCTTGCACAGTTCGGCCAGGGCGTCGAAGTCCGAGGCCGTCGCGATCTTGTCCGCTGACAGGTTCCAGAAGGTCTCGAACGCCTCATTGTGCAGCCGCAGTCGCCCATCCGAGCCGAACACGGCGACCGCGTCGTTCAGCTTGTCCAGCGTCGCGCGCTGGACCTGGATCTGGGCGTTGAAGCGGCTGCGCAGCTTCAGCTCGTCGGTGATGTCCGAGAAGATCAGCAGAATGCCGCCCAGCGGGTGCGGCTGGCGCACGACGCGCAGGGTACGCCCGTCCGGCAGGGACCAGCTGTCGTCCGGCGAGGCCTCCGACGCGCCGTAGAACTCAAGCTCCCGCGCCTTCCATCCGGCGTAGTCGACGACCTCCGGCAGGCTGCGGCGCTGGCGCAGACGGTCAAGCAGTTCGGCATGGGTCGGACGTTCGTCGAGCCAGGCCGCGTCGATGTCGAACAGGGTCTGGAAGGCGGTGTTGTGGAAGGCCAGCCGCTTTTGCGGGCCGAAGATGGCGACGGCGTCGGCCAGGTGGTTCAGCGTCTCGTCATGGGCGTCGACGTGGCGGCGCAGGGTGTCGCGCGTCTCTTCCGCCTCGGTCACCTCGATGGCGAAGGCGGTGACGGCGCCGCCGCCCGCCGGCTCTGCGATGATGCGCCAGGCGCGGCGTGCGCCCCCGCCGGTCGTCCAGCGGAAGCCCTCCTGGCGCACGCCCAGACGCGCGGCCTCGGCAACCAGGGCGTCGGCGCCGCGATCGAAGGACACGCCCTTTTCGGCGGCGTCGTCGATGCTTTCGGCATTGGTTTCGTTCAGCCAGGCGCGGTTGGCCCAGGCCAGTTTGCCGGTCCCGTCCACGACCCAGGTCGGGGTGGGCGAGGCGTCGCCCAGAAGGGCCAGGCCGCTTTCGGTCGCATCCGCCCCGGTCAGGGTGAAGCGCGAGGCAGGCGACAGCCGCAGCCAGGCGGAACCGCCCGCAACCCGGCCCTCGATCCGCCAGGGCTCCACATCGTCCAGCGCGACCAGACCTTCGAACGCCTGACCTTCGTGAACCAGGCCGTCGATCAGGGCGCCGTGGGTGATCCGGAGCTTGTTCAGGACGGCGGCCCCGGCCTCGGCGTCTTCACCCGCCAGCCGCGCGATCAGTTCGGCCGAACCGATCGGGAGACCGGCGGCCTGCCCGTCCGGCGTCAGGGCCAGGCTGACGTCGTCGAAGGCGCGCAGCATGGCGTCATGGCGGCTGAGGTCAGCCAGGGCCTCGGTCCGCTCGCGCTCGGCGGCGACGGCGGTCTCATGCAACCGCCCACGCAGCAGCAAGGCCCAGGCGCTGACGGCCATGGCCAGTCCGGCTGCGCCCGCTGTGGCGACATAGGCGATGTCGGCCTCGGCCATTCGTGTCCCTGGAGAAGAGTCTCAGCCCCGATTCGCTAACCATACTCCAAGCGCGCGAAAAAGCGGCAGTCTCGTAATCGCGTCATCGCGCCCCGTTGCGGCAGCGCATCGGGACGGCGATATCGCGGACATGACCGACCCGATCGCCCCCTCCCTCGATGACTTCGCCCGCCTGGCGCAACAGGCGTTCGACGCCCTGCCCGGACCGTTCAAAGACGCGGCGGGCGAGGTGGTCATCCGCATCGACGACTTCGCCGACGAGGCGACGCTGGCGGAGATGGAGATCGAGGATCCGTTCGAGCTGACGGGCCTGTATCACGGCGTGGACATCGGCCGGCGCGACAGCCTGGGCCC
>NZ_JAELUF010000103.1 GCF_016429195.1 Brevundimonas sp. ASV9
GGCCTGGCCCGCACCGGCGACTGGACCAGCCACCCCGAGGTCCGCGACGCCGAAAGCGCCATCCGCTCGACCCGCCGCCTGGTCGGCCTGGCCCAGGAGACGGGCGCGCGCATCCATGTGCTGCACGTCACGACCAGGGACGAGATGGAATATCTGCGCTTCCACAAGGATGTCGCCACCGTCGAGATCACGCCCCAGCATCTGACCCTGGTCGGACCGGAAGCCTATGAGCGGCTAGGCAGCTATGCCCAGATGAACCCGCCGATCCGGTCGCAGGAGCACGTGGACGCGCTGTGGCTGTGGGGGATGCAGCAGGGCGTGGCCGACGTGCTGGGCTCTGACCATGCGCCGCACACGAAGGAAGAAAAAGCCAAACCCTATCCGGCCTCGCCGTCTGGCATGCCGGGGGTGCAGACGCTGGTGCCGCTGATGCTGACCCATGTGGCCAATGGGCGGCTGTCGCTGGAGCGCTTCATCGACCTGACTTCTGCGGGCGCGCAGCGAGTGTTCGGCACGGCCAACAAGGGGCGGATGGCCGTCAGCTATGACGCTGACCTGACCATTGTCGATCTGAAGGCCAAGCGGACGATCACCCATGAACAGCAGGCGACGCGCTGCGGCTGGACCCCGTTCGATGGGGTGGAGGCGACAGGTTGGCCGATGGCGACGATCGTGCGCGGTCGGGTGGTGATGAAGGACGGCGAACTGATCGGATCGGCGCACGGGCGGCCGGTGCGGTTCATGGAGACGCTGTGAGGGAGAGGCTCGGCCTGATCGGCTTCGGCGCCTTCGGGCGGCTGACGGCGCGGCATCTGTCGGCCGGCTTCGAGATCCTGGCGCATGATCCGGCGGCGAAGGATGACGAGGGCCTCGCGACCCTGACCGATCTGGCGACCGCTGCCGCCTGTCCCACGGTGGTGCTAGCCGTGCCGGTCGAGGCGTTGGATGCGACACTGGTCGCCATCGGCCCGCACCTGAGGCCCGACGCCTTGGTCATCGACGTGGGCTCGGTCAAGGTGAAGCCGGCGCAGGCGATGAACGCCCTGCTGCCGCCCGGCGTGCGGGTCGTCGGCACCCATCCCCTGTTCGGACCACAGAGCGGCAAGGACGGCATCGCGGGCCTGCGGATCGCCGTGTGCGAGGTGCGGGGGGCGAAAGACGCCCGCCGCGTCGCCGCCTTCTGCCGCCGCGCGCTGGGGCTGAAGGTGTTTCAGGTCAGCCCCGAGGACCATGACCGCGAGGCTGCGACGGTGCAGGGCCTGACCCATTTGATCGCCCGCGTCCTGATGGCCATGGAGCCCCTGCCGACGCGCATGACCACCGCAAGCTTCGACCGCCTGATGCAGGCCGTCGACATGGTTCGCCACGACAGCCCCGCCGTCTTCCGCGCCATCGAACGCGACAACCCGTTTGCGGCCGAGGTGCGGGCGCGGTTCTTCGCTTTGGCGGATGAAGCACGGGGTGGCTTAGCGTCGAACTGAGGCGCAGAGTGACAATGGGTACTCTAGGGGAGGCTTGGCGCATGGGACTTCTGACCTTCTGTCTGAATGTCACCCTGGATGGTTGCGTCGATCATGAGGCGGGCATCGCCGATGATGAAACACATGCCTTCTTCACCCGCCTGATGGACGAACACGGGGCGATGTTGTGGGGCCGCGTGACCTACGAAATGATGGAAAGCTACTGGCCCGCTGTCGCCCGGGGCGAGGCGGACGCGCCGCCGATGATCCGCCAGTGGGCGCTCAAACTGGAGGTCAAGCCAAAGTATGTGGCGTCATCGACGCGAGCGGACTTTCCATGGACCAACAGCCGCCATATTGGCCGCGACCTTCGGACAGGCGTCCAGGCGCTCAAGGACGCAACGCCTGAAGGCGTCTTGCTCGGGAGCAGCGAACTGGCGGCCGAACTGGATCGGATGGACTTGATCGACGAGTATCAGTTTCTCGTCCATCCCCGCATCGCCGGGCGCGGCCCGACCCTGCATCAGAGTGGCTTGCCCAGCGCGCGACGGCTGAAACTGGTGTCCGCGACGCCGCTGACTAACGGGGTGATCGCCACGCATTACAGGCGTGACGGCTGACGTCGAACTGCGGCTAAAGGCCTCGGCGTCGCATCTGTTCGCCCGGTGACGCAAGCGCAGGCCGAACTCGTTGACGCTCAGCGCTTCCCATTCGCCCGAATGAACGCCGCCACATCCTGCGCCACGCCCGGCGCGAGCGGCAGCGCCGGGTCGGCGTAGGTGGCCATATTGGCGGCGCGGTCGGCGGTGGCGGTCTTGAGGAGGTGGTTGACGCCGTCCCAGAGTTTCAGCGTGGCCTTGGGGTCGGCGGCGGCCAGGGCTTGTGCGTCCGTGACGCCGATCTGGAGGTCGGTGGTCCCCTGGCCGATGAAGACCGGGCCCTCGTAGGCGGCGAGCAGGGCGGCGGGGTCCAGCGGCAGCCACGAGATCAGATAGGGCTGGACCGACGGGCGGAACAGGGCGGCCAGCGCGGGCGGCGTGTCGGCGACGGTGCGGCCGGCTTCGAGTTCGGTCAGGACGGCGAAGGCCTGGGTCTTCAGGGGGTCGGGCAGCCCGGCTTGAAGCTGTTCGCGGATCACCACGCCGGCCGGGCGACCGGCGCCGGACAACAGGATCAGGCCGCAGACCTTGTCGTCTCCGCCCTCGACCGCCTTCAGCGCGACCAAGGCGCCTTCGCTGTGACCGATCAGCCAGGCGCAGGGCTGGCCCGTGCGCGCGGCGGCCTCGGTCGCCCAGGCGCGGGCGTCGGCGGCGTAGGCGTCAAACCGCAGATCGGCCTCGGCGGGACCGGCGGCAGCGCTGGTGGCGATGCCGCGTTTGTCGATGCGCACGGTGGCGACGCCCTGTTCCGCCAGGCCCTCGGCCAGCAGGCGATAGGTGGAGGCGGCGACGCCCATCGGGCTGTTGCCGTCCCGATCGGTCGGGCCGGAGCCGGGCAGGATGACGGCGACGGCTGTGGGCGCCTCCGGCGTCAGCAGCGTGCCATGCAGGGGCGCGGGCTGGGCGGGCAGGGCGATGTCGGTCGAGACCGGGCCGGCGAGCAGGCTGGCGGCGAGAAGGGCATGGGTCAGCATCAGCATGATGGTCTCCTTGGCGGCGAGGTCAGACGAGAAATGGGCCGATTGCAATATGTCGCGGGCGCGGCGGATTGCATTGCACCGGGCGATCGGGCTAGGGACGCGCAACTTGATTTTGAGAATGCGTATCAAAATGCCCTGCCTTCGCCGTGCCTCCGTTCTTTTGACTGCCAGCGCCCTTGCGCTGACGCTCGCCTCGCCGGTGCTGGCGCAGCAGGCGACGGCTCCGGCGGAGCTGGGCGAAATCGTGGTGACGGGATCGCAGGTGCGGCTGACGGCCCCGGCGGCGGGCGGTCAGGTGGCGCGCGGGGGACGCATCGGTCTGCTGGGCAATCTGGGCGTGATGGACACGCCGTTCTCGACCTCCAACTACACCGAAAAGCTGGTGCGTGATCAGCAGGCGCGCGGCATCGGCGATGTGCTGCAGAACGACCCGACGGTGCGTGTGTCCAAGGGGTTCGGCAACTTCCAGGAGCTGTATGTCGTTCGCGGCTTTCCGGTCTATTCCGACGACATGAGCTACAACGGCCTCTATGGCGTGTTGCCCCGCCAGTTCGTGGCGGCCGAACTGGTCGAGCGGGTCGAGGTGTTTCGCGGGGCCAGCACCTTCCTGAACGGCGCTGCGCCGGGCGGAACGGGGGTCGGCGGCGCTTTCAACCTGACGCCGAAGCGGGCGGGCGACGCCCCCCTGACGCGCCTGACCGGGGGCGTGTCGGGCCGTGACGAGATCTACGCCGCCGCCGACTTGGCTCGCCGTTTCGGCGACGAAGGCGAATGGGGCGCGCGCCTGAACATCGCCAGCCGTGCGGGCGAAAGCGCCGTCGAGGACGAGACCGGCCAACTGCGGGTCGTCGGCCTTGGACTGGACCGCCGAGGCGATCGCGCCCGGTTTTCGGCCGATCTGGGCTGGCAGGATCACCGGATCGATGCGCCCCGTCCCAGCGTGACGCCGGGAACCGCCATCCCTGACGCGCCCTCGGCCGACAAGAACTTCGCCCAGCGCTGGACCTACACCGACGAGGAGCAGCTGTTCGGCGCCGTGCGCGGCGAGCTCGACCTGACCGACAGCATCAGCGCCTGGGCCGCTTTCGGCGGGCGTCAGGGCGAGGAAGACAACAGCCTGGCCAATCCGCGCGCCGACGCGGCGGGCGCGATCCGCGGCTATCGCTTCGACAATATCCGCGAGGACACGGTCTGGTCGGGCGACATCGGCGTGCGCGCCGACCTGACGACCGGCCCGATTGAACATCGTCTGGTCGCTTCGGCCTCGCAGATTCAGTCGAAGTCCAAGAACGCCTGGGCGGCGTCGAGCTTCGCCGGCTATGCGATGGGGACGCTGACCAATCCGCTGCTGTCGCCGGCCCCGGCCATCGCAAGCGTCTCGGGCGATCTGGATGATCCCAACGTCACCGAGCGGGTCAAGAACACCAGTTTCGCCGTCGCCGATGTGCTGTCCTTCCTGGATGGACGGCTGTTGGCGACCGTCGGCGTCCGCTATCAGGATATCGAGACACGATCCTATGCCTACGCCGACGGCGCATTCACGTCGGGCTATTCCAGCGACGCGACGACGCCGGCCTTCGCCGTGGTCTACAAGCCCAGCAACACGATTTCACTGTACGCCAACTATGCCGAAGCCCTGGTTCCGGGCACGACCGCGCCGGCGGTGGTCAATGGCGTGACGGTGGCGAACGGCGGCGAAGTGCTGTCGCCGTTCCGCGCCGAGCAGGCCGAGATCGGCGCCAAATACGACGCCGGTTCATATGGCGGCACGCTGAGCGTCTTCCGCACGACCCTGCCCAGCGCCTTTTTCGATCCGAATACCGCTGTCTATTCGGACGGGGGCGAGCAGGAGAACAAGGGCGTCGAGCTGACGGTCTATGGCGAACCGGTCCCAGGCTTGCGTCTGATCGGCGGTGCGACATGGCTGGACGCCGAGATCAATCGGTCGCTGACCGCCGCCAATGCGGGCAAGTCGGCGATCGGCGTGCCGGACTTTCAGGCCAATCTGAACGTCGAGTGGGACGTGCCGATGGTCAGCGGCCTGACGGTCGAGGGCCGGGCGGTTCATACCGGTGCCCAGCCGGCCAATGCGACCAATACACTGGAGCTGGAAAGCTGGACCCGGTTCGACGCCGGGGTGCGCTATGCCTTCGTGGCGGGCGACAAGCCGGTGACGCTGCGGGCGCGGGTGGAGAATGTCGCGGACGAGGATCAGTGGGTCGCAGTCGGCGGCTATCCGGGATCGAACTATCTGACGCTGGGCGCGCCGCGGACCTTGCGTCTGTCGGTCTCGACCGAGTTCTGATCCGCGTCGGCCGATGCACGCCCGGACGATCCGCGCCTGGACCTGGACGCACAAGTGGTCGAGCCTGATCTCGACCCTGTTCCTGCTGATGCTGTGCGTCACAGGGCTGCCGCTGGTGTTCAGCCACGAACTGAACGAGGCGCTGCTGCATGAGCCGTGGGCGCCGAAGAACCCGGACGGCCGACTGCTGACGCTGGACGAGGTGCTGGCCGCCGGTCTGGCCAAACATCCGGGCGAGATTCCGGCATTCATGAGCTTCGACGAGGACCGGCCGGTGGCGAACGTCACTGGCCGCGCCCCCGACGCCCCGGCCGGCAAATACAGTTTCGAGCCCATAGACCAGACCAGCGGCGAGGGCGCGCCGCTGGTCGCCGGCCATCCGGTGATGGAGTTCCTGCTTCAGCTGCACACCGACATGTTCCTGGAGCTGCCTGGAATGCTGTTTCTGGGCGCGATGGGGCTGTTGCTGGTCGTGGCGGTAGTGTCGGGCGTGGTGCTGTATGCGCCCTTCATGCGTCGGCTGCCGTTCGGGACGGTGCGGGTCAAGAAGGCGGCGCGGACGCGGTGGCTGGACTATCACAATCTGCTGGGCGTTGTGACGGCGGCCTGGGTGCTGGTGGTGGGGCTGACGGGGGTGGTCAACACCCTGGCCACGCCCATCCTGGCCTATTGGAAAGAGACGGCGCTGAAGGAGTTGACGGTCGCCTACGATGCGCCGGCGCCCGCGCAGGGTCGGGCCTCGCTGGACGCGGCGGTGGAGCGGGCCAAGGCGGCGCTGCCGGGCATGAAGCTGCAGTTCGTGGCGTTTCCGGGGACCGACTATTCGACCGACCACCACTATGCCGTCTTCTTCCACGGCGACACGCCGCTGACGACGCATATGACGACGCCGGCCTTGATCGACGCGCGAACGGGGGAACTGGCGGCGGTGGCGCCGATGCCCTGGTATGTGAAGACCCTGTCGCTGTCGCAGCCGCTGCATTTCGGCGACTACGGCGGGCTGGCGCTGAAGATCCTGTGGGCGCTGCTGGACATCGCCACCATCGTGATTTTGGGGTCCGGTCTTTATCTGTGGCTGGGCAAGGGGAGGCGGAAGGCGTGAGTCGTCGCCGTCACAATCCGAGGGATCTGAGCCTGTGGGCCATCTTCCGCGCGCCCATCATCCTGTTCGCGCTCAGCCTGATCGGGCTGGTGGGCGCACTGTTGCAGGATGGAGTGTGGGACTGGGCCTTTGCGGCCTTGCTGGCCTCGCCCATCCTGGCGACCGGCTGGGCCGTCGTCAGATCGAGAAGCTGACGCCGCAGCCGCAGCTGGAGGCGGCGTTCGGATTCCTGACCACGAACTGGGCGCCGGCCAGTTCATCGACGTAGGCGATCTCGGAATTCTTCAGGAAGGGAACCGAGACGGGGTCGATCAAGGCGGTCTGTCCGTCGGCCTGGATGCGCAGATCGTCGTCCTCGGCCGTCTCGACCAGTTCGAACCGATACTGGAACCCTGAGCAGCCGCCGCCGTCCACCGCGACGCGCAGCATCAGGGTCTTGCCCTCGGCCGCGCCCAGCTTGGCCAGTCGCTTGGCGGCGCTGGCGGCCAGGACGATGCCTTCCGGCGCGCGCGTGGCGACGGTGAAGGCGGGTGTGGATGGTTCTGTGGATTGGACGGTGCTCACGGCTGTCTATATGAGGCGGGCACGGCCGTTCGCAAAGGCCCCCCGCATCAAAGCAGCCTCAAAGTTGATGACTTGAGCCACACAGACCTCGCTTCCTACGCCGAACGCGCCGACCTGACCCAGGGCCGCCGCGTTTTTGAGCCCGCCAGCCGCACGCGCACAGCCTTTGCGCGGGACCGTGACCGCATCATCCATGCGACGGCTTTCCGGCGGCTGAAGGAGAAGACACAGGTCTTCGTGGCGCATGAGGGCGATCACTACCGCACCCGCCTGACCCATTCGCTGGAGGTGGCGCAGATCGCGCGGTCGCTGGCCCATGCGCTGAGGCTGGACGACGACCTGGCCGAGACCATCGCCCTGGCCCACGACCTGGGCCATCCGCCCTTCGCCCACGCAGGCGAGGACGAGCTGGTGGTGCAGATGCGCGATCACGGCGGGTTCGATCACAACGTCCAGAGCTTCCGCGTCGTGACCGAGCTGGAGAACCGCTATCCGCAGTTCGACGGGCTGAACCTGAGCTGGGAGACGGTCGAGGGCGTCATCAAGCACAACGGCCCGGTATCGCACCGGTTGGACGAGCCGGCCTGGTCGGTCGTGCGCCCCTATGCGGCGGGCGGCGAGGCGGGGTGGGACCTGCGGCTGGGGACGTTTGCGTCGCTGGAGGCCCAGTGCGCAGCCATCGCCGACGACATCGCCTATAACAATCACGACGTGGACGACGGGGTGCAGGCGGGTCTGATCACCCTGCGCGATCTGGATCAGGTGCCGCTGATCGGCCCCATGTTGGCCGAGGTGCGCCGCGACTGGCCCACGATCGACGACCGGATGCTGCGGATCGAGGCCGTGCGGCGGATGATCGGCGTCATGGTCGAGGACGTTTTGGCCGAAACGGCGCGGCGGCTGGAGGAAGACCGGATCGTCACGACCGAGGACGTGCGGATGGCCAGACGCACGATGGTGGATTTCTCGCACGCCATGCACGTCGATCTGGCGGTGCTGAGGAAGTTTCTGTTCGAGCGGATGTATCGCCACTACCGGGTCAACCGCACCCGCAGTCAGGCGCGGCGCGTGCTGTCGCAACTGTTCGAGCTGTTCATGGCCGAGCCGGAGGTGATGCCGCCGGAGTGGGGCGAACCGGCCATGACCCCGGACAAGACACAGCGGGCGCGGGCCGTA
This sequence comes from Brevundimonas sp. ASV9, assembly GCF_016429195.1. Classification (GTDB taxonomy): domain Bacteria; phylum Pseudomonadota; class Alphaproteobacteria; order Caulobacterales; family Caulobacteraceae; genus Brevundimonas. The sequence goes on from NZ_JAELUF010000103.1 coordinate 8,247, forward strand.
TGCGACTACATCGCCGGCATGACCGATCGCTACGCCATAGAAGTGCACCAGAAGCTGTTCAGCCTCGACCTCGCCCTCGATCTGTGATTCGAAAGATGCACGCGGGGGCGTAGAGTGATCGTTCGGCGCGCCGATTCGCGCCGACAGACGGCGGAGCGCGACCATGTCCTTTGAAGACGACAACAAACCCGGCCGGGGCGCCTATACGCCGCCGACCGACGACGACCTGCCGTTCCGCCGCAACAGCTACGATCCGCGCAGCGGCCGCAATGTCGGCGCGGGCGGGGGCAAGGCGCCGCCGGTGACATTGATCATCAGCGCGGTGGTCCTGCTGCTGCTGATCGTGGCGGTGATCTTCTTCTATCGGTCCGGCATGCGCGCCTCGACCGACGCGCCGCCGGCCGTGGGTCAGCCGGTCGGCGAGATGAAGACCGCCGCGCCTATCGACGCCCAGCCGATCGATCCGGCCGAGGGCGTGCGCGTCTACCGCGACGAGACAGAGACGACCGATGCGCCCGTGACCTTCACCCCGCCGCCAGAGGCGCCCCAGCCGCGTCCGGCCGCGCCGCCGACCGCCGCACCGACCGGACAGGGCCTGCCGCCCGCCAATACGGCGACGCCGGCCGCGCCTGCGCCGCGCCCGACGACCCCCGCGCCCGCCCCCGTCGCTGCGCCGGCGACCAAGGCTCCGGCCGCGACCGGCGGATCGGCCTCGGTCCAGATCGGCGCCTTCTCCTCGACCGAGATCGCGGACCGCGAATACGCCGCCGTCGCCGGCCGCTTCGGCGCGTACGCCTCGGGCGCTGAAAAGCGCGTGACGGAAGTGACCTCATCCAGCGGATCGACCCTGTACCGCACGGCCTTCTCGGGTCTGTCGCGCGAACGGGCGGTGGCCTTCTGCAACGCGCTGAAGGCGGCGGGCCGGGACTGCATCGTCCGGTGACGTCCGCCGCCATCTATGGC
>NZ_JAELUF010000104.1 GCF_016429195.1 Brevundimonas sp. ASV9
CAGCAGCAGCGGCGCGGTCTCGCCCAAGGCGTGAGCCATCGAGATGATGGCGCCGGTCATGACGCCAGGCATGGCCAGCGGCAGAACGTGGCTGAACACCGTTTGGGTCTTGGATGCGCCCATGGCCAGGGCGGCCTCGCGGATCGACGGGGGCACGGCTTTCAGCGCCGAACGGGTGGCGATGACCAGAGTCGGCAGGGCCATCAGCGCCAGGACCAGACCGCCGACGATCGGACTGGCGCGCGGCAGATGCATCCAGTTGATGAACAGGGCCAGACCCAGCAGGCCGTAGACGATCGACGGCACGGCCGCGAGGTTGTTGATGTTGACCTCAATGATGTCGGTCAGCTTGTTCTTGGGCGCGAACTCTTCCAGCCAGATGGCCGCGCCGACGCCCAGCGGAATGGCGATCAGGGCCGTGACCATCAGCATCAGGGCCGAACCGACCACGGCGCCCAGGACGCCCGCCAGTTCCGGCTGGGTCGAATCGCCGTTGGTGAACAGGGCGGTATTGAAGTGTGAGCCGATCACGCCGTCGGCCTTCATCTTATCCAGCCAGGCGATCTGCTGGTCGGTCAGGCGGCGTTGATCCTCGGGCGTCTCCCTGGAGATTTCGCCTTTCAGATACAGATCGGCGTCGTCGGACAGCGGCACGGCCAGGGGCACAGTCTCGCCGATGACTTCGCTGCGCTTGGCGACCAGGTCGGCGGCGACGAACTTCAGCTCCGACGAGAACAACCGCTTCATCTGCGCGGCCTTCGTCCCGGCCGCGTCGTCCTGAATACCCATGCGGGCCAGCTGCTGTTCGGCGGCCAGTTGCTCGAAGTTGGAGCCTTGCGGATAGGCGCGGTCCACGCGCGCCGGGTCCATGAAGACAGGCACGGTGACGGTGTGGGTGTAGAAGGCGGTGTGGCCCTGCTCGACGATGCGGACCAGCAGCACGGCCAGGAATAGCATGGCGGCGGCGATGGCCAGGCGGCCATACCATTTGAAGCGCGTTTCCTTAGCGTGACGACGCTTCAGACCTGCACGCAGGCGGTCGAGACGTCCCTTGGCGGCCGCGCCGGCGATCTGATCGGGGGTCGCGTCAGTCATATTGTTCCCGATAGGTCTGCACGATCCGGTGGGCGATGATGTTCAGCAGCAGGGTGACCAGGAACAGGGTCAGGCCCAGGCCGAAGGCGGACAGGGTCTTGGCGCTGTTGAACTCCTGGTCGCCGGTCAGCAGGGTCACGATCTGCACGGTCACGGTGGTGACGGTGTCCAGCGGGTTGAAGGTCAGGTTGGCGGCCAGGCCCGCGGCCATGGTCACGATCATGGTTTCGCCGATGGCGCGCGACACCGCCAGCAGCAGGGCGCCGGCGATGCCCGGCAGCGCGGCGGGCAGAAGAACCCGCTTCACCGTCTCGGACTTGGTCGCGCCCATGGCGAAGGAGCCGTCACGCAGCGACTGGGGCACGGCGTTCAGAATGTCGTCGGACAGGGACGACACGAACGGGATCAGCATGATGCCCATCACCGCGCCGGCCGTCAGGGCCATCTGGTTCTGAACCAGAGCCAGGTACTGGCCCAGCCCGTCCAGCGGTCCGCCGATCAGGAAGAGGCCGATCTCGTTGAACAGGACCCGCAGCAAGGGCCCGACGGTCAGGGCAGCGAAGAAGCCGTAAACGACGGTCGGCACGCCGGCGAGGATCTCCAGGAGCGGCTTGATCACCGCGCGGGTCGTGCGGCCGGCGTATTCCGACAGATAGATAGCCGACAGCAGGCCGATGGGCGCTGCGACGCACATGGCGATGACCATGATCAGCAGGGTGCCGGCGAACAGCGGCACGGCCCCGAAGGCGCCAGAGGACCCGACCTGATCGGCGCGGATGGCGATCTGCGGGCTCCATTGCGTGCCGAACAGGAAGTCGAGAACCGGCACCTTCTGGAAGAAGCGGAAGCTGTCGAAGGCCAGGGAGGCGATGATGCCCAGGGTCGTCAGGACGGCGATGGCCGAGCAGATAAACAGGGCGCCGTAGATCCAGCCCTCGACCCGGTTGCGGGCGCGCGTCTGAGGCTTGATCTGCGTCAGGGCGAACAGGCCGCCCAGGATGGCGGCCAGAATGGCGGCGACGCCGCCGCCCCACGACAGGGTGCGTTCAATGCGAACCATGCGGCGCGCCTCGACCGGCAACTGTTCGGCCAGCGGGCGTTCCCAAATCTGGAGCGCTGCCTCTCCGCGACCCACGCGGTGGGCGTCGGCGAAGAAGGCGTCGCGACGGAACGGCTCCAGCGCCGCGACCGCATCAGGCGTGCCGACGGCGGTCAGCTGACGCTGAAGCGGGGCGGCGAAGACCGAGGCCAGGATCAAGACCAGCAGAGCCGGCGCGGCGACCCAGATCAGCGCATAGGCGCCGTGCTGGCCGGGGCGGGAATGGGGCTTTGCGCCGATCGCACGACGACGCGCCAACGCACGTCCGCCCAGGAAGGCGGCCGCACTCAAGGCGACGAGGATCAGCAGATAAATCCAGATCATTCAGAAGTCCGAAGCGCCGTTCGCGAATCGACGACGGTCCTGAACATCGGGACCAACGCGGCGCGACTACTGCCTGCGAATGGTCAGCGGATTACGACGGCTCGATGACAGTTGGGTGACAGCGATCGGCCGTCGCGCTCTCAGCGTCGCTCGACCGGCTGGGGAAACCAAGCGGTGAAGGCGGCGCCCATGCCCGGTGCGCTTTCGACCACCAGACCGCCTTGGTGACGGTTGATGATGTGTTTGACGATGGCCAGCCCCAGCCCCGTCCCCTGCCGCTCGCCGCTCTTTTGACCCTCGACCCGATAGAAGCGCTCGGTCAGGCGGGGCAGGTGTTCGCGCGCCATGCCGGGCCCATGATCGCGCACCGTGACGGCGGCATAGGAGACGCCCGCCGTGCGGTCCGGCGTGACCAGCGGCAGTCGTGTCGCGCCAGGCATGCGCGAGGCCCAGGCCTCGTCGAACGACAGATCCGAACGGACCGAGATTTCGACCGTGCCGTTACGTGACGAATATTTGACGGCGTTGTCGAGCAGGTTCTGCACCACCTGCAATATCTCGTCCCGATCGCCGCTGATCGACGCCCTCGCCTCGCCCTGATCCAGGGCGATGGCGATCTCCTTTTCGCGCGTCAGAACGCTGATGGCGTCGACCACGTCAGAGGCGGCGCGGTCCAGATCGACGCGGCCAGAGGGCGGAATATGCTCGTTCAGCTCGATCCGGCTCAGCGACAGCAGATCCGCGACCAACCGCCCCATCCGGTCCGCCTGGGCCGACATGATGTCGAGGAATCGATCGCGCGCGACAACATCCTCGCGGGCATGGCCTTTCAGGGTCTCGATGAAACCGCTGAGCGAGGCCAGGGGCGTACGCAGTTCGTGACTGGCGTTGGCCAGAAAATCCACGCGCATCATCTCGATGCGGCGCGAGTCCGTTTCGTCGCGCAGGATCAGCAGGGCCAGCTCCGACCCGGCCTTCCCTGACGCTTCGAGTGAGAGCGGACGGGTCCAGGCGCGCCAGCGTCGGTCGCGCTGACCGCCCGTCGCATAATCCGTTGTGCGCGCCGTCCCGCCGAACAGGGCCTCGTCAACCGCCTCCAGCACGCCCGGTTCGCGGATCACCTGAACCAGCAAGGCGCCTTGGCGCTGGATGCGCAGAAGTTCGCGCGCGGCCGCGTTCGCCATCACGATGCGTCGCCCGGCGATGTCGTCCGGCTCGCCGCCGCTGACCACCAGCACCGGATCGTCCAGCGCCTCGAACACACGGTCGAGAAGATCGCCCGTCACCACGTCGATAGCGGGCTCGGTCGCAGCGCCTTGACTGGCCGCCGGCTCGGCCCTGCTCGCCTCGCTCATGTTCAAAAGCCAGGCCGAGGCCGCCACGATCACTGCCCCGCCGACCAGCCAGTTCGCAAGTTCGGGATGCAGAATCGCTAGCACCAGCAGGGTCACGATGGCGATGCCGATGCTGGCGCCGACCGTCCACAGCCGCGAGGTGGAGACCGGCGCGACAGGCGATGGCGAGACTTCGTAAGGCATGGGTCCGGGCGACCTCGAACTGAAGAACGATTCCGATCCTTGCACGGATTCTGTGACGACGTGCCGACAGCCTGAGGCGCCCATAAGCTTCGCCGCACGGTTTCTTTAGGATTGTCGCCTATCGTACACCCAAGGGGAGGCCTCGTGGACCGCATCATCCATTGCATTGCGCACGATCACGACTGGCGGATTACGGTGTTCGCTGCGCTGATCTGCATGGCCGGTCTGGGCGTGTCGACCCATGTCATGCAGAAGATGGGCCGGCGCGACCCCGATCGACGACGCCGCGCGGTCCTGCTGGCCGTCACGATCGGGGCCCTGTCGATCTGGGCGACCCATTTCGTGGCCATGCAGGGGTTCGTCGCCGGCGTGCCAGTGCGTTACAATCCCTTTCTGACGGTCGCCTCCCTCGGGATCGCGCTGGCCATGATCGGCCTGACGATCGGCTCGACGTTGATGGGCAAGGGCCGCATGTGGCGCGTGCTCGCCGCGGTGATCGCCGTCGCCGGCGTAGGAGCCATGCATTACCTCGGTATGGCCGCCATCAAGGCGCCCGCGCACATCAGTTGGGATCCCGGCCTTGTCGCCCTGTCCATCGTCGCAGCCTTGGCGATCGGCGGAACGACGGCCTTCTTCTATCGTCGAGGCGGGCTGCTGCGCCTGCTGGCGACGACGACGGGACTGTCCGCGACCGTTATCGTTCTTCACTTCATCGGCATGTCTGCCATCACGGTGACGCCGGACCCGACCGTCGCCGCCGACCAAGGGCTGTCCAGCGAGGCGATGCGACTGCTGCTGGCCGCCATTCTGCTGATGATCTGCACGGCCGCCGCCGTCCTGGGCATGATGGCCTATATTTCGCGCGCCACCGCACTGCGCCGTATCCGCGAGGCGGTGGACGCCATGCCGGACGGCCTGGGCTTTTATGATTCCAAGGATCGGCTGGTGCTTTGGAATGCCCGCTATGCCGAGGTGAACCCCGAGCTCGAGCCGCATCTGGTCGTCGGCCTGACCTTCCGAGAGGCCCTGCGCATCGGTATCGACGAAGGCCGCTATCAGGAGGCGGCCGGCCGTGAGGAGGAATGGCTGAACGAGCGCATGCAGGCGCGTCGTCAGCTATCATCGAACAGCGAGCAGCAGGTCGCCGGCGGGCGTTGGCTGCGTATCCAGGATCGCCGTACGTCCGAGGGCGGGACGGTCACGGTCTGCAACGACATCACCGATCTGAAGCGCGACGCCGAGGCCCTGTCCGAAGCGCGTGACGCGGCCGAGGCCGCCAATGTCGCCAAGAGCCAGTTTCTGGCCAATATGAGCCATGAGATTCGCACGCCGTTGAACGGCGTGATCGGCCTGTCCCAAGCCCTGGCCAAGACCGATCTGACGGCTGAGCAGCGTGAGATGCTGGATCTGATGCAGGCGTCGGGAAAGACGCTGCAGACCCTGCTCAGCGACATCCTGGATCTGGCGCGCGTCGAATCGGGCAAGCTGGAGCTGACCGAAGACCCCTTCGAACTGGCGACGGTCGTGCGCGAAGCGGCTCAGCTCTACGCCGAGAACGCGCGCGAGAAGCATCTCGACTTCCACGTCGATATCGATCTGGAGGACGACGTCTGGATCCTGGGCGATGCGGTGCGCCTGAAGCAGATTCTGACCAATCTGATTTCCAACGCGGTCAAATTCACCAGCAAGGGATTCGTCGGTCTGATCGTGCAGCGTGGGGCGGATCGCGAGGGCTCGCCCGTGCTGCGTTTCACCGTCGAGGACAGCGGCATCGGCTTCGACGCCGCGACGCGGGCGCGCCTGTTCAGCCGGTTCGAACAGGCCGACGGAGGCATCACGCGCAAGTTCGGCGGTTCGGGACTGGGCCTGTCCATCTGTCGTCAGCTGGCCGAGATGATGGGCGGTGACCTGGGCTGCGAAAGCGAACCCGGCGGTGGCGCAGCCTTTATCCTGACGTTGCCGCTGAGACAGACCCAGGCCCCGTCGCGCAAGGAGCCTGCGCCGGCTCAAACCGCAGTCATAGAGAAGGCGCGGACGATCCGCGTGCTGGTCGCCGACGACCATCCGACCAACCGCCGCGTCATCGAACTGATTCTGGCGCAGACGCCGACGCAGATCGTGATCGCCGAGAACGGCGCCCAGGCGCTGGAAAGTTTCCGGGCCGACACCTTCGACCTGGTGCTGATGGACATGCAGATGCCCATCATGGACGGGCTGACCGCGACGCAGGAGATTCGCCTGCACGAGGCGACGATGGGCCTGGATCGCACGCCGATCGTCATGCTGACCGCCAACGCCATGCCAGAGCACGTCGCCGCCGGACGCGCGGCCGGGGCCGACCACCACCTGGCCAAGCCGTTCAACGCCGCCGAACTGCTGGGCATCGTCGCGGCGCCGACGTCGCTGCTGAAGGATCGCGCGCGGGCGGCGTGAAGCGGAACCTTTGACGGTTGCGCCTTGGACCTGATGCGTGTAATAGCCCGCGCTCTTGAATTCGAGGGTTCATCACCCCCGCCGCGAGAGCCCCGGGTTGGCGCGGCGTTTCCGTTGTTGTTGAGGCGAGCCACATGGCCGAGATCATTCTGAACGTGGACGTCCGCGATGGCGTCGGCACCGGCGGCGCTCGCGCTGCGCGTCGCGCCGGTTTCGTGCCGGGCGTCCTTTACGGCGGCGAGCAAGCCCCCGTCGCCATTTCGGTGAACGAGAAGGACTTCCGCAAGTCGCTCTATACCGGCAAGCTGCTGGGCCATCTGGTGACCCTGAAGTACGGCGACGAGACCCAGCCGGTCATCGCCAAGGACGTGCAGTTCGACCCCGTTTCGGACCGCCCCCTGCACTTCGACCTGATGCGCGTCGACGAGAAGGCTCCGGTCAAGATCGAAGTGCCGGTTCACTTCCTGAACGCCGATGAAGCGCCCTACTCGCGTCAGGGCGGCTCGCTGGAGATCGTCCGTCACGCCGTCGAGATCCTGGTCCGCGCCGACCAGATCCCGGAAGAACTGGTTGTCGATCTGGCCAAGGCCGAAATCGGCGACACCATCCGCATCTCGGACATCAAGCTGCCCAAGGGCGCGGAAGCCACCATCACCGACCGCGACTTCGTGATCGCCACGGTCAAGATCTCGTCGGCCGCCCTGTCGGAAGCTGCTGACGAAGCCGCTGACGCCGAGGCCGCCCCGGCCGAGAAGACCGAAGACTGATCCTTTGTCGCTTCGACAAGATCACGCCCCGCCCGGTTCGCCGTGCGGGGCTTTTCTTTGCCTGACGCAAACGGCAAGAGGACGCCATGATCATCATCGCGGGGCTCGGCAATCCGGGCGGGAAATACGAAAAGAACCGGCACAACATCGGCTTCATGGCCGCCGACGAGATCGCGCGTCGGTGGCGGTTCGGTCCAGAGCGCGCCAAGTTCCAGTCGATCGTCAGCGAGGGTCTGATCGACGGGACCAAGGTCCTGCTGATGAAACCCCAGACCTATATGAACGAAAGCGGTCGGGCGGTCGGCGAGGCGGCGCGATTCTACAAGATCAAGCCGAGCGAAATCATCGTCTTCCACGACGAGATCGACCTGGCCCCTGGGCGGTTCCGTATGAAGACCGGCGGTGGCGCGGCCGGCCAGAACGGCATCCGCTCCCTGATCAGTCATCTCGGCGCCGACTTCCGACGTGCGCGCATGGGCATCGGCCATCCGGGCGAGAAGGAACTGGTCATGCCCCACGTTTTGGGCGACTTCCACAAGGCGGAACAGCCCTGGCTGGACGCCATGCTTCAGGCCTGCGCCGACGCCCTGCCTTTCGCGATCGCCGGCGACGACGAACGCTATCAGGGCGAGGTCATGCGCCTGGCCCCCGCGCCCAAGTTCAGCCCCCGCCAGGCCGCGCGCGGCGAGCTTTAGGACAAACCGCCGCCTATCGCGCCGTCGCAAAACGCCGTAGAGGCCAGACGTGACCCGCGCCCAGGCCGACAATTGGTCGATCTCGCAATCGCTCGCCTTCCTGGCGGCGGTGTTTGCGCTCGTGCTCGGAACCCTGTTGCCGTTCGCGGCTCTCGCGGCGGTCCAGCCGGGCCACCCGCTGGTCATCTGTTCGGCGGAAGGCCCCCAGACCATCCAGTCCGGCGGTATGGACGGCCCGGTCAACAAGCACGTCGGGGCCAAATGCGCCGCCTGCGTCATGCCGTTGGCCGCCGCCCTGCCCTGCCCGCCTGCGCCCGAGCCGGCGCCGGTGGTCCGCACCGTCGAGCGCGTCGTCTATGTCGCCGCCAGCGTCAGCCCGCCGCCGCCAGCGCGCGCGCCGCCGCGTCCGCCGTCCACCGCCCCACCCCAAGCCTGAACCAGACCCAAGCCCGCGCCGGCCCCAGCGCCCGCGCGCCGTCTCGTTCTGATTTCAGGTTCAATCCATGTCCTTCAAGACCACCGCAGCGCCCTGCGCGCTGCTGCTCGCCGCCCTTTCCAACGCCGGTTGGACGAGCCCCGTCCTGGCCCAGCAGACGCCCGAACCGGCTTTGCTGGACAGCGTCATCGTCACCGGCCGCCGCAACGCCGAGGATCCGCCCATCGTCGCAGACGCGCGACAGCGGCTGTCACGCACGCCGGGCGCCGTCGCTGTCATTTCAGCCGAATCCTATGCCGACCGGTATGCGACCAACCTCGCCGACGTGCTTCGCGATGCGCCCGGCGTCTATGCCCAAAAGAAGTGGGGCGGCGACATTCGCCTGTCGATTCGCGGATCGGGCATAGGCAATGCG
>NZ_JAELUF010000105.1 GCF_016429195.1 Brevundimonas sp. ASV9
GGAAGAAGACGACGTACCCCGCGCCCAGCGCCGCCGGCGTCACGCCGCTCGTCGCCGCTCCCGCCGCCAAGGACCCTTCGGGCAATCGCGCGAACAGCGGCCGCAGACCGGCGAACGGTCCTGTCCCCTCCGCAGCCCGCGCCGACGCCTCGACGATCCGGCCAGACTGCGATGCGATAAGCTTGCCCGGGAGCGCATAGAGCGAACTGAACAGGGCGTATTGCGTCGCGGTGAAACCAATCGACGTCAGGCTGGACATATAGGCGATCAGGGCTGTGCCGGCGTAGCCTGTGGCGACATTGTCCACCCCGATGGCGACGGTCAGAGCCGGCACGCTGGGGCCCTGGGTCGCCAGCCAAGCGAAGACCAGGTTCGACACCGGGCTCATGAAGGCGCCGATCACCATGGTGCGGATCAGGCCCAGCTTGGCCACCGACCAGCCGCCGACGAAGACGCCCAGGGTGGTCATGACCACGCCAAACACCTTTCGCACCTCGGCCAGTTCGGTCTTCGAGAACCCAAGATCCAGATAGAAGGGGTTCATGATGTTCAGCACGAAATCCGCCAGGCGATAGACGCAGATCAGCGCCAGGATCAGCGTGGCGACCCCCGCGAACCGCTTGTAAAAATCCACTACGGGTTCGCCGAACGACCCTGCCAGATAGGCTCCGGGCCGAGTTTTGACCCCGGGCACGGGCCAACACGCCAGCACCATCACCGCCAGGCCAAGGAAGACCAGACCGACCTGCAGATAGACGCCCTCGGGCTTGGCCGAGAGGGCTGCGGCCACAGCCGCCTTGCCGTCCACGCCGAGGCCGAACAATCCAAACAGCGCATTCAGCGGGCCCGACTGGCCGGTCAGGCCCGACCCCAGCACCATCGCCGCCACACCGATAACGGCCAGGCGCACGATCCATTCGATCACCTCGAAGCCAGGGCGAGACGTCACGTCACCGACCGGGATGGCGCGGATGGAATGAGCCTTTTCCCGCGGGGCGAACATAACGCCGGCGATGCCGAAGCCCATCAGAGCGGCCATCACGGCGTAGGACAGGTTCCAGTTATAAAGATCAGCCAGGACCAGCGGCACGGCGCCCGCGACGATCATGGCGACCCGGTAGCCCATCTGATAAGCGGCGGCCATGGCGCCGTGCCGGCTGTCGTCGGCGGCCTCGATCCTCCAGGCGTCGATGACGATGTCCTGCGTCGCCCCGAAGAAGCCGACCAGGGCGGCGAATCCAGCCACCGCGATCAGGGCGTTGGCGGGGTTCAGCGTCGAGATCGACCACAGGCCGAACACGATCACGGTCTGCGTCACCAGCATCCAGGCGCGGCGATGACCCAACAGCCGCGTCAGTCCAGGCACGGACGTCCGGTCGATCAGCGGCGCCCAAACGAACTTTAGCGAATAGGACAGGGTGGCCAGGGCAAAGAAGCCGATCACTTCCAGCGTCTGGCCGCTTTCGCGAAGCCAGGCGGACAAGGTGTCGAAAATCAGCAGGTTCGGTAGGCCTGCCGAAAAGCCCAGCAACAGCATGATGAAGACGCGCCGCTCGCCATAGACGGCGAGGCCGCCGAAACGGCCGGCGGGCTTGCCGTTGGCGGGGGGATGGGCTTGGTCAGTCATGCACGGCTCCGGCGCGGCGGCCGGAAACGCGGGCGCCTGTAACTCAGCCGACCTTGGCGCGGATGTCGCGCTTCGTCCAGCGGGCGAGGGCGGCGCGCAGGGCCTCGGCGTCCAGCGGCTTGACGATATGGTCGTCCATGCCGGCTTCCAGACAGGCGCGGCGGTCCTCGGCGAAGGCGTTGGCGGTCAGGGCCAGGATCGGCGTCGTGTCGCCCGACGCGCGGATGGCGCGGGCGGCGGCGGGGCCGTCCATGCCGGGCATCCGCATGTCCATGAAGACCACGTCGTAGCGCGCACGTTTCAGCGCCGCGACGGCTTCGTCGCCGGTGGCGGCCGTCTCGACGGTGCAGCCCTCGCGACGTAACAGGGTGCGGGCCAGAAGCGCGCCGACGGGATTGTCCTCGGCCAGCAGGACGCGGATGCCTGCGAACTGAACGGGGGCGACGCGGTCGTCTTCGATCGGGGCGGCGCAGTGGGCGCTGGACTTGTCAGGCGTCTCGGCGCCGACGGCGGCCAGGACGCGCTCGGCCAGGGACGCGCGACGCAAGGGCTTGATCAGATAGCCGTGGAAGCCGACGGCGCGATAGCGGGCGATCAGATCCCGCTCGGCCGGTTTCAGCAGGACGATGCCGCGACCGCTTGAAGGCAGGGCCGCCAGCGCGCCCGCCGGGGCGTCGGCGTGATCGACCAGGGTCACCGGCGCCGCATCCGCCACGACGCCGCCCGAAGCCTCGATCTGGGCGCGAGCCGCCGAAAGGACAAACGGATCGACGGCAAGCACCGCGACCGTCTGGCCGCGCAACGGCTTGTCGCGCGCCACCGCGACGGCGGCGAAGGCGGCCTCGAATCGGAAGCGGGCGCCCCCGCCGGTTGCGGCGCCGTCGGGCCGGCTTTCGACCTTCACCGAGCCGTCCATGGCGACGGCCAGCTTCCGCACGACCGCCAGACCTAGGCCCGCGCCATCCTGGCGGACCGCGTCGGAACTGTCGGCATGGCCGAATTCCTCGAAGATACGTGTACGCGCCTCGGGCGCGACGCCGGGGCCGGTGTCGTCGACCAGGAAGGCCAGACGCGGGCGCGCCGCGCTGCCGCCGACGCGCTCGACCGAAATGCGCACGCCGCCGGTTTCGGTGAACTTCACGGCGTTGCCCGCCAGGTTGAAAAGCACCTGACGCAGCCGGCCTTCGTCCGCCAGCACGTCGGGCGCGTCGGCGGCGACCGACCAGACGATCTCCAACCCCTTGTCGTGGGCGCGCGGGCTCAGCAATTCGGCGACGCCGCGCACCAGACCTTCCAGATCGACGGGCGCCAGGTCGAACTCCAGCGCCCCGGCCTCTAGCCGCGCGTAATCCAGCAGGTCGTTGACCAGACCCAGCAGATGTTCGGCCGACTGACGCGCGTTCTCGGCATAGGCGCGCTGGGCGCCGTCCAGCCGGGTCCGCTGCAACAGATTGATCATGCCGATGACGCCGTTCAGCGGCGTGCGCATCTCGTGGCTCATCAGTCGCAGGAACTGCTGGGCGGGGTCGACAGGCGCGCTCGTGCGCTCCTCAATCCGCTTCGTCGCCGTCCGTCGCGTCATGGCCGTCTCCCCCACGAGACAGAGCCTAAAGACCGACGGTTAAGGATGTCTCCACCATGAAGCAGGCGCCTCACGCGTGAAGGAAGGGCGTCTGCTCGTCATCGCCCTCGCGCAGGCCGGACCTTTCATGGCGCTGCGCCACGCGGCGGTCGAAGTCGGCTTCGGCGCCGATGGTGGTGCGGCGGTAGATCAGGGCCTCGGCGATGTGGCGACGCAGAACGCCGGTGCTGCCGTCCAGGTCGGCGATGGTGCGGGCCAGGCGCAGGGTGCGTGTCCAACCGCGCGCGGTCAGTCCGCCGGCCTCGCCTGCCCGCATCAGCAGCATCCGGCCCGCCTCGTCCGGCGTGGCGAACCGATCCAGCGTGCCGCCGGAGGCGCGGGCGTTCAGGCCTTGGGCGGCGTCCAGCCCCGCCTCTCGCACCCGGTCCTCCTGCATGGCGCGGGCGGTCGCGACGCGCGCCCGGGCCTCGGCCGTGCCCTCGGCAGGCGGGGGCAGGGCCATGTCGGCGGCGGTGACGGGCGGCGTCTCCACGGTCAGGTCGATCCGGTCGAACATCGGACCCGAAACGCGGTTCTGATAGTCGCGCTGGCAACGCGGCGCCTTGCCGCACGCGCCGCGTCCGGCGCCGCCCATGCCGCAGCGACACGGATTCATCGCCGCAACGAGCTGGAACCGCGCGGGATAGCGGATGTGGGCGTTGGCGCGGGCGACGACGATCTCGCCGGTCTCCAGCGGCGCCCGCAGCGAGTCCAGGGCTTGGGCGCTGTATTCCGGCAGTTCGTCCAGAAACAGCACGCCATTGTGCGCCAGCGACGCCTCTCCGGGCTTGGCGCGCAGGCCCCCGCCGGTCAGGGCCGCCATCGACGCGGAATGGTGCGGGCTGCGGAACGGGCGATTGCGGGTCAGGGCGCCGCGTTCGATCAGGCCGGCGACCGACCAGACCATCGAGGTCTCCAGCAACTCCTGCGAGGTCAGGGGCGGCAAGAGGCCCGGCAGGCGCTGCGCCATCATCGACTTTCCCGACCCCGGCGGGCCGATGAAGAGCAGGTTGTGGCCGCCGGCCGCCGCGATCTCCAGCGCGCGCTTGGCGCTTTCCTGACCCTTGACCTCGCGCAGGTCGGGCACGGCCTTGCCGTCCGCCAGTGGTCCGGGCTCGGGCGCGCGCAGAACCTGGGTTCCCTTGAAATGGTTGACCAGGCTGATCAGCGAGCGCGGCGCGAGGATGCGGGCGCCGCCGGCCCAGGCCGCCTCCGGTCCCGTCGCCTCGGGGCAGATCAGACCCAGGCCCATGGCGTCGGCGGCGACGGCGGCGGGCAGGGCGCCGCCGACCCGCGCGATCTGGCCGTCCAGCCCCAGCTCGCCGATGGCGGCCCAGCCGTCGAGCGCATCGGGCGCGATCACCCCCATGGCCGCCATCAAAGCCAGGGCGATGGGCAGGTCGAAGTGGCTGCCCTCCTTGGGCAGGTCGGCCGGCGCCAGGTTGGCGATGATCCGCTTGGCGGGCAGGGCCAGACCGATGCCGGCGAAGGCCCCGCGCACCCGCTCCTTGCTTTCGGCCACCGCCTTGTCCGGCAGGCCCACGATGTTGAAGATCGTCGGCCCGTCGGCGCCGATCAACTGGACCTCGACGTCCACGCGCCGGGCTTCCACCCCGTCAAAGGCGACCGTGACAACCCGCGCGACCATGCCGTTCTCCCACCTGAGCAAGAGAACGAACCATGAACCGAAATCTAATTCAAGTGGCGATCACACAACCTGTGCGGCGCGTTTGGCCTCGATGGCGTCCCACATCAGGGCTGTGGCGTCGATGCCGGTGAAGGCCTTCAACTGCTGGGCGCCGGTGGGGGAGGTGACGTTGATCTCGGTCAGATAGTCGCCGATCACGTCGATGCCGACGAAGATCAGGCCGCGTTCCCTCAGCGTCGGGCCGATGGCGGCGCAGATTTCCAGGTCGCGCGGCGTCAGCTCGACCGGCATGGCCGTGCCGCCGACATGAAGGTTTGAGCGCACCGCGCCCGCTGCCGGGACGCGGTTGATGGCGCCGACGGGTTCGCCGTCGATCAGCAGGATGCGCTTGTCGCCCTTGGACACGGCGGGAATGAACTTCTGGATCACCAGCGGATCGCGGCTGCCGGCGGCATGGATCTCGATCAGGGCGTCCAGGTTGGGGTCGTCGGCGCGAAGCTTGATGACGCCCGAGCCGCCATTGCCATGCAGGGGCTTCAGGACCACCTCGCCGTGCTTCTTGTGGAAGGCGTCCAAGGCGACGGGGTCGGCCGAGATCAGGGTCGGCGGTTGCAGGCCGGGGAAGGCCGTGACCATCAGCTTTTCGGGGGCCGACCGCACCTGGGCCGGGTCGTTGACCACCAGGGTCCGTGGATGCACCGTCTCCAGCAGATAGGTGGCCGTCACATAGGCCATGTCGAACGGCGGATCCTGGCGCATCAGGATCACGTCCACGTCCTCGGCCAGATACAGCTTTTCCCAGTCGCCGAAGTCGACATGGTTGCCGACCTCGCGCCGCACGGTGATCGGGCGGGCGCGGCAGTAGAGGCGGCCCTCTTCCAGCGCCAGGGTGCGGAAGTCATAGACCCACTGTTTGTGACCGCGCGCCTGCGCCGTCTCGGCCATCAGGAAGGTGGTGTCCCCGGCGATGTCGACGGCCTCGATCGGGTCCATCTGAATGGCGACTCTGAGGGTCATTTTTCTTGGGCCTATCGCGCGTCGCGCTACTTGAGGCCCGTTGGGCGCGCCGCGCTCCGGGCCAGTGGATGTTCGGTGTCGGTGCGGCGCTCAGTCGAGCTGACGCGCTTCCTCGGCCAGCATGATCGGCACGCCTTCGCGGATCGGATAGGCCAGTTTAGCGCCCGCCGAGATCAACTCGTTGGCGTCGCGGTCGTAGGTCAGTTTGCCCCGCGTGACCGGACAGACCAGCACTTCGAGCAGGCGGGGATCGACGGAGACAGGGGTGTTGAAGGCGTCACTCATTTTTCTTGGCCTATCGCGCTGGCGCTAGTTGAGAGCTCTTTAGGGGGCTACCGCGCTTTGCGCTACTTGAGCCCGTCATTGCATGGACGGCGCGGCGTCGTCACCGCCGTCGGCGGCGTCGATGCGCATCAGGGCGGTCAGGGCCTCGGCGCGGGGCATCAGGCCCATGGCTTCCAGCAGCGCCTGTTTCTCGGCCGGTTCGAACGGCAGGGCCATCGACAGGCTGTTGACCAGGGCCTCCATCGGCGCGGTCTCGGCCGTCTCCCAATCGATGTCGAGGAGACGGTGGGCCATATAGGCGCGCAGGGCGTCGAGGAAGGCGTCGCGGTCGAAGTCCGGCTCCTCGGGCGGGGAGACAAGATCGTCCTCATAGGCCTCGAACGCCGCGCGGACCTGGCGGTAGGGGGTCTTGGACGGCATTTCGGCGGCGATGCGGAAGCGCGACACGCCGGTCAGGGTGATCAGATAGCGCCCGTCGGAGGTCTCGGCGAAACTGGTGATCCGACCGGCGCAGCCGACCGGCGACAGGCCGGGCAGGGCCGGCGTGCCGCCCTTGGGCTGGACCAGGCCGATAATCCGGTCGCCGGCCATGGCGTCGTCCACCATGTTCAGATAGCGCGGCTCGAAGATGTTCAGCGGCAGCTGTCCGCGCGGCAGCAGGATGGTCCCGCCCAGCGGGAACACCGGGATCACCTGGGGCAGGTCGAGGGCGCGGACATAGCCTTGAGGCATCACTTCTCCTGGGGCCTACCGCGCTTCGCGCTGCTTGAGGCCCGCTTGTTCTGGATCACGAAAACAGAATGGACGAGAGGCGGCGGCGACCATCCTTTGACACGTCCGAGGTCAGGCCCGCCGCCTCGAAGATGACCAGCAACTGCTTGCGGGCCGCCTGATCGTTCCACTCGCGGTCGGCCTGGATGATGGCCAGCAGATTGTCGACCGCGCCCTTGAAGTCGCCGGCCGCGCTCTGGGCCTCGGCTAGGTCGAAACGCGCCTGATGATCGTTCGGATCGGCGGCGACCTTGGCCTCAAGTTCGGCCGAGGCGCCGGAAGGGGTTTTAGACGCCAGGGCCAGTTGGGCGCGCACGCTCTGGACCGCCGGCTCCTTGGAGTCCTGCGGCGCCATGGCGATGGTCTGGGTCGCCTGTTCGGGGTCGCCGCCCGCCAGATAGACCCGCGCCATGCCGGCGATGGCCTTTTCGTTCTCGGGCTCGATCGACAGGACGTGGGCGAAGGCCTGGGCCGCGCCGCCGAAGTCTTTCAGAACCAGCGATTCCTCACCCAGCTCCAACAGTTGCGCCGTCTCGGTCGAGCCGCCCTGACCGCCGGTCAGCTTGTCGATGAAGTCCTTGATCTGGCTGTCGGGAATGGCGCCCTGGAAGCCGTCGACCGGCTGGCCGTTGACGAAGGCGTAGACTGTCGGGATCGACTGCACCCGCAACTGGCCCGCATAGGCCGGGTTGGCGTCCACATCGATCTTGACCATCTTCACCGCGCCCTTGGCGGCGCGCACGGCCTTCTCCAGCGCCGGACCCAGGGTCCGGCACGGCCCGCACCAGGTGGCCCAGAAGTCGACGATGACCGGCTGATGCTTCGACGCCTCGATCACGTCGGTCATGAAGGAGGCGTCGGTGCCTTCCTTGATCAGGTCGCCGGCGGCGTCGGGGGTCAGGGTCGGGTCGAGCAGGGTCATGGGCGAGGTCCGCGCAGAGATCGGTCAGGTTCAACGGTTCAGATGGCGTCGGGATGCGTCGGCATCAAGCCGGGAAAAGGTCGCGCCGGGATTTCAGACGGCAGTCGTGAAAAACACCGTCTAATTCGTCTAATTCGTCTGACTTCCCCCGCCGCTCGTCTGCCTCATTGTGCCGGACTTTGCGAGATGGGGCCTGTGCGGCAAGGTTCAAGCGGTTGGCGATGACGATGGTGTAAACGCAACGCTGCCGCGTCCCTCGCGACATTCCCGAAGTCCAACAGGATAGGTGCCGCGACCGCTTCGGCATCGTCGCTAACCTGTCTTCAAGCAAGCCTGCCGTATTCAGGTTGAATGCTGGACAACCAAAACAGCCCCATCAAAAGCCGCTGCCGCTGGCGGAGCGCGCCGCCGGTCGCAGGGTGCGCTTTGGTGAGGTGGTGTCGAACGCCCTCGGCAATGATCGGAGGGTCTTGGCGGCCGCCTTCGCGCCCGTCGACACAAAACGCAGCCTATCGGAGGGCATCGAAGGCGGAAGCACAGCCGTTATTCCCTTGGGCATGGTTCACGGCTTCTTGGCCTTCGTCGCGCTCTTCACGGGCGACTGGTCCAGTCTGGTCGTGCATGGGGTGCTGACGGGATTTGTGATCCTGGCCTATTACGCCATCGTGTATGGACGCACGATCTGGCCGATCTGTTTTGTCCTCGCCTGGCTCGTGGTGGAAATCACCTGCGGCCGGTGGCTGTTCGACTACAGAATGGGCGGTAGCTATATGAACATCTTCGCCCTGCCGGTCGCGATCCTTGGCGTTCGGGCGTCGTG
>NZ_JAELUF010000106.1 GCF_016429195.1 Brevundimonas sp. ASV9
GAAACGTCGAATGGCGTGTGGTCCTTCTGGGAGGACGTCTAACGTCCGCTATGGGTCATTTTCGAAATAGGCGTTCACGCTGAAATCGGACATTCGGCGACCCATCACTCAGCGGACACACCTAGCGTCGGCTACACGCAAGTCCAGGACCGCGCCGATGCTGATGCGTTTCATGGCGACGGATCGGTCCTTCATCGCGACCCGCGCCCGTCAGAGCCAATCCGATTGGTATTGAACCCCGATGGCGGTGTCTATCGGCGCCGGATGATCCATGTCGTTAGCGGACGCATCCAGCCTAGATCGGAAGCGGCCACCGCGGCGAGGGTTCGCAGCACATCGACATTGTTGACCAGGAAGGTCCAGGCGGCGTTGCCGAGCACGGTGACACCAGCCTGTGTCTGACTGCCGATCGTCGTCGCCGCCAGTCCGTCCCCGACGATGGTCATAGTGGTGGCCGTGACCGCGAGGCTGACGGCTCCGATGACACCGGTCATGATCGCCCTCACCACAGAGGCCCCGATCTGGTTGGACCGTTCTGGGTGTACGCCTTTACCCAGATTGCCTGCGGCCTCCTCGGCCAGCGCGGTGACGACAGGCCCGAACACCTCTGGCGTCTGACGAATGGCGTCGGCGAGCGTCTCCGCCGCGCGGACCAATTCGCCCTGGGCTTCGGCGCCCATGCGATAGCGTGCTGCGGCTTCGACGAGCGCGCGGCCTGCGGGTGTCGACATGATCAGGGCGCCGTGGAGCTCTCGCAGCGAAGCGAGCGCTCCGGGGGCCGATCCCGGCAGGGGCGGCCGATCGTCGGCCCTGATCTCACGCTCGCCCTGATCGGCCGTATGTTCGAGGAAGACACCGCGCGTATACAGCTGGGAGACGGATGGCGGTTCCGCCTCGACCGCCTCGGCATATCGCCGGACGGCGCCAAGAAGATCCTGATGCGCGTTGGTGCCTTCCAACTGGGCGAGCAAGTCGCTTGCCAGAGCCTGGACCGCGCCCCGAAGGTCGGCGTCGAGCGCCCCGCCACCGTTCCAGCCCACCACATCGATACGGCCTAGCTCGGTGGAGCCCACGACAGGCCCTGGGCCGGGTTCGGGGACCGCCGCCAACAGATCTTCGATAGGCGTGTCGGCGGCTAGGTCGTCGAACGCCTCATCGCGATCGTCATAGTCTTCCGGTCGCGCGACGGGCGCCCATTGGGTTATGCCGTCGGATTCGATTTGATCGACCGCGATGTCGATCAGCCGGTCGCCTGCCGATGGAAAGGCCTCTGACAACTCCTCGCGGGCGTCGTAGGGGCCGCCGTAGATATACTGGAAGCCGCCTTCGCGACCGTTGTACGGCATCCTGTTGGTCGGATCCTCGAACCGAGTCAGGAACCAGTTGACCATCTCGCCAACACTGTCTGCCCGGTCCTCATCAGGGAGCCCACCGAGCCCGAGGTGGAAGTTCTCGACCATCTGATGCCGACCGATGTCGTAATCTCGGTCGTTCTCGGCGCCGATCGGATATTCGTACAGCCACCAGGTCAGGGTTCCTAGATCGGGATGCTTAATGGCGGCTTCATGGGTGATTTCCGGGCCCATCTCCCGTTCATCTGACCCGTTGACGTCCCAGTCGAGTTCGTCCGGATCGATTGAATAGACAACGCCGGTATCAGAGTGACGGATGCGGGCTGTTCCGTGGGTGACGACAGACATGGCGCCCTCTCGGCGTTGTCGCGACAGACCAAGTGGCTATCGGCCTTACTTATGCGGAGCGCTTATCGACCGGACTACCGTCGTGATTCAATAGGCTTGCGGATGAGGTGCCGTGAGACTCGCGCGGCGTCTCACAGCAGCTTCAGGATTTGGACCGTCGCACCGGCCCCCGCCGTGATGAAAGCAATAAATCCTAGAATCGTCCTGAAAGCGCTGAGCGCCGTAAAATATCTTAGCGCCCGCCCGACCTCCTTGCCGGTCACGGTGTATTCACGCCCTCGCTCACGCACGACGATCCGGTCCTGGCTCATTGGTCGGCCTCCCACGTGCGCTTGCGATAGAGCACGGCCGGGACCGTGATGCCCAACGAACGCGCGATATCGCTCGGGCTCCTTCCGGCCTTGAAGCCGGCTTCCAACACACGAACGCCCTCATCGGTCAGCTTGCCGTCTGCATATTTTAGCTCGGGTGCCTTCCCGCTCTGCTTCTGGAGCCTGCGATAGGTCTTCAGGTCTGCGGCCAGACGCTTGTGTTCCTCGGCGAGGAATTCGGCACGGGCGATAAGTTCGTCAATCGTGGGCATGCGAGGCATAAAGCATCTTTCACTCGCAATTAAAAGCTCTTTTGTTATGGTTTTAAAGAAATCGGTATCACCTCTTAATATGCCCCAAAAAATCGCCCGCACCATCGCGCCTACGCGATAGACGTCGTCGCCCCGGCCATTCCGAAGCCGGACTCGCTCGTCTCGATCCGATCATGCATGAGTCGGATCAGCCGCCTTCAATCCCTCGCGGATCTGGCAGTGCTTGCACGGACGGCCTCAATACGGTTGTCCACTCGGTGACAGAGCCAGTCGAGCCGACACGCTCCCACGCGAGCGGAGTGCACGTTCACGCTGCCCAGGCGATCAGAGTGGAATATTTCTCAGGATCATGCAGCAGGCACAGGTCCAGACATCATTCCCGCCGGTAATCTTCAGGTCCTGATGCTGAAAGGCTTGGTCTCGCACCTTGATCAGCGACCAGGTCCGAATGCCGATGCCTGCCTCGCAGCTCCGGCGCTCCTACGGCTCAGGACCCGAGCCAGTTAAGGCCTCTATGATGTTCGGTTCTCGATGAAGCGCGAACCTAGGCACCGACGTGCCTTTCGCTTCGAGTGACGAAAGCTTAACCATACGGTCTACGACGCGATCCGTTGAGCTACTGCATTGACGAACGATCAACGTCCGATTCCAAGACCGAGCTGAGGTCCGCTGCTGGCGCTTCTCCGACCTACGCGGCCCACCCGACCTTCGCTGAATAGTTCTCAGGATCATCCACGGCGGCGCACCTACGCTAGAGCCCGCCATGACCTCCTAAGGCGCGATCATGCCGCCGACTTCGCGTTCTAAAAACGGACCTCCGCAGGGTCTCTAAGGGGTGGGAAGGCGACATTGGCGTTTTGCGGGGTTAGGCTTCAAATATGTCGACACCCCCAGCCGGTATCGCTCGCCTGATTGCCGGTGAGTTATCAATCCTCACAGACGACAGCGTTAAGCAGGCCGTTCTTCACGGGCTTGTCGATCCGCGCCCGATCACCCTCGACTGGGACTACGGAACCCCCGGCCAGCAGTTTGCGGGTTGGGTCGTGTTCGACCACGAAGCGGAGTCAGATACCTTGATCGTCTACTGCGAGCATGGGTTCGGCCCCCTGTCGCCTTGGGGCTTGGTATTCGCCAGCCCCCATCAGGGAAGCCGGTCGATGGGGATGGACAGCGGATGGTTTCGTTCATTCATGGAGGCGTTCTGGGACTCCCACGCCGCCACACCACTCGCCGAAAGCGGACAGTCCGAAAGTCGCTAACGGGTCGGCTTGCGAAGTCGGCATCCCGCCGGAAACGCGACATTCCGGTGACGGTCAGAAAGCGGACTCCGCGCGGTTCAGCTAGGGGTGGAAGGCGGACAGTCATTTGGAGGTAGAAAACGCGAGTCTCAGCGTCGTCGGCTTACGGCCCTAGCAGGTACTCCGCGAAGTCCTCGCTGAGGTTCCACCGGGGCACTTGGTTTCGACTCACATCGTAGATCGCGCCATAGTGCTCGCAGATTTGGAGCTTGGCGAGGAGCTCATCGTGGTCCTCGTGGTAATAGGAGAAGAACGGAATTGGACCGGGATTATAGCTCACACGCTTGGAGAGGGCGATGATCTCCCTAGTGAACGGCTTCGAGCGGAGGTCAGTCCGCATCTCGTCGATGAGTTCCGGCATCTTCGCCTCCAGGCCCGCGAAGTCCCGGCCCTTTCCAACCACGTAGCCTCGAAGCTCTACCGCTGCTGCGGCCTCGGCAAAGGTCTTCCACTCGATTAGATCGGCGACGTCGTAGGCGGAGTTATCCGCGTCGACGAGGCGGCTGCACTGCTGGCAAAGCCATATGCCATTCTCGGCCGCTCGCCGGCCTTCGTTAGTCAGGTGTTCGTTGAAGCGCGGACCGCCCTGCGAAGCGGCGGTGATGTGTGCGGCCACGCCAAGGCTTATGGCCCCGCCGTCCGCGCCGGGACCACTCGTTGGTTTGCGGCAGTCTGGGTTTGAGCACCTAAACCCGACCCGCTTAGCCAAACGCTGAGCTGTTGCCTGTGTGAAATCATCCCTCATTGGACTTGTGTAGCCAGAAAATCGTTGCTGCCCAATGGGCTCCAGAAAGCGTCCGCCATGGGTGGACAGCCCGACAGGCGGCTCTCATGCACAACGGGCTCTCGGCAGCGATGGCTGATGTCGGCTAAGGATCGAAATGAAACCTCTCCTCGGGCGCCAAAAGCGACCTTCAAGCTGCCCAGCGAACCACGGCGAAATAGTTCTCAGGATCATCCACGGCGGCGCACCTACGATAGAGCCCGCCATGACCTCCTAAGGCGCGATCATGCCGCCGACTTCGCGTTCTAAAAAACGGACCTCCGCAGGGTCTCTAAGGGGTGGTTAGGAGACCTTCGCTAAACGGACTTCCGTTGCCGCCCAGGTAAGCGGCAGACCAACAACCACCATGAGAGCGAAGAGGCCGAACTGCCCTCCCCATTCAGGTGGAAAGCGGTCACGGAAAAGCCAGAAGCTCACGAACAATCCGATCCCCAGCGTAGCAGCGTTAGATTTCGGTATGACAAGTGGCGTTTCGCATCGCGAACAATGAAAGGGCTTGCCGAGGTTCCATTGTGTTCGCCCGAACGGAACGCGCTTCGCGCAGTTTGGGCACGTAGGGCCTAATGTCATCGCACCCTCAAGGCGGCTGGACCGATGATGGTATACAACCGCAGGGCGGGAAGGTCTGCAACGGGTCGGCTTGCGAAGTCGCATCCCGCCGGAAACGCGACATTCCGGTGACGGTCAGAAAGCGGACTCCGCGCGGTTCAGCTAGGGGTGGAAGGCGGACAGTCATTTAGGGGTAGAAAACGCGAGTCTCGGCGTCGTCGGCTTGGTCCACGATCTGACGCTGCTCCGCATCGAAGCTCTTCGCAGCATCGCGCCCAGCGACACCGTAGTTTTGCTCGATGGCCTTGAGCCGCCCCTGAAGCTCGCGCTGGATTTCGTCCATGTCGCGGCCGGTGCTGTTGAGCGCCCGAACCTCAAAGGCGGCGCTGCCGATAACTTCCGCGTTCATGGTGCGGTCCTTTCATTGGAGATGGAGTTTGCGAGCAGGCGCTCGGCATCAGTGGCTCGCGCGACCACGGCGGCGGTGATCTCGATGCTTCGCGCCAGCTCGGCCCGTACCCTCGAACATTCGTCCAGCATCTCAGCCACGGTTGGCGGGAAGCGCAGCGTTCGGCGGAGACGCCGGCACGCGACCGCAACCAGGTGCCTAAAATTGCTTCGACAATGACGCAAACACTCGCCAAGCGTTGTCCGATTGGGTGTAAGGGGTGCGAGACAGGGGTTTGGCGAACTCGATACGCAGGGTGGTCTTGCGGTCGAAGGTGATGCGCGAACCGACGCCGGCAGACGTCAGCTGTTCGGACCAGTCGCGACCGGGCGTCTTGTTCCACACCTTGGCGGTGTCGAAGAAGGCGAACGCCTGGGCGAAGGTGATCAGGTCGCCTTTGGGATCATATCCGATCCGCGCCTCGATCATCCCGGCGACGGCCTTGTCGCCGCTGGCCTCGCCATAGTCATACGCCCGGCCATAGGTCGGGCCGCCAACGAAGAACTCTTCGGAGCTGAGCAGGGCGTCGTCCGTCCATTGGCCTGCGGCCTCAGCATAGACGCCGACGTACTTGCTGAGATCGCGATAGGCGCTGACCTGGGCGTTGACCTTGAAGAACTCGCCCGTCGCGTCGTAGCGCGTATTCAGCGGCGAACGCTCGGTCGTGGCGCCGAAGGCGTCGATCCCTTTGGACAGCTGAACCGAGCCGGCCATCCAGCCGGGGCTGGAACGCCGCTGTCCCGCCACCGACATCCGCGCCACGGTCAGGGTCTCGTCGGCGCGACCCGTGGCCACGTAGTTTTGCTCGACGCGACGGACATCAAGTCCCGCATTGAGCCAGAGGTTCTTGTCGCGCGAACGGACCAAAGGATGCGACAGCGTGACCGAGGCCATGCGGCTGCTCCCGCCGACCCAGCCCGATGCGTTCTGAAGCGGCGCATCCGTCTCATAGCCCGATACGCCAAAGCGGATGCGGCCGCCTCCGGGCGCGACGACAGAGTAGGACGCATCGATATAGGTGAGTTCGTCAGGACGATCCGGCACCGTCAGCACGCCCAATGTGATCTGGTCGCCGGCTATGAATGTCGAGTTGCGGGCGCCGGACAGGTAGACTTGCCACGGACCCTGGGTTTCGGAACCGCGATTGTCGGCATACACGCCGGCGCTGCCCGAGGTCATTTCCGTCTCGACCACCAGGCGGTGTTGCGCCGGGTCGCCGATGATCGGCTCGATGCGGCTGGTCAGTTTGACCCCGGGCACGTCGGACGCCAGGGAGAGGCGGCGATCCAGTTCGCCGACGGTCAGGGGGCGCTGGTTCACCAAAGGCTTCAGGATCGGTTCGACGGCGCGTGCGCCATCGCCGGTCAGTTTCAGTTCCGATATATAGCCTTCGAACACCACGATGCGGGCGGCGCCGATGGCGGGGTCGGTTTCGGCGACGACGGCGCGGGTCAGAAAATATCCGTCGTTGCGATAACGAGCGGTGATCGCATTGGCCGACTGCACGAGATCGTCCACCGAGACGCGCCGCGCCAACTGCTGGTCATAGGTGTCGGCGAGATCGGCGAGTGGATAGGCGCTCACCCCCTGGATCAGCATGCTGGTCAGGATCAGACATCCGGCGCATCCGGCGTCCGGCGTCGAGGCCGGCTCAGCGTCCGCGCGAACCGGTCCCGCGACAGCCATGGTCAGCACCGCCACCATCCCCCACAGGACGCTGATTGTTCTTAACCATGAAGTCGAAAAAATATGACGCACGCCGTTCTCCAAACACAGGAGATCATTTACGGCGTTCGGGCTAAAAATCGTGTTAATATCACCAGTTAAGAGCTTGGCAGGCACGTCCTGATATCCAGAACATCAAACAGAATGTCTGGAGTGTGTGTTGGCCAATCGATACGCAATATTCTTCGCGATCCTCTTCTTCTTTGTGCGCTACCCGACCCAGGCTCTGGCGGATGAATGGCGCATCAGGGAAGTGGCGGGCGTTGTTCGCGTGGCCATACCGGCGCGGCCCGCTGCAAACGGCTCGGTTGGGCAGGTATTACCGACCGGAACCAGCGTCACGACAGGCGGAAACGGCCGCGCGATGATCACGAACGGTCAGCAAAGGGTCGTGGTAGGGCCGAACAGTCGCACCACACTGGCGCCCGAAGTCGGCGGCATGACACGGGTTTTGCAGGACCTTGGTTCGGCCCTTTTCCAGGTTGATCGGCAGAGGCAGCCGCACTTCCGCGTGGAGACGCCATTGCTTGCCGCCGTGGTGAAGGGAACGACATTTACAGTCACCGTCGACCCCATGGGCGACCGCGTGCATGTCGCCGAAGGTTTGGTCGAAGTTCGCGCCAACAACGGCAACGCCGTCAGCGACGTGGCGGCGGGCGCCACCGCCCTGGTTCCGCGTCAGCAACCGACCAGCGTCGAGGTTTCCACACCCGTTGCATCGGTTCCGACGGAAGCAGCTCCCGTTGCGGCGCCGAGTGTGGACTACGAGGCCTTGACCGATGGTCTGGTCCAGAACCCACCTGCGACGGCTATCGCCACAACGACCGGGACGACCGCGACATCCAGCAGTCCTACAGCCGTTACGGCGACAACATCGGCCCCAACGGCCAGCACTTCCTCTGGGAACTCTGCGGCGACATCCACCGGTAACGGAGCAAGCTCTGCCCAAGGCGGCAACGGATCGGCCCCGCCTGTAGCGACCGGTTCGGGCGCCAATGGGTCGGTTGGAACAGGCAACGGCAATCCGGGCAGTCCGGGCGGCGGGGTCGCCAACGGCGGCACTGGCAACGGCGGTTCGGGCAACCCCGGCAACCCCGGCAACGGGGGTGGCAATGGCGGCTCCGGCAACGGTGGCGGCAATGGCGGTCCGGGCAACCCTGGCAACCCCGGCAACGGGGGTGGCAATGGCGGCTCCGGCAACGGTGGCGGCAATGGTGGTCCGGGCAACCCTGGCAACCCCGGCAACGGGGGTGGCAATGGCGGTCCGGGCAACCCCGGTAACCCCGGCAACGGGGGCGGCAGTGGCGGCTCCGGCAACGGTGGCGGCAATGGTGGTCCGGGCAACCCTGGCAACCGCGGCAACGGGGGTGGCAATGGCGGCTCCGGCAACGGTGGTGGCAATGGCGGTCCGGGCAACCCCGGCAACCCTGGCAATCCCGGCAACGGTGGTGGCAATGGCGGTCCGGGCAACCCCGGTAACCCCGGCAACGGGGGCGGCAGTGGCGGCTCCGGCAACGGTGGCGGCAATGGTGGTCCGGGCAACCCTGGCAACCCCGGCAACGGGGGTGGCAATGGC
>NZ_JAELUF010000107.1 GCF_016429195.1 Brevundimonas sp. ASV9
GGCCTTGGTCATCGAGGAGATGATCGCTTCCTGACGCAGGATCATGCGGTCGTCGATGCCGCTTTCGGCCATCTGACCCTTCATCTTGGCCACGCCGGGCAGCATGCCCATGATGCCCTGAAGCCCGCCCATCCGCTTCATCTGCTGAAGCTGACCGGCCAGGTCGTCCAGATCGAACTGACCCTTGGCCAGTTTGCGGGCCATCTTCTCGGCCTTGGCCTGGTCCAGATCTTGGCTGGCCTTTTCGACCAGGGCGACGATATCGCCCTGCCCCAGGATGCGGCCGGCGACGCGGCGCGCGTCGAACACGTCAAGCGCATCGACCTTTTCGCCGGCGCCCAGATATTTGATCGGCAGGCCGGTGACGGCGCGCATCGACAGCATGGCGCCGCCGCGACCGTCGCCGTCGGCGCGGGTCAGGACGAGGCCGGTCAGGGGCAGGCGCTCGTGGAAGGCCTTGGCGGTGCGAACGGCGTCCTGGCCGGTCAGGCTGTCGGCGACCAGCAGGGTCTCGACGGGCTTGGCGATGTCGGCGACCTCGGCCACCTCATTCATCAGCCCTTCGTCCAGGGTGATGCGGCCGGCGGTGTCGAGGATCAGGACGTCGAAGCCCTGCAGTTTCGCCGATTGCAGCGCCCGGCGCGTGATCTGGACGGCGCTTTCGCCCGCCACGATCGGCAGGGTGGCGACCTCGATCTGTTTGCCCAGGGTCGCCAGCTGTTCCATCGCAGCCGGACGACGCGTGTCCAGCGAGGCCATCATGACCTTCTTGCGATCGAACTTGGTCAGGCGCAGCGCCAGCTTGGCCGAGGTCGTGGTCTTGCCCGAGCCCTGAAGGCCGGCCATCAGCACCACGGCGGGCGGGTTAGCGTTGGTGTTCAGCGGGACCGGTTCTTCGCCGCCCAGCATCTCGATCAGGCCGTCATAGACGATCTTGACCACCTGATCGGCCGGCTTGACCGAGCGGATGACCTCTTCGCCGGTCGCGCGCTCGGTGGCGAAGGCGATGAATTCCTTGACGACCGGCAGGGCGACGTCGGCCTCGAGCAGGGCCACGCGCACTTCGCGCATCGCCTCGGCGACATCCTTTTCGGACAGGGCGCCGCGCCCGGTGATCCGGTCGAAGACGCCTGTCAGCCGCTCGTTCAGAGCCTCGAACATTCACTACCTCATGGCGACGGGTGAAACGGCTCCATACGACAACGGCCCCCGGCGACGATCACGTCGGCGGAGGGTTCTCGCCCACCTCGTTCTCTCCTCGGAGAGCTGTCGTGTGGGTGGAGACGCGAGGTTCACTTGCGTCGGAAGCGGCGGCTTATGGCGGAAAAACCGCACAAAGGCAACCGGAGCGATCCGGTCACGCTATAACAGCCAATATCGGCGCAGGGATTTAGCGGATTGTCATCATCGTGCTAAGAGCCGCGCCCTTTATATAGGGGCGGCGCTGTCGCCAGGGTTTCAGACTTCGGGAGAAGCACAGATGAGCAAGGTGCTGGTTATCGGCGCAGGCGGCGTCAGTTCGGTGGCCGTCCACAAGATGGCGATGAACGCGGACATCTTCTCGCATATCACCCTGGCGAGCCGCACCAAGTCCAAGTGCGATGCGATCGCCCAGTCCGTGAAGTCGCGCTTCGGCGTCGACATCGACACGGCCGCCATCGACGCTGACGACGTGGCGGCGACCACGGCGCTGATCCAGAAAGTGCAGCCCGAACTGGTCGTGAACCTGGCCCTGCCCTATCAAGACCTGTCGATCATGGACGCCTGCCTGGCCGCCGGCGTCGACTATCTGGACACCGCCAACTACGAGCCGCGCGACGAGGCCAAGTTCGAGTACAAGTGGCAGTGGGCCTATCAGGACCGTTTCAAGGACGCCGGCCTGATGGCTCTGCTGGGTTCGGGCTTCGACCCCGGCGTGACCTCGGTCTTCACCACCTACATCAAGAAGCACCTGCTGGATTCCATCGAGACGCTGGACATCCTGGACTGCAACGGCGGCGACACCGGCCTGCCCTTCGCGACCAACTTCAACCCCGAGATCAACCTGCGTGAAGTGACGGCGAACTCGCGTCACTGGGAGAACGGCCAGTGGGTCGAAGGCCCGGCCCTGAGCCACAAACAGACCTTCGACTTCGAGGGCGTGGGTCCCAAGAACATGTACCTCATGTACCATGAGGAGCTGGAATCGCTGGCGAAGTTCTATCCCGAGATCAAGCGGATCCGCTTCTGGATGACGTTCGGCGACAGCTACTTGAAGCACCTCGAAGTGCTGGAAAACATCGGCATGACCTCGATCGAGCCGATGTCGTTCCAGGGCCGCGAGATCATTCCGATCGAATTCCTGAAGGCCCTGCTGCCCGAGCCGGCCTCGCTGGGTCCGATCACCAAGGGCAAGACCAACATCGGCGTCATCGCCACCGGCCTGAAGGACGGGGTCAAGAAGACGGTCTACGTCAACAATATCTGCGACCACGAAGAGGCTTATGCCGAGACCGGCAACCAGGCCGTCAGCTACACCACCGGCGTGCCGGCCATGATCGGCGCGGCCCTGATGGTGACCGGCCAGTGGAAGGGCGACGGCGTGTTCAACATGGAGCAGTTGGACCCCGATCCCTTCATGGACATGCTGAACAAGCACGGCCTGCCGTGGAAGGTTCAGGACCTGGACGCCCCTCTGGACTTCTGATCGGACCGACTGAATGCAGACCCAGGCCGGCGATCCGGGCGCCTTTGCGCATTTCGACCTGAACCGCGTCGCGTCGCCCGCCTTCGTGGTGGACGAGGCGGCCATCCGCCGCAATCTGTCCGTGCTGAAAGGCGTGCGCGACGGAGCGGAGGCGCGTGTTCTTCTGGCGTTGAAGGCGTTTTCGATGTGGTCGCTGGCCGATGTGGTGGGCGAATACCTCGACGGGGTCTGCGCCTCGGGCCTGTGGGAGGCGCGGCTGGCGCGCGAGTTCTACAAGGGCGAGCTGACCACCTATTCGCCGGCCTATACGGCCAAGGACCTGCCCGAGATCCTGCGTCTGTCGGATCACGTCATCTTCAACAACCCGGCCCAGATCGCCCGTTTCGCGGACCTGATCGCCAAGGCGCGGGCTGAAGGACAGGTGTTCGAGATCGGCCTGCGGCTCAACCCCGAACATTCCGAAGGGGAGGTCGCCAAATACGACCCGGCCCAGCCCTGTTCGCGCCTGGGCTTTCCGGTGTCGCAACTGACCGCCGAACATCTGATCGGCGTCGACGGTTTGCATATCCATGCGCTGTGCGAGCAGGATTTCCAGCCCCTGTCGCGCATCTGGGCGGCGGTGGAGCCCAAGCTTTCGCCGCTGCTGGGCGGGATCAAATGGCTGAACCTGGGCGGGGGGCACCACATCACCCGCGCCGACTATCAGACCGACGATCTGATCGCCTTCGTACGCGATCTGCAGGCCCGGCACGGGGTTCAGGTCTATCTGGAGCCGGGCGAGGCCGTGGCGCTGGACGCCGGCATCCTGATCGGCGAGGTGCTGGACGTCTTCGACAACGGCATGCCCGTCGGCATCACCGACATCTCCGCCACCTGCCATATGCCCGATGTGATCGAGGCGCCCTATCGCCCCGCGCTGCTGAAAGAGCCCGAACATGGGGTGACGGTGCGGCTGGGCGGGCCGTCGTGCCTGGCCGGCGACATCATCGGCGACTACGTCTTCGCCGAGCGGCCGACGCCGGGGACGCGCATCGCGTTTCTGGACCAGGCCCACTATTCGATGGTGAAGACCAACACCTTCAACGGCGTGCCGCTGCCGTCCATCGTGCTGTGGAACTCGGATACAGACGCGCTGACGACGGTGCGCGCGTTCGATTATTCCGCGTTCCGCGATCGCCTTTCCTAGGCGCAAGAAAAAGGGCGGCTCGCGCCGCCCTTTCCCAATCTATTCTTCTTTCGGCACGTCCGCCGCCGGCTCGGCGTCGGGCTTGGGCGTCGAGCCGGGTTCGGTGACGACGATGCCTTCGGGCGCGGCCGGCAGTTTCGACAGGTCGCCGCCGGCGCGCAGAACGTCCAGCGCGCGCTGAAGCTGATAGTCCTTTTCCTTGTCGAACTTGTCGCCAGGAGCTTCGCGCGGGGTGTGCGGACCCTTGCGTTCGGCGCCGATGGAGGCATCCAGGGCCGTGGCGTAGGCGGCTTCGGAATAGATGAAGCTGGAGCGCGAGACGATGCGGGCCTCGGCCTCCGAACGCGCGACTTCCAGGTCCGGCTCGATGCCGATCTTCTGGATCGAGGCGCCCGAGGGAGTGTAGTAGCGAGCGGTCGTGATCGACAGGGCGCCGTCCTGGCCCTGACGCAGCGGAATCACCGTCTGGACCGAACCCTTGCCGAAGCTGGTCAGGCCCACGATGGTCGCGCGCTGATGATCCTTCAGGGCGCCGGCGACGATTTCCGACGCCGAGGCCGAGCCATAGTTGACCAGAACGACCAGCGGCAGGCCGCCGGTGACGTCGCCGGGCTTGGCGGAATAGCGCTGAATCTGCTCGGGCTTGCGGCCCCGCTGGCTGACGATCTCGCCGCGTTCCAGGAAGGCGTCGGAGACGTCGATGGCGGCGTTCAGCAGGCCGCCGCCGTTGTTGCGCAGGTCCAGGACATAGCCCTTCACGCCTGGCTTCTCGGCCTTGATCTTGGCGATGGCCTCGTTCAGCTCGCGGCCGGTGTTCTCGTTGAAGGTCGAGACGCGCAGATAACCAAAGTCGCCCTCGACACGGCCGGTGACCGACTGAACCTTGATGACCTCGCGGGTCAGGGTCACTTCCAGCGGGTCTGAACCGTCGCGCAGGAAGGTCACCTTCACGCTGGTGCCCACGGCGCCGCGCAGCTTTTCGGACACCTGGCTGACCGTCAGGCCCGCCGCGTTCTGGCCCTCGATCGAAGAGATCACATCGCCCGCCTGGACCCCGGCCTTGGCGGCGGGGCTGTCGTCCATCGGCGAGATGACCTTCACCATGCCGCCGTCGGCGCTGATGGTCAGGCCGACGCCAGAATACTGGCCCTCGGTGCGCTCGCGCAGATCGTCGTAGTTGGAGGGCGGCAGATAGTTGGAGTGCGGGTCCAGCGCCGTCATCATGCCGGCCAGCGCGGCCTCGATCAGCTTCTTGTTGTCGACCGGGACAACGTAGGCCTGCTCGACGATGCCCACCACGTCGCCAAACAGCTCCAGCATGCGGAAGGTTTCGTTTCGCGGGGTCTGGCTGCTGACAGCAGCGGCGGATCCGCCGAGCACCAGAGCGGCGCAGCCGACGAGGAGCAGTTTACGCATTCGGTCTCTTTCGGTCGGGCCGATCACTGTGGGCGCCCGTGGGAAGGTTAAGGCCCCGTCCTCACGACCAAATCGTGGCGACGCGGCGTCCCGCCGATAAAATCAGCGTCAGACGAGAATGCAAAGGACTATTGCGGGTTCAACGCAACCACGGTCCCGGATCGATCGGCCGTTCGTCGCGGCGCAGTTCGAAATAGACATCGCCGTCCGGGCCGCTGCGCCCCAGGGTCTGGCCGTCCGAGACCCGGGCGTCCGGGCCGACATCGACGCTTTCCAGCCCGGCGATGACGGCGCGCCAGCCGGGACCGAGGTCCAGCACCACCACATTGCCCCACCCCGTCAGCGGCCCGGCGTAGGCGACCTTGGCGTCGGCGGGCGCGGTGACGGCCGCGCGGTCGGCCCGCCAGCGCCAGCCGGAGGTTCCGGCGCCCCAGGTCTGGCTGGGCGCGCCGGCGACGGGCGAACTGAGGCGGCCGCGTCCGGCCGGAAGGCGAGCGGTCGGCGTCTCTTCGGCCTGGGTGGTCGGGACCGCGCCGCCCAGTTCGCGGATGCGGCGTTCCAGCACGGCGGCGGCGCGTTCGGCGGCGCGGGCCTCGGCATTCAGGACGGCGGTCAGGGCGGTCTTGCGCGCCGTCAGCCCCTCGATCTCGCCGCGCCGGTCGCCCTGCTCGCTCTCGGTCGTCAGCAGTCGCTCCGAGGACAGGACGGCGAGGCGGCGGATGCGCATAATCTCGGCCTGACGGGCGGCCAGCACCTTGGCGCGGCTTTCCAGATCCGGCGTCATGGCCTTGAGCAGGATGGAGGCGCGCACCGTGTCGATGGCCTTGTCGGCGGGCACCAGCAAGGGCGGCGGCGGCCGGCGGCTCATCATCTGCAGCGCGCTGAGCAGACGGCCCTGGGCGCCGCGCTCACGCGCCAGATCCGTGACCAGCTCGGCCTCGCGTTCGGTCAGTTGCTGGAGGCGCGCGCGCTGATCGTCGATCTGACGGTCGCCGGTCTGTTCGTCGGCCCGCAGCGAGGCCAGGCGGCGCTCCAATTGGGCCAGTTCGGTCTTGGCGGCGTCGGCGTCGGCGCGCAGACGACGGGCGCGCACCGTCTCGTCGCGGTATTCGGCCTGGATGCGCGACAGTTCGCTCTCGGGCGCCTGGTTGCTCATCGCCGGGGCGGCGCAGACGAAACCCGTCAGCAGGGCCAGCGATAAGGGTATGGCGCGACGCATGTCAGTCGCGATGATAGGGCGATCCGGCCAGGATAGTCACGGCCCGATACAGCTGTTCGGCCAGCATGGCGCGCGCCAGGGCGTGGGGCCAGGTCTGTGGACCGAAGGCCAGGGTCGAGGACGCAGCGTCGCGCACGCTGGCGTCCAGCCCGTCCGCCCCGCCGATGGCGAAGACCAGACGACGCTCGCCCTGATCCCGCAATTTGGCGATATGGTCGGCGAAGGCGCGCGAGGAATAGGTCTTTCCCCGTTCGTCGCAGGCGATCAGGTGCGACCCTTCCGCGGCGGCCAGAATCAGCTCGGCCTCCGGCGCCTTGCCGGGTCTTCGGGCTTCCAGATCGATCAGTTCGAGGGGACCGAGGCCAAGCGCGCGTCCCGACAGGGTGGCGCGCTTGGCGTAGTCGTCGGCGAGCGTCGCTTCAGGCCCCCGGCCCGGTCGGCCGATGGCGACGATGCTCAGCTTCATGGTGTCAGTCGCGGACCATGCGGTGGGCGGAGTCGACCGCCCAGATCTTTTCGATGTTGTAGAAGGTGCGCACTTCCGGGCGGAACAAGTGCACGATCACATCTCCGGCGTCGATCAGTACCCAGTCGCAGTGCGGCAGGCCCTCGACCTTGGCCTTGCCCAGCCCCTGTTCCTTGAGCGTGCGCAGCAGGTGGTCGGCGATGGCGCCGACGTGACGGTGCGAACGACCGGACGCCACGATCATGGTGTCGGCCATGGCGCTTTTGCCCTTCAGGTCGATCAGGACCATGTCCTGGGCCTTGTCCTCGTCGAGGCGGCTCAGCAGGGCTTCTTCCAGCGGCGTTGAGCCGACGGGGCGGGGAGCGGAATCGTCGAAGCCGCGCGGGGAGGCGTCGGATTCAAAGCCGTCTTCGGAATGGAGAGGTTCGATAGGGTCCATCTCGTGCGCCGTATTCGAGACGGCGGCGTCTTGCGTATCATACGCGGGCGAGGGGGTCAGCGGAGGGCTCCGGGAGCGTTGACTAAAGAAGCCCTCTAGCACGGATGGGCCGCAACGTGAACCGCCGCCCGAATCATCCGGCGATCACGAGGTCGCGCGCACGCCCTTGCCGGTCCTGATCGCCGTGGACGACAGGGGGTTGAGCGGCGCCGTCAGATAGGTCCAGGCGGGCGCCTGAAGCGTCGGCAGAAGCCCCGCCTGCTGGGCGGGAATGCGGAAACCGGCGAAGCGGGCGACGGCCGGCGCCGTGCGGCTGTCCAGCAGCGAACCCGGCCTGGCGATGACCGCCACCGGCATCAGCCGCATGATGTCGGTCCAGCCTCGCCAGCGGTGGAAGCTGGCCAGATTGTCCGACCCCATCAGCCAGACGAAATGCACGCCCGGATGCCGCGCGACCAGAAGGCGCAGGGTGTCCACGGTCCAGGCGACGCCGGCCCGACTTTCGAAATCCGACACGATCATCGACGGACCGCGTGCGTGCTGGCGCGCCGAGGCCATGCGGTCTTCCAGCGGCGCGCTATGACGAGCGTCCTTCAAGGGGTTCTGCGGCGAGACCAGCCAGACGACCCGGTCGAGATCCAGACGCCGCATGGCGGTCTCGGCGACATGGGCGTGACCGTCGTGGGCGGGATTGAAGGAGCCGCCGAACAGGCCGACCTTCATGCCTGGAGCAAGGATCAAACCGTCGCGCAGCGCCCCGGAGCGGGGGCCGGCGCCTTTGGGCGCGGGACCGGCGTGGAAGAAGGACAAGCGGCGTCTCGGGCGGCGGGCGTTATGCTCAGCGGCGCCCTTATAGCGCGCGCCCATGCTCCGCCTACAGAATTCGTTCTCAGACGGCGGCGTCGAACAGGGCGTCGCGCGCCACGTCGGCATGGGTCATGGGGAATAGGTGCCCGCCGCCGGACACGACCTCGACCGAGACATTGGGCAGGTCACGGGGCTGAACCGGCACATGGGTCAGGGCGCCGTGTTCGGCCTTCAGGATGCGAACCGGCCCAGGATAGCGTTTCATGGCCCGCCACGGATCGTGCGCCTGGGCCGCGTAGTTGGCCGCCTCCCAGGCCGGCGCGGCGGTCAGGCTGAACCCGCCGTCGCCCTCGTTCAGGCCTTCGGAAAGATAGTCGGCCAGGACC
>NZ_JAELUF010000108.1 GCF_016429195.1 Brevundimonas sp. ASV9
GTCCATGGCGCGGGACGGACCGGACAGCGCCACATCCAGTTTTTTCATCGTCACACAAGATACGCCGAGCCTGGACTTTGGCGGAGGGCGGAATCCTGACGGTCAGGGCTTCGCTGCATTCGGAGCCGTGGTCGGAGGGCTGCATGTCGCGCGCCGGATCCAGCGGATGCCCGCGAACTCTCAGGAGCAACTTACGCCGCCCGTAACGATCCGCTCTGCGCGCTTGCTGGACGCGGCGCCTGCCGTCTGTATGAAGTCGATGCAACCGTGACCGCCGGCTGGATCGGGACCGGCAAGGTCAGGGCGCGCGTGGATGGCGATGCGGTCGAGATCGTCATCGACGGCCTGACGACCCAGGCCAAATACTACAAGCCGCTGGTCTATGAGTTCATGCGCAAGGAATGGCGCGGAGCCAGACCATCATGGGGCGACCATGTCGTAGAAATCCGCATGGAGCATGTCGGCGAACCGCCCTGGATGGACCTCGACAATCTGGCCAAGGCCTTGCTCGACTCCATCAAGGGCTATCTGTTCCACGACGACGCTCAGGTCGCGCGGCTGCTGGTCGAAAGACGCGAAGGCGAAAGAGAGCGGATCCTGATCCGCTCCTATCCACGCAAGGACTGATGGCGGCTATTTCTTGCGGAACTGGTCCAGCGACACGACCTTGGGGCCGTCCGAAATCGGCGGCATGTCCTGGGGCGGGGTCGGCTCGTCTTCGACCTCGTCCAGAAGCTGCGGGTCTTCGAACTGCAGCAGGAATTGGACGCTGGGATCGTAGAAGCGCGTGATTGCGGAATAGGGGATGACCAGGCTCTTGGGCATGCCGCCGAAGCGCAGCTTGACCGAGAAACGCTCAGGCTCGACGCGCAGATCGTCATACTGGTGCTGCAGAACGACCGTCATCTCTTCCGGATATTTCGCCAGAATGTCGGGGGCCACGCTGACGCCAACGGCGCGCGTCTTGAAGGTGATGTAGAAGTGGTGGGTGCCGGGCAGGCCCTCGGCCAGCACGCGTTCCAGCGCGGCACGCATAACGCCGCGCAGGGCTTCCTGCGCGAGCTGTTCGTACCGCATCTCATCGACCGGAGGGGCCTGGTCGCTCATCGTCACCTCACATCAGAGCGCGACTGATAGCGGCGCACGGCCGTAGGCGAAAGGTGTCATGAAGGTAAAGCGCCGGGATTCTGTTGCCAGGCTCCCGACAGGCCCCGCCCAGAGATCTGAACCCCTAGGACTTAAGATTCGAAATCACTCGAACCGCATTACGCGGCGAGAGCGACTTCTCCAGCGAAGTTATCGTTCGCAGTTAGAAAATGGCCCGATACGGTGGGCCAGGACGAGCGAAAGCAATCCTCTTTACACGTCCGTCGATGCTAGTCGGCCCCATGCTGCCTCCGCCGATAACGCGGGGAGAAAGTTGGTGGAGCCGCCGGGAATCGCACCCGGGTCCGGTCCGCTTATTACAAGCGCATTTATCGCCATAGTCCGGCCGAGACCGGACATGGCGAATATAGGCGGTTTTCGCAGGATTAAAAGGCGGCGGCGTCAGCCGGCCCGGTTGCTTGGCAATTCCTCGCCGCGGCCTGGGCTCGTCCGGTCCATCATCTGGCGCGAGTTATCGCGCTGTTCTTGCCACTGCTGACGCGTCAGGCAGACCTTCTGAGGGCGGTTGGAGCCCACGACCCGCTCGCGTCGGCATACCATGCGGTTGTCCTCGTTTGCGGGCTCGGAGACGCTCGGCGCGGGTGCGGCGGGTGCCGGGGCCGTCTGCTGCGCTGACGAGAGCGACAATATAAATCCAAACACGATCACACGACGTCTCCAACATGGTTCGCATTACGGCGTAGTGGTTTTTCCTCGCCGCCGCAAACCAGCGCAACTTCGTTGTCGGGATCAGCCGGCGCCTGATGTGGAATGGTCAGTTGTAGTCCGCAACCAACGCGGCGTCTGCTGTCGGAACCAGGTCAACTGACGTTTGGCATAATTTCTCGTCGCCTGTTTTAGAGCCGCGACGGCGTCGGTCCGCGTCATCTCGCCAGACAGCAGGGCGGCCAGTTCACGCACGCCTACCGCCTTGATGGCGGGCAGATTGTCGGGCAACCGGCGGGCGGTCAGGGTCTGCACTTCGTCCAGTGCGCCGTGTTCGAGCATCAGATCCACGCGGGCGTCGCAGTTGCGATAGAGGTGATGTCGGTCCGGTTCGATCACCATCCCTGTCCATGAGTCTGGCGCGAGCAGAGGGCGGGTGTCGGCCTGCCAGTCGCTGAGCGACCGGCCGCTGGCGACGAAGACGCTCATGGCGCGCACCAGCCGTTGCCGGTCGCCCTGTTCGATGGCAAGGGCCGCACGGGTGTCGGTCTCGGCCAGGCGGGCGCGAAAAGCTGTCTCGCCTAGGGCGGCAAACTCGGCTTCGACCGCGTCTCGGGTTGCGAGCGGGACAGGGGGAATGTCCGCCAATCCCCGCGTCAGCGACATGAAATACAGCCCGGTGCCGCCGACTAGGATCGCAGGACGATTTTCCGCGCGCAGTTCACCAAGGATATCCAACGCCGCGCGGCTCCAGCGTCCGACGGACCAGGCGTCCGCCGCGTCTGCGACGCCATACAGCCGATGATCGGCCTGACCTTCATCCTCCGCCGAGGGGCGGGCCGTCAGGATGCGCAGGTCGGCGTAAAGCTGCTGGCTGTCGGCGTTGATGATCACCGCGCCCGTTTCACGCGCCATCTTCAGCGCCAGCGCCGACTTGCCCGAGGCGGTCGGGCCGGCGATCAGGGTGATTGGGGGCGGCTTGGACAAATCGTGGCTCGCGGGACGGGTTCGAGGGCGATAGAACGCGCGCATCATCGCCTGCAAGTCCCTTGGAGATCGCCTTGGTCGAACGCACCGCCGTCATCGCCGCCCTGGACGCCGTCATCGATCCGGTTTCCGGCCAGGGGCTGGTCGCCGCCGGTCTGGTTCAGGGGTTGGTCGTGGCCGAGGATCGCGCGGGGTTTGCTCTGGAAGTCGATCGCAGCCAGGCGGCCGCCTACGCGCCGGTTCGTGACAAAGCGGAGGCTGCGCTGAAGGCCATTCCCGGCATGGCGCGCGTCTCGGTCATTCTGACCGCCGAGACCCAGCCTACTGCTGCGCCGCGCACGGCGGGCCTTTCCAAGGCGGCGGTTGATCAGGGCCGCGCCAAGGCGCCGGTCCCCACAGATCGTCCCCCCCATGTCCGCCGCGTCCTGGCCGTCGCCAGCGGCAAGGGCGGGGTCGGCAAGTCCACCGTTGCGGTGAACTTGGCTGCCGCACTTTCGGCGCGCGGGCTTTCGGTCGGCATTCTCGACGCCGATGTTTATGGGCCGTCGCTGCCGACGATGCTGGGCATCAGCGGCCAACCCGCCTACGAGGACGGCGCCATCGTGCCGCACGTCGCCCATGGGCTGAAGGCCATGTCGGTCGGCCTGCTGACCAAGATGGACGACGCCATGATCTGGCGTGGCCCGATGGCGTCGCAGGCCATCACGCAGATGCTGACCCAGACGCGTTGGGGGACGGCTGATGCGCTGCTGGACGTGCTGGTGGTCGATCTGCCGCCGGGCACGGGCGACGTCCAGCTGACCCTGATCCAAAAGACGCCGCTGGATGGGGCGGTGATCGTTTCGACGCCGCAGGAAGTCGCTCTGGCCGATGCCCGGCGCGCCCACACCCTGTTCCAGCGCGTCAATGTTTCGACGTTGGGCCTGATCGAGAACATGAGCGGTCCGGTCTTTGGTGAAGGCGGGGGGAAGGCCGAGGCCGAGCGCCTATCCATCCCCTTCTTGGGCGCTTTGCCGCTGGACGCCGACTTAAGAGAGGGCGGCGATGCCGGACGACCGCTTGTCGCAACCGATCCTCACGGCGATATCGCCGGCCGCTTTGTCGAAATAGCCGCGCGCGTCTCGGCGGCGCTCGAGCTTTAGAAAAAGCGGGGGCGGGGGTTTTCAAACGCAACCCTGTTCGCCACCTTGGGTGCTACAGATACCCAAGGAGATCCAATGAGCCTCGACGCCCTGTTCAGCCCATTCACGATCAAGGGGCTGACCCTGCCCAACCGCATCGTCATGGCGCCCATGACGCGGTCCTTCTCGCCGAATGGCATCCCGACCTCCGACGTCGCCGCCTATTATCGCCGTCGCGCCGAGGGCGGGGTGGGCCTGATCGTGACCGAGGGCACGGTCGTCGAGCGTCCGGCGGCGCGCAACGACGCCAATGTGCCGGTCTTCCACGGCGAAGCGCTGCCGGAATGGAAGTCGGTGGTGGAAGAGGTTCATGCCGTCGGCGGTCTGATCGCGCCGCAGATCTGGCACGTGGGCTCGGCCCGCGGACGCGGCGATGACTGGGCGCCTCTGGGCAAGGTGGACAGCCCGTCGGGCATGACCATGCCGGGCAAGACCAAGCTGGAGCCGATGACGGAGGAGGATGTCGCAGACACGATCGCCGCTTTCGGCCGGTCGGCCCGCGCGGCTCGCGACCTCGGCTTCGACGCCGTCGAAATCCACGGCGCCCACGGCTATCTGATCGATCAGTTCTTCTGGGGCGGACTGAATGCGCGCGAGGACCGCTGGGGCGGACCGACCATCGCCGACCGCGCCCGCTTCGGCGCCGAGGTCGTGAAGGCGGTGCGTGAAGGCGTCGGCGACGACATTCCCGTCATCCTGCGCCTGTCGCAATGGAAGCTGCAGGATTATACGGCCCGCATAGCCGAGACGCCGGAACAGATGGTCGAGTGGCTGACCCCGCTGTCGGACGCCGGCGTCGATGTCTTCCACTGCTCGCAGCGGCGCTTCTGGGAGCCGGAGTTCGAAGGTTCGGACCTGAACTTTGCCGGCTGGACCAAGAAGCTGATGGGCAAGCCGACGATCACCGTCGGGTCCGTGGGCCTGGACGGCGAGTTCATCGCGGCCTTCGGCGGCGAAGGTTCAAAGCCCGCCTCGCTGGACGGTCTCCTGCGCCGTCTGGAGAACGAGGAGTTCGACCTAGTCGCCGTCGGCCGCGCACTGCTGGCCGATCCTCAGTGGGTCGCCAAGATCCGCGACGGTCGTGAAGACGAGCTGCGCAACTTCGAGCGTTCCGACCTGATGACCCTGTCCTGATCGGGAATCGTCGAGCCGGCTATGCCGGCTCGACGATCACGCCCGTGCCGTAGCATAGGACCTCGGTCACGCCCGGCATGATCTCCGTCG
Source organism: Brevundimonas sp. ASV9 (assembly GCF_016429195.1). GTDB lineage: Bacteria > Pseudomonadota > Alphaproteobacteria > Caulobacterales > Caulobacteraceae > Brevundimonas. The sequence continues at coordinate 5,205 of NZ_JAELUF010000108.1, forward strand.
CGTCATAGCGGACGGCCAGGATGGCGTTGGCGCCGTGGGCCTGGGCGTGTTTGACCAGTTCGTCATAGGCTTCCTGACGCCCGGCCTCAGCCAGCTTCACATAGGCGCCGACGCGGCCGCCCAGCATGGACTGGACCCCGCCGATGGCGTCGGAGATGGCGTTGCGCGAGCGCACCGTGACACCGCGCACCAAGCCGATGTGGCGAGTGACGCGAAAGCCGGGCAGGTCGTTGGTCGTGGTGACGTACATCTGTTTCTCCTAGCGGCGTTCCAACACCCGGAAGATGAAGGCGTGATCGTCCTTCTCGCCTGCCTGATGCGATTCTGACGATACCTCGACCCACGCGGTTTCGTCGAATGCAGGAAAGACGGCGCCGCCTTCGGGCGAAGCCTCGACCTCGGTGATGTAGAGGCGCCTGGCGCGGGGCAGGGACGCCTCGAACAGGGCGGTGCCGCCGATGATGCAGATCTCATCGACGCCATCGTCCTCGGCGGTCTCGCGCCCGATCTCGATGGCTTCGTCCAGGGTGGCGCAGACCAGCGCACCCTTCGACATGCCGTCGCTTTCGTAGGATTCGTCACGCGTCAGCACGATGTTCAGCCGACCCGGCAGAGGCTTTAGCGGCAGGCTCTCCCAGGTCTTGCGGCCCATCAGGCAGGGCTTGCCCACGGTGATGGCCTTGAACCTTTGCAGGTCCGAGCGCAGCCGCCAGGGCAGGTCGCCGTCGCGGCCGATGACGCCGTTGCGTCCGCGCGCGACGACCAGGGAAATGAGGGGCTGGGGCAAGAACCTTGACCGTATCGATGCGTTGAGGTGGCCCATCCAATGAACGCGAGCCCCGTTGTGAGCAAGTATCTCCCCGCCATCGTGGTCGGTTTCCTGGTCGCGTTCGTCGTCAGCGGCGGGCTGGCGTTCTTGTTCTCATCGGCCGGAGCCGACGCCGGCTATCTGCCGATGATGGTCGGCGCATTCTTGGGCGTGTTCACCGCCTACATCATGGCCAATCTGGCGGGCACAAAACTGGGAAAGTCGGCGACGGCGGCGCAGAAGCAGGCTGCACTGGCGTTTCGCCCTCAGTTTCACGATCAGGCTCTGCTGATCGTCTATCGCGAAGGCTTCGTGGGCAAGGCCGCCGGCATGGACCTGTCGGTTGACGATAAGTTCGTGGCCCAGCTGAAGAGCCCGCGCTTCACCGCCATTTCGGTCTCGCCGGGCGGCCACCAGGTGTCCATGGCGTTCGGCGGTCTGGCGGGCAAGCAGAACAAGCCGACGCTTGAGGGATTCATTGCTGCGCCCGGCGACGTGATCGCGTTTCGCGCCACCATGCAGATGGGCATGATGAAAAACCGGATCGTGGTCGAGCGCATCGAAACGGACCACGCCCTGGTCGCGCGTCTGAAGCCGATGATCATGATTGCGCCAGAGACTTAGGATTAAGCTTGAGGATCCAGCCACTTCAGCCATTTGCGCTGCATGGCCTGATCCAGATCGACACCCGCCCGCGCGCAGTAGATCAGCAGCATCCCCAGCACATCCGCCGCTTCGTCACCCAGCGCCTGGCTGTCGGGCGCGCCTCTTGCGCGGCCGGTCAGACGCAGATGCTCGGCGGTCAGTTCGCCAAGCTCTTCCTGAAGCTTGAGCAGGGCCCAATCGCGGTCGCGGTCGATATCGTGTTCGGCGGCGTAAATGTCGGAGATGCGAAGAACCGACGCTGACAGATCGCGCAAATCCATCCGGTCAGCGACGCTCGACGGTGACGCCATCTTCCGCAAAGGCCTGAAGGCGCGACCGGGCGTCGGCGTCGTTCAGCGCATAGGCGTCGAGGAAATCCTCCGTCGCCCGGATGATCTGATCAAACTGCTCGCCTTGCGCCGTCCCCGGCAGCTGGTGGTCTGCGCCCGCGAAGATCATGAGGGTTTTGTCGCCTGCCGGACTGTTGTCGAACGGCGCGCGATGATCGCGCCAATCGCTGACGAAGCCGGGCACCAGATCCTGATCGCCAGTGATCACCAACAGCGGACGGTCAAGCGTGCGGTAGCTGTCTGAGGTGACGAGGCCGGGGATGGAGCCGGCCGAGGAAAAGGCGATTACGCCTTTTACCGCCGGGTCGCCTGCGGGCCCGGCAGCCGTGACGGCGCCGCCCTCGATCACGGACATCAGAGAGCCGAACGAATGCCCCGCCACGATCAGCGGCTTGTCCGAATGCGTATGAGCGGCGATGCCGCGTGCGACGCCCAGGTCGATCAGCCTGGTCGTGAAGGCGGCGCGATTGTCATATTTCTCATGTTCGGGATGGCGCAGAGAATCGACGTGCAGCGGTGCGATTACCGTGAATCCATGCGTCGCCCAGGCCGACAAAATGCGGGCATAGGCCGTCGGCGAGCCGTTATAGCCGTGGCTGAACACCACCACGCCGCGTTCGACCGGGGCGGTCCAGATGCTGATCGGTATGGCCCGACCGTCCGGCGCCGGCACGCTAATTTGTATCGGTGTGATCTCGGCGGCTTCAACAGCGGACGAGATCGGCTGAGCGATGGCCGACGCTGCGGGAATCGCGAGCAGAATGAGACCAAGAGAGAAGGCGCGGATCATCGTGAATGACCTTAAACGGCGACGGCGGCCTTGATGTGCGGCCAGGCCTCATAGCCCTCGAGGGTGAAGTCCGAGAGGTCGAAGGCGAACAGGTCGGTCTTGGGCGCGATCTGCATGACGGGCAGGGGCAGCGGCTCGCGGGTCAGCTGAAGCTCGGCCTGTTCGAGATGGTTCAGATAAAGGTGGGCGTCGCCGAAGGTGTGGACGAAATCGCCCGGCTCCAGCCCCACGACCTGGGCCAGCATCATCGTCAGCAGGGCGTAAGAGGCGATGTTGAACGGCACGCCCAGGAAGACATCGGCGCTGCGCTGATACAGCTGGCAGCTGAGCTTTCCGTCGGCGACGAAGAACTGAAACAGGCAGTGGCAGGGCGGCAGGGCCATGTCGTCGACATCGGCCGGGTTCCAGGCGGTGACGATGTGGCGACGGCTGTTGGGATTGGTCTTCAGCCCATGAACCAGCTTCTCGATCTGGTCGATGACGCGGCCGTCCGGCGCAGTCCAGGACCGCCACTGCTTGCCGTAGACTGGGCCCAGCTCGCCCTCGGCGTCGGCCCATTCGTCCCAGATGCGGACGCCGTTGTCCTTCAGATAGGCGATGTTGGTTTCGCCACGCAGGAACCACAGCAGTTCCACAATGATCGACCGCAGATGCAGCTTCTTGGTCGTCAGGACCGGAAAGCCCTTGGACAGGTCGAATCGCATCTGGCGGCCGAAGACGCCCAAGGTGCCGGTGCCGGTGCGGTCGTCGCGACGGACGCCATTGTCGAGGATGTCGCGCAGCAAGCTCAGATACTGCCGCTCGGG
>NZ_JAELUF010000961.1 GCF_016429195.1 Brevundimonas sp. ASV9
GATCAATACGCCCGATCCGGGTCAGTTGGCGGACATCGCTTTCGTGGATGGTCTCAGCGTCCGTGAGACAGAGGCTCTGGCGCGCCGTGCGGTCGAGGGCCCGAAGCCGACGAAGGCCAAGTCGGCGTCGGCGGCCGCAGGCGGGGAGGGGGCGGCCGATGTCGCCGCCCTGCAGCAGGATCTGGCCGATGCGCTGGGCCTGAAAGTGCAGTTGTCGGACAAGGGCGGCAAGGGCGAACTGACGATCGGCTACGGCTCGCTGGAGCAGCTTGACGACCTGTGCCGCCGTTTGATGCGCGGCTGACCGGCGGACTGTGCTAGGG
>NZ_JAELUF010000109.1 GCF_016429195.1 Brevundimonas sp. ASV9
GACTTGGACTGGGTGCCGATCGTGGCCAGATCCGCCGTGATCGTGGCGATGGCGGTATCGACGATGGCGGTCGTGGCGCCGGCGCGGGCGGCGGTGCCGGCGGAGACGGCCGTGATCGGGGCGGCGGCCGCCTTGTCGGTCGTTCCGAAACCGATCTGATAGGTTCCGCCGCTGACGTTGGTGGTAATGTTGGTGGCCGTGGTGGTGTTCCACAGGTTGACGCCGTCGAAGGTTGCGCCCTTCAACGCCGCATCGATTTCCTTACCCAAGGCGTTGAAATCGGCCAGATATGAGGTTTCGGCAGCCGAGCCGGCGACCGACGATTGAATGCTGACGGCCAGCGATTTCATCTCTTCCAGAGCGGCGGTGATGGTGTCGCCGGCGGCCAGGGCCACATCGACGATCGACTGTCCGCGCTGAAGTGAATTCCGAACCGCATCCATGGCGCCCATGTTTGCGCGTTGGGTCGTCGCGATGGCGTAGATCGCGCCGTTGTCCTTGGCCGAGCCCACCTTCAGGCCCGTCGAGACACGGTTTTGCGTGCGCTCCAACATAGCGTTGGTCGCATTGAGGTTTTGCAGGGCGACAGCGGCGCCGTAGTTCGTATTGATGCTCGTAGCCATTTTGGCTTTCCTGTTCACTTCGTGTGATGTCCGACGCCATTTTAGCGTCAGGAGCGTTTTGCTCGGTCTTCAGGAGAGCAAGGGCGGGGCCAGTCCAAAATGCGACGCCGGCCAGACTCCGACACTGATTTCATTGAACTTATCTCGGCGGTTTTCGAAACGACCCGGCAAGCCTGCACACCAGGCGGCAGAAGTTGCCGAGTCGTCTTTGCAGGGCGTCAGTCGCGGCGTCGAACCTGAGCATCCTGCATCGCGCGTTCGGCCAACAGGGTCTCGACCGCCAGCCGCCGCGCCCCGTCGCAGGCCACGATCTGGGCGCCGCGCAGCAGATAGGCTGCGTCCAGATCGCCGGCCGTCGGTTCAGCCGGCAGGGTCGCCAGCGCGCACGGGCGTGTCGCGGCGTCCGGCAAGACCAGCCGCGCCGGCGCAACCGTCGAGATCGGGGGCGACGCGGCACAGTTCGCGGTCATGGTCGCGAAGGCGATCAGCGCGGCGGTTCTCCAAGGGATGGTCGGCATCGTCGGCGCTCCTGCTCTGGGCGACGGCGGCCGTGGTCGCCTGGTCCGCCGCCCCCGTCATGTGTTGATAGTGATCGACGCGCTGGGCCTGAGCCGCGGCGCCTTCGGTTTCGATGCGTCGGGCGTCAGCCTGCGCCGCCGCCACGGCAGTCGCATCCCGCGCCTGATTGCGCGCGGCCTCCAGACGCTTGTGCTGCAGGTTCAGCGGATCCCAGCGAAAGCCGAGCCCGCCCAGCAAGACGAACCCCAGCGCCAACGCTGTCGCACCCACCACCAGCCAGCCGAGCGGCGTCAGCGCCCGCAGTATCGATCCCGCGCTCATGGAAAGGCCTTTCGATCCAGCTCGAAATGCGGACCGTCCCGCAACGTCTTCCAGTCCCCACCCCAGATCAGCGGCGTCTTCAGATCCAGCGCCGCCGCCTTGAACGCCTCGGCGATCCGGCCATACAGCGGCCAGTCCCAGCGCACCTGCCCTTCGACCAGTGCGGCGACATCGACGGCATGGCCCGTCAGATGGCGCGAGCGCGCGGTGCGGCTGGCGCCCGCCTTGATCAGGGCAGCCTGACGTTCGGCCGTGCGCAGCCCCTCGGTGATCATGAAATCCACGGGCGTGCGGGCGATGGCCGCCTCGACCACCGCAATCAGGGCCGGATGCACGCCGACGAGCCGTGCCCGCGACCGGCTGGACAGACGAAAGCTCATGGTCGACCTCCGCTGATCCGCAGCCTTGCGGTGGCGATCAGGGTGATCAACTGCTGAGCGGTCGGCGCCACCAGATAGAGCACCAGGATCAGGGCCAGCAGGCCCATCAGCCCGTCCGTGATCCTGGGCAGCATCTCAGCCGGCATCCGCCCGACCGTGCACATCAACAGCACCCACAGCCCCGCGCTGACAGCAAAGGCATAGAGGCGACGAAACAGCCACCGCCCCTCCGCCAAGGGGATGGCCCCCTGCTTGTGTCGGGTCATCGTTCGTCCTCCTCGTCATAGGTTTCGACGGCGCAACGGCCGTCCCAGCCAAACTGGGCGCGCCATTCCCCGTCGCTGAGGCTGTCGGGCGCTTCCCATGCCTCGGCCTCCAGCACCTCGACCGGCTCGGCCGGATGTCCGCGCCGGGTCATCCGACGACCGTGATCAGAACCGCGCCCGAAGCGCCCGAACCGCCTTGGCCGCCGAAGGTCAGGCCTGCGCCGCCTCCCCCGCCCCCGGCCCCGAACAGCGCGCCTGAGCCGCCGGGGCCGCCCGCTCCGCTCGCTGATGCGTCGCCGCCCCCGCCGCCGCCGCCGACCATCGACAGGAGCGGCTTGGGCGAGGCCTGTCCCGCAGCGCCCGCGACGCCGCCGTCCGCGCGGAGGCCCGACCAGCCGCCCACGCCGCCCGCGCCTCCGGCATAGGCGACATCCGCCGCACTCAGACCGCCGCCTGCCCCGCCTCCGCCCGGTCCGTCCGAGCAAAGGGTTGCTGCGCCCGTCGCCGCCGTCGCGGTTGTCGACGAGCTGCCGCCGGGATTGGCGAGCCGTTGGCCGATACCGCCTGCTCCACCGACGCACGAGCCGCCTGCGGTCCCGCCCGTCGCGCGCAACAGGACCGTGTCACCCGTCGCGACCTCACTATCTCCGCCCGAAACGACGCCGATCCCGCCGGCGCCGACCGTGATCGTCAGGACGCCGTCCAGATCTTCAGCCGACCAGCGTCCTAGGCTCAGCCCGCCGGCGCCCCCTCCGCCGCCGCCCAGGCGCGACGCGCCAGGCGGGCCTGCCAGCCCTTCGCCCCCACCGCCACCACCGCCCACGCAGGTCGCCTCGACCCAGCGCGCCCAGGCCGGCAGGGCATAGTCGTCATCGCTGGTGAATAGCGTCGTCTCGCGCCGGACCGCGCCTTGATCGAAGCCGATACGCCCCGTCGCGCGATCCACGCGCCACACCGACCGCCATATCCCGGCGTCGTCGCAGGCCTTGAGGCTCAGGTCGTCGTCGCCGATCAGACCCAGCTCTGCGCGGGCGGCGTAGCCGCTCTCAAACAACAGCGATAGGACATCGCCCGCCGTCGTCTTGTTCAGCGTCAGGCGCAGGTCGCCGTCGCCGCCTTCCTCCTCGCCGCGCGCCGTGAACAGGGCGGCGTTGATCTTGGCCGCCAGGGGATTGGCTTCGTCGGCGGTCGTCCCGAGACCCAGCCGCGTTAGGGCCTGCACCTCGCCCAGTCGCTGCCCCAGCGTGATCCAGCCCTCATCGGCCCGCACCACCACGACGCCTTCATCCAGGACGCCGGCGATCATGCCGTCCGGCGCCGTCACGACGGTCCAGCCGCCGCGCTCGAACCGCATCAGGGCGCCGGCCGCCCGCCCGGCCCAGGCTACGCCTTCGGCCTCTTGCGGCAGGATATAGAGATCGCCATCCGACGCATCGGCCGGCTGGATGACCGTCGTGCGACTGACCACCGCCGTCTGCAACAGGGCGTCCAGCCGGGTCAGGGCCGTATTCATGGTCACATGCTTCTGCATCTGCCCCGCCGCCAGATAAGGCAGGTTCAGACGCGCGCTGAAATCGTCGCTCATTCTTCTCTCCGTTGTCATGGAGATCAGTCTGGGCGCAGCCCTTCCTCAGGCCGAAAGACGGTCGGTCATTTGGATCAGGGCGTTGATTTCATGCGGCTTCATTGCGGAGAAAACGATGGCTAGGCCGCCTTAGCCAGCGCATCTCAATCGTGCAGATAGATGATCCGCTTCAGAGTCTTGTCGTTCTGCACGCGGGCTTCGTGCATCTCGTGGTCGCCGGTGGCGCGCGCATTGGCCTCGGTGTCCTCGACCCAGTGGGTGCTTTCGATGTGCTTTTGCAGCGCCCGCGCCGCCATCAGCTGTCCGGGAAAGAAGGTGTCGACGATGTCGCCCGCGATCGGCACCGTGCCGGTGGCGGTGTCGATGGCCATATAGGCCCCCATCCGCGCCAGGGTCGCCGGCGTCGCCTTGGCCCGCACGGCCTGAAGCATCAGCCAGCCGCCCGTCCCGACCGTGTATGCCGTGCCGACGACAGGCACCCAAGTCAGCATGGCGTCCAGCCCCATGCCGAACGGGCCGATGCCGATGACCCGGTCGGACAGTTTCTTGACGCCCTCGACATTGGACCAGATGTTCTCGATATCCCGGATCGACCGTCTGGCCATGTCGCCCTCCAAAGCGTCGCCTTAACGCTGGGCGAGGCTTCCTGTTCAATCCGAGAGAAACGTCTTCGATGACCCTGATCAAGCTGGCGGCGAATGTGACGGCGAGCGCCCTGCTGCTGGGCTTGGCGGCTTTCGGCGCAGCGGCGCTCAGCGGCATCGGCCATCGCTGGGTGGATATCCTGGCGCAGTTCACATCGCCCGTATTGCTGGCGGCCGTCGGCGTGACCGTGGTGTCTCTGCTCTTTCGCCTATGGCCGGCCTCGATCGTCGGTGGATTGGCGTGTTTGGTGCTGGCTCTGTCGGTCTGGCCGCAATGGACGCCGGCGAAGGGCGCGCCCGTTCCAGATCAGCCGATCGTGCGGGTCTATTCGGCCAACCTGTATGTGTTCAACACCGATATCGCTGCCATGCGCCGGTCCATCGCGGCGGCCGACGCCGACATCCTGGTGCTGGTCGAATTGGGGCAGGCGCCGGCGTCGCGTCTGGACCAGTTGCTACCGGACTATCCCCACCGCGTCCTGATCGGGCAAGCGCGCGCCGGCGACCACGCGCGCTCGATCATCGCCTCGCGCTATCCGATCTTGCAAGGCCTGCCCGAGCGTCCCGACGGTCTCAGCACCGTGGGCGCGACGGTTCAGACGCCCATCGGCCTGATCAACGTCTTCGGCGTCCATCTGACGCGGCCCTGGCCCTATCAGTATCAGTGGGGTCAGATCAGCCAGGTCATGGCCTTGGCCGAGCGGATGAAGGCCGCGCCAGACCATCCCGTGATCGCGGCCGGAGATTTCAACAGCGTCTCCAGCGCCCGCATCGGCAAACAGATCCAGTCCGACCTGGGCCTGATCCCCGCGCCCGGCTGGCCCGGCACCTGGCCCAGCCAGATTCCCGCCTTCGCCGGCATCACCATCGACCAGGTCTATCGTTCACCGGATCTGTCCCTGATCACGCGTCGCCTGGGGGAGCCGACGGGATCCGACCACCGCCCCGTCATCACCGAGTTCACCCGCGCCCGGTCGCCGCGATAAGGGTCTTCAAACGCGCCTCATGGCCCTCGGCAGGGAAGTCGTCGGCAACCCAAGCGTCGTCGAACGCCTTCAACACCCGCCCTGTCTCCGGCCCCGGCTTCAGGCCCAGACGCGCTAAATCGCGCCCCCCGACCGGCATCCTGGGCGGGGTCCAGTCGGCGGCCAGCGCCCGCAGCCGCGCCCCATCGCCCCCTCCGGCCGCCGAGGCGCGCATCAGCCGATCCTCGAACGCCCTGTGTCCCAAACGATAGATCGCCGCCCGCGCCTCGGCGTCACTCATCGTCGGCGAAACGGCAGGCCCATCCGCGACCGCCGCCGCCAGCCGATCACGCACCGCGTTCGACAATCTCAGACCACCCGCGATCTCCGTCACAGCCGCCGCATTTGCTGGCAGCAAGGCCGAGAGCCGCATCACCGGATCGTCGGTCAGATCACACATCGCCTCAAATAACGGCAACGGCTGCGCTTGCAGCAGCACCTGGGCCAGCACGCCGGTCTCGGCCATCGCCCGCACCGCCGCACGCGGGTCGGGCGCCGCCAGCAGTTTCAACACCTCCTTGGACACCCGCTCGGCCGACAGCTGCGCCATGCCGCCCTTCAGCGCCGCGCACGCCGCCAGCCCGACCGCGTCCGGCTCTCCCCGCCCGTACCAGGCGTAGAAGCGGAAGAAGCGCAAGATGCGCAAGTAGTCCTCGCGGATGCGCGTCTCCGCCTCGCCGACGAAAACAATGCCTCCCGCCGCCGCATCCTCCAACCCGCCGCCGGTCGGATCGAACACCGTCCCTGCCGCATCGGCGTAAAGGGCGTTCAGACGAAAATCCCGCCGCGCCGCGTCCTCGGCCCAGTCCTCGGTGAAGGCGACCACCGCACGGCGTCCGTCCGTCTCCACATCACGACGCAGGGTCGTGATCTCATAGGGTCGCCGCTCCGACACGCCCGTCACGGTGCCGTGCTCAACGCCCGTCGGCACAGCCTTCAACCCCGCCGCCTTCAGCGCCGCAATGGTCTGGTCGGGCCGCAATCGCGTGGCGATGTCGATATCGTCGACCGGCTGGCCCAGCAGACTGTTCCTCACGCAGCCGCCCACGAACCGCGCGCAGCCCGCACCACCCGCCGCTTCCAGCGCCCGCATCACCGCCTGCGTCGCCTGGCTTTCCAGCCAGGGCTGTCCCTTCACAGAGACGCTCATGCCGCGTCCTCGTCGGCCGCCGCTTCTGGCACAGCCTCATCCCCATAAAGCCGCACGTGCAACGCCTTCAGAATCCCCGCCGTCACGCCCCAGATGTAGCGCTCGCCCCAGGGCATGGCCCAAAACCAGCGCCGCAACCCCTCATCCAGATCGTAAAAGTCGCGACGATGGTTGGCGGCGTCCATCAGAAAGTCCCACGGCGTCTCGAACACCTCTGCGACCTCGCCCGGCGACGGCGTCGTGACCGGCGCCTCGCGCAGCCAGCCGATCACCGGCGTGACCAGAAATCCGGTCCCCGTCTCATAGGCGTCCGACAGGCCCAGCACCTCGACCGCCGCCGGCTCCAGCGCCACCTCCTCGTCCGCCTCACGCAACGCCGCCTGAACTGCGTTCTCGCCGGGGTCCAGCCGACCGCCCGGGAAGGCGATTTGCCCCGTATGCCGCGCCAGGGTGTCGGCGCGCCGCGTCAGCAGCACGGTCGCCCCCTCAGGCCGCGCCACGATGGGGATCAGCACCGCCGCCGGCCGAAGCTCCTTGGCCGTCCGTTTCGCTTGCGGATTCAGGTCGAAGTCGGACCGCGCCGCGACCAGTTCTGGCCGCCACGTCTCGACCGGCGCCAGCCGATCGACCAGCCGCGCCCTTAAGGTCTCCAGGCTCACGTCACCGCGCCCAGCGAGAAGACCTGACCGCCCGACCGAACGACCAGTCGTCCATCGACCTCTTGGGCCATCTCGACCATTTCATAGAAGACCGACCGCGCGATGCGCGCCCACAGATCGTGGCGCACATGGATGCGCGGCGCCGGCTCACCCGTCGCGGGATCGGTTTCGACGACGATGGGATCGGCTTCGCTCGCCGTAACATCGTCACCGACATCGGTGGTGAAAATCAGGTCGTCGCCCTCCCGACGCATCGCAACAGCACGGAACGGCAAATCCTCGACGGTGATCTTCAGCTTTTCGACCGGCGTGACGAGGTGATAGCCGTCCGGGTCCTTCCTCAGCACCGTCGAGAACAGTCGCACCAGTTCCTTGCGGCCAATGGGCGAGCCTTCGTGCATCCAGACGCCGTCCGTCCGGATGACGATATCGATATCGCCGCAATGCTCGGGATGCCACAGGTGGACCGGCGGCAGCCCCTTTCCGGGCGCCTGTTTGGCCGCCTCGGCGACGGCGTTCAGTCCTGACCTGGGATTATCCATCCCCCTGACTTAGGCCCCGCGAACCGTGCGGGAAAGGGTCAGCCGATGTGAACCGAACCCGAAACCTGATCTACCCCGGTCGCCAGCCACAGGACGCGGCGGCGATCCACGGGTCCGGGCAGGATCGCCTCGGGCGCAGGGACGAAACCGAACCGCTCGAAATAGGCCGCGTCCCCGACCAGCAGCACGCCGCCGACGTCCAGCATCCGTGCATGATCCACGCACGCCTGAACCAGTTCAGCGCCCAGTCCGTCGCTCCGGCGGCCGGCGTCCACCGCGATCGGTCCCAAAAACAGGGCCGAGGTGTCTCCAACCACGACCGGCCACAGTCGCACCGAGCCCAAGACTTCCCCATCGCGCTTCACGACAAAGCCCGCGCTTGGCTGCGAACCTTCACGCAGGCGCTCGGCCGTCTTGGCGAACCGTCCGGGCCCGAAGGCGGCCATGACCAGCGCCTCCACGCCTTCGGCGTCGGCCGGGGTCTCGGCTTCAATACGGCTTACGGCCGGAGGTATGGAAAGGGCGTGCGACATCGGCGCGCGCACCTAGAAGCAAAGCTGCGCCAAATCAAGGCAAGGCCTTATGACGTCCGCTCAACCCGCCTTCGAAAAGTCCGGCGCCCGCTTCTGCGTAAAGGCCATGAAGGCCTCCATCGCCTCGGGACTGCGCATCTGCGAGCCGAAGGCCTCGCCCTCGCGCTGCATCAGGGCCCACAGCCCTTCGGCGTCCCGCATCAGCCGCTTGGTCTTGCGGATTGAGTTGGGCGCGCGGGCCGCCACCTTGGCCGCCAGTTCCGCCGCCGTCGCCTCGACCTGATCGGCCGGGACCGCGCGATTGGCGATACCCCACGCCAGGGCC
>NZ_JAELUF010000010.1 GCF_016429195.1 Brevundimonas sp. ASV9
GTATTTGACCTTCAGCGTCACGCCGTAGGTGCGCGGGGCGCCGAGGTAGGCGTTGTAGGTCGCCGTGTCGGTAGCCTGGTTGTAGTAGGTGCCGTTCGCTTGCGGCGTTGTGGTGTTGGTGAAGGCCGTACCCTGCAGCGGCGCGGCGAAGCCGACCTGGGTGTATTCTTCTTCCAGCAGGTTCTGGCCCCAGACCTCCAGCGTCCAGCGCTCGTCGGCCGAACCGATCGAGACCCGGCCGTTGACGACGGTGAAGGCGTCCTGGTTCTTGTAAGGCAGCAGGTCCGAGCCGGTGTTGTATTCGGTCGAATACTTGGCTGACAGGTTGAAGCCGCCGCGCAGGCCGCCGCCCAGTTCGCGGTCGAAGGCCAGGGCGCCGGTCAGCGACCATTCCGGAGCAAACGAAGCCCGCGCGCCCGGCAGCAGCGACAGCTGCGGGAAGCGGCCGGGGCTGGACAGGTCGCCGGCGCCGAACTGGCCGTACTTGGCGTCGGTGTAGGTCACGCCGCCCTGGAAGCTCAGGCCCTCGACCGGGGTGAACCAGACCATGTCGGCGTCGACGCCGCGCGAGGTCAGTTCCGGGATCGATTCCACCACGAAGGCGGTGCCCAGGAAGGTGTTCAGCTGGAAGTTCTCGAACTTCTGATCGAAGTAGGTGACGTTTAGCAGCATGGTGCGGTCAAACAGGGTCGTCTTGATGCCCGCTTCATAGCTGTCGACCGTCTCGGCCTTGAAGAACAGCGAGGCGTCCGGCGTCACGCCCGTCTGCACCCGGTCCATATTGTAGCCCGCGCCCTTGTAGCCTCGCGCATACGAGCCATAGACCATGATGGATGGGTTGAAGCGGTAGGACGCCTTGATCGTGCCCGACAGGTCGGTGTCGCTGAACTTCTCCTGAATCCGGCGACCGTCATACAGCGGGTTGGACCAGGGCAGGCACAGCAGACCGAGCGCGGCGGCCGGCGTCGCGACGTTGGCGGTGCCGGGAATTGGTGAGACGGTGCGGTTGGCCGGGTTCTGATTGGCCAGGGCGCCGCCGCAGGCTGCGCCGTTGGTGCCCAGGTTATCCTGAATGCCCAGCAGACGCTTGCTGTCGTAGGTGTAGCGCAGACCCAGATTGATATCGAAGGCCTCGGTCACCCGGTAGGTGTTGTTGGTGAAGACGGCGACCGATTCCGAACGCTGCGAATAGTGGTCTTCATAGGCCTTGCCGACGCCGAAGGTCGGGGCGGCGGCGCTGGGCGGCACCGCGCCAATGACGCACAGCGGCTGACCCGCAGCCGCGCCGGCCGTGCCCACCAGGAAGCCGTTCGGATTTGTGAAGCAGCCCAGGCGCGACGGGCTGGGGCCGCCCACCGTCGCTGGCAGGGACGCCGTCAGCAGCAGGGAGGCGAAGGCGTTGTAGTCCGCGCCATAGACATAGCTGTCGTCTCGGTAGACGCCTTCCTTGGTGGCGAACAGACCGACAAGCCAGTCCAGCTTGTCCGAGGTGCCGGCCAGGCGGAACTCTTGCGTCAGGTTGTCGACCCCGTAGCCGTTGGAGCCGTCGTTGGCGCGGTACAGGATGTCGGCGCCGGTGTAGTCCAGGTCCATCCCCTGCTGGAACGACCAGTCGCGCCACGAGGTCTGTGACGTCAGGGTGGCGTTGATGCTGGGGAAGTCGATTGTCGCTTCCGCCGACAGACCCATGTCCTCGATCTCTTGCGGCGTCTCGCGGTTGGAATAGGCCAGCCGCGAGAATGGCACCGTGCCGAAGCCGGCGACCGGCGGACGCTGGCCCGGGCCGTTCGGCGCGGTCAGGGCGGCGATGAAGGCCTGGGTCGGGCCGACGCGCGTCTGCACGGCGACGCAGCAGTATTCCTCGCGCTTGGTGTAGTCGGCGATCAGGCGCACCGAGACGTCGTCGCTGGGCAGGATCAGCAGTTGGCCGCGCGTGGTCCAGTAGTCCTGGTTCTGGTCGTCCTTGCGGGTGTTGGGACCGTCGCCGTTGTTGACGTCGTAGAAGCCGTCACGCTCGCGATGGGCCACGAACAGGCGGCCGGCCACCTGGTCGGTCAGGCCGCCGGTGACGGAGACCGAACCGCCGATGGCGCCGAAGTTGCCGCCGGTCAGTTCGCCCGAGATCGACGGGTCGAACGAGGGGCGTTCGGTGATGATGTTGATGACGCCGGCCGAGGTGTTCTTGCCGAACAGGGTGCCTTGCGGGCCCTTCAGCACCTCGATGCGGCTCAGTTCGCCCAGATCGCCGAAGCCGACCGAGTTGCGCGAGCGATAGACGCCGTCAATCACCACGCCGACCGAGCTTTCCAGGCCGGGGTTGTCGCCGACGGTGCCGGCGCCGCGGATGCGCACGGTGGTCGAGGCTTCCGACTGGGTCGAGGTGACGGTCATGCCCGGCGTCAGGATCTGCAGATCTTTGATGTCCTGCACGCCCGCGCCGTCCAGGATTTCCTGCGACAGGGTCGTGACCACGATCGGCACGTCCTGCAGGCTCTGCTCACGCTTCTGGGCGGTGACGATGATGTCGTCGACGGTCGCCGGAGCTTCCTGCGCGGCGGCGACGCCGGCGAATCCCATGACGGCGGCGCCCATGACGGCGGCGGACACAGTGGTCCTGAGGTGAAGATTGCGGCGCATAGGCGTCCTCCCGGCTGAAGCCGCGACACCAGGGGCGATCGCAGCGTTTCCTGTTCCCTCGACGTCCCCTACGTGGGGGATCATTCGTTATCGCTAGGCTAAGCGCGCTTCGGGCCGACCGACAAGCGAGCGTTGTTACCCGCGACGATTTTTCGCCGCGGATTCGCCTTTGTGTGTCGAGGAAGCGACAGAAAACGCTGACGCTAGGTCAGTTTTTGCCCGGCTTTCGGCCCCAGAGGCTCGACCTCAGGGTGCAGGGCGGCGGGATCCGCCTGGCGGCCCCGACCGGCGAAACCCAGCACCAGGGCCGCCGCGATCGCCGACAGGATCGAGCCGCCGATGACGCCCAGCTTGACCTCGACCTGCTCGGGCGAATCGACCGCGCCGGGGAAGGCCAGGACGCCGATGAACAGGCTCATGGTGAAGCCGACCCCGCATAGCATCGAGACGCCGTAAACCTGCAGCCAGCTGGCGCCCGTCGGCCGCGCGCCGATCCTCAGCGCCGAGGCCAGCCAGGCGGCGCCCAGGACGCCGATTTGTTTGCCGAAGAACAGGCCCAGCGCAATGGCGATGACCAGAGGCGCGAACGCCTGCTCCATCGACAGACCAGCGAAGGACACGCCCGCCTTGGCGAAGGCGAACAGCGGCAGGACCAAAAAGGCGTTCCACGGATGCAGATCGTGCATCGCCTCCTTCAGCGGGCTTTGACCGTCTTCGGCCCGGCTCTTGATCGGCACGATCATGGCGAAGGCCACGGCGGTCAGGGAGGTGCTTAGGCCCGACAGCACCGTCAGATACCAGACCAAGGCGAACCCCAGCACCCAGAAGGGCGCAGGGATGCGGATGCGGTGCGCCGCGACCGCGCCGATCGCCAGCGCCCCCAGCGCCCAGAACAGCGGCGTCCAGTTCGCGCCTTCACTGAACAGCACGGCGATCAGGGCGATGGCCCCCAGGTCATCGACGATGGCGAGGGTCAGCAGGAAGACACGCAACGACGACGGCAAGCCCTTGCCGACAAAGCCGAAAATGGCCAGGGCAAAGGCGATGTCGGTCGCCAGCGGGATGGGCCAGCCGGCGTGCGGCGCCCCGATGGCGCCGGACAGCAGCAGATAGACCGCCGCCGGCCCCGCCATGCCGCCGAGCGCCGCCAGCACCGGCGTCGCCAGCTTCCTGGGATCGCTGAGTTCGCCACGCACGATCTCGTATTTGATCTCAAGCCCCACGACGAGGAAGAAGATCGCCATCAGACCTTCCTTGATCCAGTCGGAGATCGTCTCCTCCAGCCGGATCGGGCCGATCTGCAAGACGTGGTAGCTCTTCAGCCAGGCGAAATAGTCGGCCGACCAAGGCGAGTTGGCGATCGCCACGGCGGCGATTGCGGCCAGCGCCAGGGCCGAGCCGGATGCGGCCTCGGTCTTGAGGAAATCGAGTGTCAGTTTGCGCGCCACGGCGGCCTCCTAGCGAACGGAAGTTTCGTCGTGACGCCAGGTTATCGACGGGCGTCGGACCGGATTCGTCGCCCAAGTGTCGAGCGCGCCAGCCTGGCCGCGCGGAGCGACCTGATCTCTGCGCACAAGAATACGGAACCCGGAAGAAGGTTCAACCCCAACCGTCGCCGTAAGACGACTTGCGAAACAGGCGCGGCCGCCGCACCTAACCCTAATGCCCGTCTCTCCCGACTATCGCCCCGAACCGCGCTTTTTTGATTTGGGCGCGGACTATGCCGATGCGGTTCAGGCCGCGGATTTTCCGCAGACGATCCTGCGGTTTCGCAACGACCGCGCGGCGGCCGAGGTCGGGCTGGAGGGGCTGAGCGAGGCGGAATGGATCGCGGCTTTCGGGCGGTTCGAGCCCCTGCCGGGTCAGCCCGGGCCGATCGCTATGCGCTATCACGGGCATCAGTTCCGGCACTACAATCCCGATCTGGGCGATGGGCGCGGGTTCCTGGCGGCGCAGATGCGCGACGCATCGGGCCGGCTGATGGATCTGGGCACCAAAGGCTCTGGCCAGACGCCCTGGTCGCGTGGAGGCGATGGGCGGCTGACGCTGAAGGGCGGGGTGCGCGAGGTGCTGGCGGCGACGATGCTGGAGGCGCAAGGCGTCCCGACCAGCCGCGCCTTTTCGCTGATCGAGACCGGCGAGGCGCTGGAGCGCGGAGACGAGCCGTCGCCGACGCGGTCAGCCGTTCTGGTGCGGCTGTCGCACAGCCATGTGCGGTTCGGGACGTTCCAGCGCGCCGCCTATCTAGGGCGCAAGGACCAGATCGAGGCGCTGATCGAACATGTGCGCAGCCTGTATCATCCGGACGTCGCCGCCGGCGATGCGCCCGGTCTGCTGCGGGCTGTCGTCGAGGCCTCGGCGAAACTGACGGCGCGGTGGATCGCGGCGGGCTTCGTGCACGGGGTTCTGAACACCGACAATCTGAACGTCACCGGCGAGAGCTTCGACTACGGCCCCTGGCGGTTCCTGCCCGAATACGACCCGGCCTTCACCGCCGCCTATTTCGACCAGACGGGCCTGTACGCTTTCGCGCGTCAGCCCGAGGCCGTGTTCTGGAACCTGACGCAGCTTGCCGGGTGCCTGAAACTGGTCGCCGAGGTCGAGCCGTTGACCGATGCGCTGAACGGCTTCGGTCCCGCCTATATCCGCGAACTGCGCGCCGCCTTCCTGATGCGGCTGGGCGTCCACAGCCTGGGCGAGGCGGCGGATCAGCGGCTGGTCGATACGACGCTGGCCCTGTTGCGTGAGGGCGGCGCGGCCCTGCGTTGGGAGCCGCTGTTCTTCGACTGGTTCGGCGGCTTCGCCTCCTCGGCCCGCGCCCTGTCGGGACCGCGCGCGAAACGGTATCAGGGCGAGGCCTTCGACGCCTTCCGCTTTGCGTTGATGGAACACGAACCGGACCGGATCGAACGGCTGGAGCATCCGATGTTCGCCGCGCGCGAACCGGAAGAGATGCTGATCGGCGAGGTCGAGGCGATCTGGGCCGCCATCGCCGACGCCGACGACTGGGCGCCCTTTCAGGCCAAGCTGGATCGACTGGAGGCGGCGCGACTGGCCTGGAGCTTCACGGCCTGACGCCGAACCTTACGAAAGCTTCATCTCGTTTATCGATAATTTTCTTGCCCGTTTATCGATAAATCCATATCGATAGTCACCAAGGCGGTCGCGGAGGGCGACCCGAAGGGAAGGGCTTTCGAGATGAAACTGATCGGCAAATATTCAATCGCAAGCGCCCTGCGCTGGTGCTTAGGGTTCGCAAACGTCTTCGTCATGCTGGCGACGATCGTCATGGCGATCTGTTTGCTGGGCAGCGTCATATCGCCGGACTTCGCAGCAGGCTTCATCGACGGAATGAAGGATCTGGACAACAGCACAGCCCGCGATCTGCACTGGCCGGAGCGTCTGACGCTGTTGGGCGCTTTCTTGGCCTGCGGCTTCACCTGGTGGATCATCAACCGGCTGCGGCGCATCCTGCTGTCGGTCAATCAGGGCGACGCCTTCGAGTTCGCCAACGTCAAACGGCTGCAAGGCGTGGGTCTGGGCCTGATCGGCATTCAGCTGACGGCGCTGCTGCTGGTCTTCGTCGCCCCGCAGAGCATCGGCCAGTCGCCGGCCGACTATGACTTCGATCTGGGGTCCTGGCTAGGCATTCTGGTGGTCTTCATCCTGGCCGAGGTTTTCCGGCAGGGGTCGGCCATGCGCGACGAACAGCTGACCACGGTCTGAGGAGCGCGCGCCATGATCATGATCCAACTGGACCGGCTGCTGCTCGAACGCCGCATGTCCCTGACCGAACTGTCCGACCGGGTGGGCGTCACCCTGGCCAATCTGTCGATCCTGAAGACCGGCAAGGCCCGCGCGGTGCGCTTCTCGACCCTGGACGCCCTGTGCCGCGAACTGGACTGCCAGCCTGGCGATCTGATCGTCCAAACGCCGGGACCGCAGCCGGAAGACTGAAATCGCGCGTTGCCAATCCTTGTGGGGCATTGGGAATCGGCCCAATGCCCCCGGCCCGTAACAGAAAGTCATCAGCTGATGTCATCAGTTGATGTCATCGCATGATGACAACGCTCTGAAGCGCCGCTATATAGGCTTCAGCGAACGGCTCCCCGGGGAACGCCCCAAGACCGGATCGCAGCCGTTCATGACCTTCAGGCGTCCTCCCCGATGACCACCTCGACCTTCACCACCGCGCCGTCGCGCAACCGCGCCGCCTACGCCAACATCGCCCTTTGGACGCTGCAGGGCTGGATCGCGATGTTCTTCATCGCCGCCGGCTACGCCAAGCTGACCGAGCCGATGACCAACCTGATCAATCTGATGGGCTGGCCCGCCGTCGCGCCCGAGAACATGGTGCGCGGTCTAGGCGTGGTCGAGATCGTTCTGGCCATGGGCGTGCTGAGCCCGCTGATCTCGTGGCGGGTGGGTCGCCCCCTGCTGCTGACGGCGGCGGTCGGCCTGATCGTCATGGAAGCGACCATGATGACGATCCATGCGCTGAGCCAAGACTTCGGACTGGCGGCGGTCAACGCCGTCCTGCTGGTCATCACCGTCCCGGTGCTGCTGGGCCGCCGCAGGGCCTGATTGCTGCAGGGCCTGATTGAAAGAGATCGAACGCCGGACCCCTCTCCCCCCTGCAGTCCGGCGTTTGCGCCCGGAGCTTCGCCCCAGGCTCCGGGCTTTTTCATGCCTGATCGTCGGAGCGAAGGAAAAGCTTACCCTTACGTGCGCGTAAGCCTCTTCCCTTTACGCGCACGTCAAGTTATGAAGGCGTATGGCCACCGCCGACGACCACCGCACCTATTCCATTCGCCAGCTGTGCCGCGAGTTCGGCGCCACGGCGCGCGCCCTTCGATTCTATGAAGACAAGGGCCTGCTGACGCCCGCGCGCAAGGGCCAGACCCGCGTCTATGACGCGCGCGACCGCGCCCGGTTGAAACTGATCCTGAGGGGCCGTCGCATCGGCTTCACCCTTCAGGAGATCCAGGACATGATGGATCTCTATGATCAGAAGGATCACAACGTCCATCAGATGGCCGTGGCCCTGGTGCGGCACCGCGCACAGATCGCGGCGCTGAAACAGCAGCTGGAAGATATCGAAGGCGCCATCGAGACGGCCGAACAGGCCTGCGCCTGGATGGAATCCAAACTGTCCGAACATCGCCCCGACCTGCTGCCGGGCGCCGAAGACTATGAGAAGCTGCTGCGCGCGCGTCTCAACCACGACCACCACCACCCCTTCAAAGCAAGAGCGTAATCCATGGCCTACAAGGCGCCTGTCCGCGACTTCACCTTCATCCTGAATGAAGTGCTGGAGATCGACCGCTACACCAACCAGCCGGGCTTCCAGGACGTCTCTTCGGATCTGGTCAGCCAGATCCTGGAAGAAGGCGCCAAGTTCGCCGACGAGGTCATCGCCCCGATCAACAATCCGGGCGACAAGGAGGGTTGTCACTGGGCCGAGGGCGGCGTGGTGACCGGACCCAAGGGCTGGAAGGAAGCCTACAAGGCCATGTCCGAAGCCGGCTGGATGGCGCTGGCCGCGGACCCGGCGTACGGCGGTCAGGGCATGCCCAGCGTGGTGGCCTCGGCCTTCGGTCAGATGACGGCCGGCGCTTCGGCCGCCTTTTCGATGTATCCGGGCCTGACGGCCGGCGCCTATGCCGGCATCCACGCCAATGCGTCCGAAGAGCTGAAGCAGAAGTACCTGCCCAAGATGGCGACCGGCGAATGGTCGGGCACGATGAACCTGACCGAGCCCCAGTGCGGCACGGACCTGGGCATGGTGCGCACCAAGGCCGTGCCGAACGGCGACGGCTCCTATTCGATCACCGGCCAGAAGATCTGGATCTCGGCGGGCGAGCACGATTTCGCCGACAACATCATCCACACGGTGCTGGCCCGCGTCGAAGGCGCGGTTCCGGGCATCAAGGGCCTGTCGCTGTTCGTCGTGCCCAAGTTCCTGGTCAATGAGGACGGCTCGCTGGGCGAGCGCAATAGCCTGGAATGCGCCGGCCTCGAGCACAAGATGGGCATCCACGGCAACGCCACCGCCGTCATGCAGTACGACGGCGCCAAGGGCTGGCTGATCGGCGAAGAAGGCCGCGGCATGAACAATATGTTCGTCGTGATGAACGAGGCGCGCCTCGGCACCGGCCTGCAAGGTCTGGCCATCGGCACCGCCGCCTATCAGGCCGCCGTGGAGTTCGCCAAGGACCGCCTGCAAGGCCGTTCGCTGACCGGACCGAAGAACCCGGACGGCCCGGCCGACAGCATCATGGTCCACCCCGACGTGCGCCGCATGCTGCTGGAGTCCAAGGCCTTCGTCGAAGGCGGCCAGGCCTTCATCCTGTGGACCGCGCTTCACGCCGACCTGGAGAAGTCCGAGGACGCGGCCGTGGCCCAGAAGGCCAAGGATTACATGGGCCTGCTGACGCCGGTGCTGAAGGCCTATCTGACCGACAAGGGCTTCCACGTCGCATCTCTGGGCATGCAGGTGCATGGCGGTTCGGGCTACACCGAACACTTCACCGCCTCGCAGTATCTGCGCGACGCCCGCATCACCATGATCTACGAGGGCACCAACGGCATCCAGGCGCTGGACCTGGTCGGCCGCAAACTGCCCGCCCACGGCGGCCGCGCCATCATGACCTGGTTCGGCGAGATCGACGCCTTCGTCGCCGAGAACAGCGGCAATGAAGCGATCAAGCCCTTCGTTGACGGCCTGGCGGATGTGAAGGCCAAGCTTCAGGACGGCACCATGTGGCTGATGCAGAACGGCATGGCCAATCCGGACAACGCCGGCGCCGCATCGACCGACTATCTGAACGTCTTCGGCCTGACGGCGCTGGCCTATATGTGGGCGCAGATGGCCAAGGTGGCTCAAGCGCAGGTCGAGGCCGGTTCGACCGACCCCTATTACGCCAACAAGCTTCAGACCGGCCGCTACTTCGTCGAGCGCATCCTGCCCGACGCCGAAGCCCATCTGAAGAAGATGAAGACCGGCGCCGACGTGCTGATGGCCATGCCGGCCGAGGCGTTCTGAGGCCAAACCGTCTCCTCCCCGCTCTGCGGGGAGGTGGCGCGGCGCCTCTTCGGCGCCGTGACGGAGGGGCTCTTTCCGTCGCTCATTCCTGAAACCCAGCGGTGGACAGAGAGCCCCTCCACCGCTTCGCGGTCCCCCTCCCCACGGAGTGGGGAGGAGACATGATGATGAACGTGCTGGGCAGCCCCGATCCCGATTTCATGCGTGAAGAAGAGATCATCCTCTTCTCCGACAGCGTCGGAAAATGGATCGACGAGCACGCGCCGCTTGAGAAGGTGCAGCAGTGGATCGCCGACTCCTCGGTGCCGCGTCAGCTGTGGAACGACGCAGGCGAGGCGGGTCTGCTGGGCCTGTCGCTGCCGGAAGAGGACGGCGGCTTCGGCGGCGACTATCGGCACGAGGTCGTCTTGATGCGTCAGCTGGGCTGGAAGGGCGCGGACCACTTCGGCATTTCGCTGCACAATGCGATCGTCATGCCCTACATCTGGCATTACGGCACCGAGGAGCAGAAGCAGCGCTGGCTGCCGCGCCTGCAATCGGGCGAACTGGTTGGCGCCATCGCCATGACCGAACCGGGCGCGGGCTCGGACCTGCAAGGCGTCAAGACCACGGCGGTGAAGTCGGGCAACGGCTATGTCGTCAACGGGTCCAAGACCTTCATCACCAACGGCCAGCTGGCCAACTTCCTGATCGTGGTCGCCAAGACCGATCCGGCCGAAGGCGCCAAGGGCACCTCCCTGATCGTGGTCGAGACCGATGGCGCGGAAGGGTTCGAACGTGGTCGCAACCTGCACAAGATCGGCATGGAGGCCAACGACACCTCCGAACTGTTCTTCAACGATGTGAAGGTCCCCGGCGACAACATCATCGGCGGGACCGAGGGCCAGGGCTTCGTCCAACTGATGCAGCAGCTGCCCCAGGAGCGGCTGAACATCGCCGTCCAGGGCGTCGCCGCCGCCGAGCGCGGCCTTGAGGCGACGCTGGCCTACGTCAAGGAGCGCAAGGCGTTCGGCAAGCGCGTCATCGACTTCCAGAACACCCAGTTCAAACTGGCCGAGGTCAAGACGAAGCTGACCGTCGCCAAGGTCTTCACCGACCACTGCATCGGCCTGCATCTGCAGGGCAAACTCGACGCCGCCACCGCCTCCATGGCCAAATACTGGGTCACGGACATCCAGGGCGAGACCATTGACGAGATGCTCCAGCTCCACGGCGGCTATGGCTATATGAACGAATATCCGATCGCCCAGCTGTACAAGGACGCCCGCGTCCAGCGCATCTATGGCGGCACGAACGAGATCATGAAGCTGCTGATCGCGCGGACGCTGTAAGGATATCGATCCGTCCCTTGTGATCCAGGCCCTTCACTTCGCTGCGGCCGGGATGACAAGCGGTTTGCGTCAGGTCATGTAAGGGCATGATCCGCCTTCACGTTACATCGCCGCTCGCCGCCGCCTCGCCCGTCGCGCCCACGCTGGACCAGTCGCGCTATCTGACCCAGGTCATGCGGCTGAAGGCCGGGGACGATCTGCTGGTGTTCAACGGGCGCGACGGGGAATGGCGCTGCACGGTCGCGGAAGTGCTGAAGAAGGGCGTCATCCTGCGCGCCGAGGAACAGGTGCGACCCCAGACCCTCGGCCCCGATCTGGAACTGATCGTTGCGGTGGTGAAGAAGGCGCGAGTCGAGACCATCGTGGAGAAGGCCGCCGAACTGGGCGCGCGCCGGGTGCGGCTGGTCCTGACGAAACGCACCAACGCCGACCGCATCCGCCTGGACCGGCTGGACGCCATCGCCGAGGAAGCCGCCGAACAGACCGGGCGGATGGACGTGCCCGCCGTCGATGATTCGATCAAGCTGGACGCCCTGCTGGACGGCTGGGAGACCGGACGCCGGCTGATGTTCTGCGACGAGACGGGCGGGGCGCCCGCCGTCTCGTCCCTGCGCGACGCAGGCGAAGGCCCCTGGTCCATCCTGATCGGGCCGGAGGGCGGGTTCTCGCCGGAAGAGGGCGAGCGGCTGCGGTCCCTGCCGTTCACCACCGCCGTGTCGCTGGGCCCGCGCATCCTGCGCGCCGACACCGCCGCCATCGCCGCCATGACCCTGTGGCAGGCGGCCGTCGGAGATTGGGCGCGATAGAATACTCCGCTCGCCCCCTTGAGGAACTTGGCTTTAGCCGCCATCTAGCCGCGACAGCAGGGGTTACAGATGGCCGAGAACGCGCCGCTTTCCAGAGACGCTCTGATCGAGGCCATGTCCAAGGGGATCAAGCCCAAGGACCAGTGGCGCATCGGGGCCGAGCACGAGAAGTTCGGCTTCGACAAGACCACCCTGGCGCGCCCCGCCTATGATGGTCCGAACGGCATCAAGGCGATGCTGGAGGGGCTGCAACGCTTCGGCTGGTCGCCCGTCGAGGAAAACGGCTTTCTGATCGGACTGGAGCGCAGGAACAGCGAAGGCTTCGTCGCCTCCGTCAGCCTGGAGCCGGGCGGTCAGTTCGAACTGTCGGGCGCGCCGCTTCTGACCATCCACGACATCTGCAACGAGACCGGCCAGCACCTGATGGAGGTCAAGCAGGTCGCCGACCAGATCGGCGTCGGCTTCCTGGGCGCCGGTTTCGACCCGCTGTGGACCCGCGAACAGGTGCCGGTCATGCCCAAGGGCCGCTATGACATCATGCGCGCCTATATGCCCAAGGTCGGCGCCCTGGGCCTGGACATGATGCTGCGCACCTGCACCATCCAGGCGAACCTCGACTTCGATTCCGAAGCCGACATGGTGATGAAGTTCCGCACGTCCCTGGCGCTGCAACCCATCGCCACCGCCCTGTTCGCCTGCTCGCCATTCACCGAGGGCCGCCCCAACGGCTTCCTGTCGGCGCGGGCCAATGTCTGGACAGACACCGACGCCGATCGCACGGGCATGCTGGGCTTCGTGTTCGAGGACGGGTTCGGCTTCGAGCGGTACGCCGATTATGCGCTGGACACCCCGATGTATTTCGCCAAGCGCGACGGCCGTTATGTCGACGCCTCGGGCCAGTCGTTCCGAGATTTCCAGGCCGGCAAACTGCCTGCCCTGCCCGGCCAGTATCCGACGCTCAAGGACTGGAACGACCACCTGACCACCCTCTTCCCCGAGGTGCGGCTGAAGGCCTATCTGGAGATGCGCGGCGCCGACGGCGGACCGTGGAGCCGCATCTGCGCCCTGCCCGCCCTGTGGGCCGGGGTTCTGTACGACGCCCCGTCGCTGGCCGCCGCCTGGGACCTGGTCAAGGACTGGGACATCGCCGACCACGAACGCCTGCGCCGCGACGTGACCCGCCTGGGTCTGAAGGCCGAGGTGGCGGGCCGGTCGGTGCGCGACATCGCCGTCGACCTGGTGAACATCGCCAAACAGGGGCTGAAGAACCGCGCCAAATTCTCGGGCGGGATGGTGGACGAGCGCGGCTATCTGTCGGAACTGGAAGACATCGCCGACAGCGGGATCACCCCCGCCGAGCGCCTGCTGGACCTGTATCACGGCGCCTGGCAGGGCGACGTGAAGCGCATCTACGCCGACTTCGCCTACTAGGGGACGGTGTAGTCCGAGCAGTCGGGTAGCGGGCTGTCCGGCCGGTATTCGCCGGCCTTGGCGTCAAAGGTGAACCGGCGAATGACGCTGCATTTCGGATCGCGCGCGGCGATCAGGTCGGCAGGCTTCAGCGGCGGCTTCTCCAGCGAATCTTCGGATCGCGAGGCGCCGCGCGGATAGGCCGTCGCCGTCGTCTCATAGGTCAGGACCGGCATCGCATCCGCCGCGTCGCTCGCGGTCAGGGTCGCAGCGAAACTGTATTCGTCGTGACAGGCGCCGGCGCGCTGGGTCATGTCCTCCTCGCTGAAGCAGGCGCGGATCATCAGCGAACCCTGGATCGGCACGGTCAGCACCGGCGCGGCGCCGGCCTCGCCGTCGGCATCCAGCCGATAGAGCCGCAACTCCGTCGCCTGTCCCCCGCCGCCGGAATACATGGTGCGGCTCTCCCTCTCGACCCCGGCCAGAAACCCGCCGTCCGCCAGCCGGATCAGGCCATTCCAGGGTTTGTAATTGTCCACCTCGCCCGACGCTCCGTTCGGCGCGGCCGGCAGGGCGTCAGGCGCTCGGATAACCGGAGTGAAGACCGGCTCGCCGTCACGCGTCTGCGGGTGCAGACCGACGCACAGGGCCCCGTCGGCTGTGCAGGCCCGATCCTCAGCCAGGGTCAGGGGTTCGATCCCGTCCCCGGATGGCGGGGATTGGAGCATGGCGATCGCGGCGAGGAGCAAGATCATGCGCCGACCCTAACCCAGACCGCGCACAACGCCATCGGCTCTTTTCGACCCGCCGCAAAGGCGAGCTTAACGGATGCGCCGTAACATGGGTTTGAGTTCGAGAGAGTGCGCAATGACCTGTTCGCCCGTTGCGGCCCTGGCCTTCCCCACAGCCGATGTCGATCTGGACACCTTCTTCGATGTATCGCTGGATCTGCTGGTGGTGCGCGAGTTGGACGGGCGCGTGGTCAAGGCCAGCGCTTCGTGGTTTACGGTGCTGGGCTATCGCCCCGACGAGATCGAAGGCCAGGGCCTGCTGCGCCTGATTCACCCCGACGACCACGCCGCCACCCGCCAGAGCATCGTCGAGGTCGAAAACCGGCGGCCGGGCGATCCGGTCATCGGCCAGATCAACCGCTATCGCCACAAGGCCGGTCATTACGTCACCGTCGAATGGCGCGCCCATCGTCAGGGTGACCGCATCTATGGCATCGCGCGCGACGTGACCGAAAAGGTCGCCGCCGAACGCGCCCTGCGCGAGGCCACCGCCGCCGCCGAGGCCGCCAACCGCGCCAAGTCCGACTTCCTGGCCAATATGAGCCATGAGATCCGCACGCCCCTGAACGGCGTGATCGGCATCGTCGACGCCCTGTCGCGCACCGAGCTGACGCCCGAGCAGGCCGAGATGGTGGCCCTGATCGGACGATCCGGCGTGACGTTGGAACGGCTGGTGTCCGACATTCTGGACGTGTCCAAGATCGAGGCCGGGCATCTGGACCTGGAAAGCCGACCCTTTGATCTGGACGAAGCCGTCGCCGCCCCGCTGGACGTCATGCGGTTGAAGGCCGAGGCCAAGGGACTGACCTTCGACATCCGCCGCGACGCCGATGCGCGCGGAATGTTTATCGGCGACAGCACCCGCATCCGACAGGTGCTCGACAACCTTTTGTCGAACGCCATCAAGTTCACCCACCAGGGCTCGGTCGGCGTTGTCATTGCGGTGGACGAGGATTCCGACGGCCTGACCCAGCTGACGCTGCGGGTGGAGGATACGGGCGTCGGCTTTTCTTCCGACCACGCGGCCCGTCTGTTCGATCGGTTCAGCCAGGCGGACAGCACCATCACGCGCCGGTTCGGCGGCACGGGCCTGGGCCTGTCGATCTGTCGTTCGCTGGTCGAGTTGATGGGCGGGCGGATTTCCGCCGCCTCCACGCCGGGCGTCGGCAGCCGGTTCACCGTCGAGATCCCCCTGACGCGCGCCGCCTCCCTGACCGAACACGATGCCCAACGACGCGCGCGTGCGGCCGAGGCCGACCGCCCCCTGGCGCCCCTGCGCGTGCTGCTGGCCGAGGATCACCCGGTCAATCAGCGCGTCGTTCAGTTGATCTTGGCCGCGCACGCCATACAGGTCGTCACCGTCGCAGATGGCGAACAGGCCCTGGCCGCCTTCCAGTCCGAGACCTTCGACCTGATTCTGATGGACATGCAGATGCCGGGCATGGACGGCCTGACCGCCACCCGCGCCATTCGCCAGATCGAGGTCGCCCGTCCCGATCAGTCGCGCACGCCGATCATCATGCTGAGCGCCAACGCCATGAGCGAGCACCGCGACCAGGCGCGCGACGCCGGCGCCGACCTGCACGTCCCCAAGCCCATCACCGCCGCCAGTCTGCTGGCCGGCATCCAGGCGGCGACAGCGCTCTGATCCGACGTTGACAAAGTTTGCCAAGGGACCATTCTCATTGAGAGGAGGCCGACTATGGCGACGATGAACATCTCACTGCCCGATCCCATGAAGGCCTGGGTCGAGGAACAGGCGAAATCCGGGCGCTACGCCAACACCTCGGACGTAGTGCGCGACCTGATCCGCCGCGAGCAGATCAAGGCCGAGAAGATCGCCCATTGGCAAAGGCTGATCGCCGAGGCCGACGCCTCCGGTGTTTCCGACCAGTCGCCACGTGAAGTGATCGAGGAACTGCGCGCCCAGTTGCGTCGCGCCTCCTGATGCTCCGGCTAAGCGGCGAGGCGCGGGCGGACTTGCAGCAGGTCTATCTGCAAGGCCTCGAACTGTTCGGGAGCCGTCAGGCCGATGACTATATCGAGGGTCTGTTCGCGAAACTGGACTTGCTTGCCGATTTTCCACGTTTTGGGGCGGCTCGACCGGAGTTGAGCGCGGACGCCCATGTGATCTTCTACAAAAGCCACGCCATTCTCTATCGAATCGACGATGCGGACGTGTTCGTCCGACGCATTCGGCACGAACTGGAAGACTGGCAGTCCGACACAACTGGCGTCGGATCGAGCGAAGAACGGAGCGAACCATGACCCATTCCATACATGTCGGCATTGGCGGCTGGACGTTCGAGCCTTGGCGCGGGGTCTTTTATCCAGAAGGTTTGGTTCAGAAGCGCGAGCTGGAATATGCGGCGTCGAAACTGACCTCGATCGAGATCAACGGCACCTATTATTCGACCTTCAAGCCCGACAGTTGGCGCAAATGGCGCGACGAGACGCCGGACGGCTTCGTGTTCTCAGTGAAGGCCAGCCGCTATTGCACCAATCGCAAGGTGCTGTCCGAAGGCGGCGACAGCTTCGACAAGTTCCTGAGCCAGGGCCTGACCGAACTGGGCGACAAACTGGGGCCGATCAACTGGCAGTTCATGGGCACGAAGAAGTTCGATGCCGAGGACTTCGAGGGCTTCCTGAAGCTGTTGCCCAAGGAGAAGGACGGGGTGCGGCTGCGGCACGCGCTTGAGGTTCGCAACCCGACCTTCGCCACCGAACAGTTCTATGACCTGGCCCGCAAATACGGCGCGGCCATCGTCTATGCGGTCGATGACGAGGAGCCGACCTGGCCCCAGATCGACGAGGCGACCGCCGATTTCAGCTACGCCCGGCTGATGTCCAGCCGCGAGGACGAGCCGACCGGCATGACGACGGCCGAGCTGGAGGCGGTGGCGGATCAGGCGAAAGCCTGGGCCAAGCGCGGCGAGGTCTTCGCCTATTTCATCTCGGGCGCGAAGGTGCGGAACCCTGCGGCGGCTCAGGCGCTGATCGCCAAGCTGAAATAGGGGTCCGTACGCTTGCGGACCCGCAGCCGTCCCCACATCTGAGGCCGGCTCACTGCAAAGCCTGAAGGACTTTTCCCATGCCGATCGCCACACGCGCCTTCGCCGCGACCGCCGCCGACAAGCCGCTGACGCCCTACAGCTTCGAGCGCCGCGATCCGGGCCCGGACGATGTGCTGATCGACATCAAATATTGCGGCGTCTGCCACTCCGACCTTCACGCCGCGCGCGGCGAGACGGGCGGCACGGCCTTCCCCCTGGTGCCGGGTCACGAGATCGCGGGCGTGGTCAAGGCGGTGGGATCGAACGTCACCCGCTTCAAGGAAGGCGACCGCGTCGGCGTCGGCTGCATGGTCGACAGCTGCCGCGAATGCGCCTCCTGCCAGGAAGGCGTCGAACAATATTGCATCCCCGGCTTCACCGGCACCTACGGCGGCAAGGACAAGAAGGGCGGCACGTCGGAGGCCATCACCCAGGGCGGCTATTCCGATCACATCACCGTCGATCAGCATTTCGTACTGTCCATCCCCGACAGCCTGGCGCTGGACGTCGCCGCCCCTCTGCTCTGCGCCGGCATCACCACCTATTCGCCGCTGAAGGAATGGGGCGTGGGACCCGGTTCCAAGGTCGCTGTCATCGGCCTGGGCGGCCTGGGCCACATGGCCGTCAAGCTGGCGGCGGCGATGGGGGCGGAAGTCACCGTCCTGTCCACCTCGGACCGCAAGAAGGCCGACGCGGAGCGGATGGGCGCCAAACACTTCCTGATCAACTCCGACAAGGATGCGATGAAGGCCGCAGCCGAGAAGTTCGACCTGATCATCAATACCGTCTCGGCCACGCACGAGATCGCCAGCCACATCCAGTTGCTGGCGCGCGACGGCACGATGATCATGCTGGGCCTGACCACCGAGGGCCTGCCGGTCTTCGCCCTGCCGCTGCTGTGGCGTCGTCGCCGCATCGCCGGTTCGCTGATCGGCGGCATCAGGGAGACGCAGGAGATGCTGGACTTCTGCGCTGAGCACGGCATCGCCTGCGACATCGAAACCATCGCCCCGGACCAGATCAACGACGCCTACGAGCGGATGCTGAAATCCGACGTCCGCTACCGCTTCGTCATCGACATGGAAAAGCTGGCCGCCTGATCGCCGGGGCGAAGATCAACGAAACGCGACGGAGGCATGAAACTTCCGTCGCGTCAGATTCTCGCCTTGCGCGCTAGCGCTCGCACGTTAATCCTGAACCGCGACAAGGCCTTCTGAAGGGTCTGCACAGGGACAGGAGACGATATGGCGCGCGTAGCGTTCGTGACGGGCGGGACCCGGGGCATCGGCAAGGCGATCGTTCAGCGCCTGCATGAGGACGGCTTCAAGGTCGCCGCCGGCTATTCCGGCAACGACGAGGCGGCCAAGGCCATCGCCGATGCGCTGGACGTCATGGTGGTGAAGGGCAATGTCGGCAGCTTCGACGACTGCGCCCGCGCGGTGAAGGAGGTCGAGGAACAGCTCGGCCCCATCGACATCCTGGTCAACAACGCCGGCATCACCCGCGACGGCTTCTTCCACAAGATGAGCCACGACCAGTGGTCCGACGTGATCCGCGTAAATATGGACAGCGTCTTCAACATGACGCGCCAGGTCATCAACGGCATGCGCGACAGGGGTCACGGTCGCATCGTCAACATCTCCTCAATCAACGGGCAGAAGGGTCAGATCGGCCAGACCAACTATTCCGCCGCTAAGGCCGGGATGATCGGCTTCACCAAGGCGCTGGCGCTGGAAAATGCGCGCAAGGGCGTGACCGTGAACTGCATCGCGCCGGGCTATATCGACACCGAAATGGTCGGCGCCATGGACCCCAAGGTTTTGGAAGGCATCATCAGCCACATCCCCGTCGGTCGCTTGGGCAAGGGCGAGGAGATCGCCGACATGGTGTCCTGGCTGGTGGGCGAGCGTGCCGGATATGTCACAGGCTGCACACTGTCGCTGAACGGCGGTCAGTACCTGGTGGGTTGAGGCGGGCTTCGCCCAAAATCCGCCGCGCGCGGGTTTCATCAAGTCTGTCATGAAGTTGTTGGGATCGGTCAGGGCGAAAAAGTCGCCACGCGTGACCGCGATGGCGGTCGCCGCCATCGCGGTCATTGCCGTGGGCGTCGCCGCGCCCGTGGTCGTCCCGACCGAAAGCCAGGCCCAGTCCCGCCGGACCGTGCCGCCGACCGCCCGCTACGTCAGCAGCAACGGTCAGGGGTTCATCCTGGACACCTCCGGGTCGCGGCCTCTGATGCGGCTGGAACGCTCGACCGAGATCTGGGTCTTGCGGCCGACGCCCGCGCCGCGCGGCGACATCATCTATCGCAACGACAATGGCGATCAGGTGCTGAAGGTCACGCCCGACGGCGCGATCACCCTTTATACGACCACCGCCCCGCAAGGCTCGCCCGCCTCGCGCGTCGGCGAGGCGCCGGGTCTGGCCAGCGCGGCCATGACCGGAGCGCAGCTGGTCGACTATTTCATGCGCCAGAGCTACCGCGCCAGCCAGGCCATGGGCCGCCTGATCGTCATTGATGTCGATATCCAGCCCGGCTCTGAACAGGTCGCCGCAGACACCGTCTCGGCCGCCAGCGACGCCATTGTGCGCATGGCGCGGTCCTCCAATCTGCGCGCCCAGGTGGAGCGGGTACGCCGCGTCGTGGTGTCCGATCAGGGGCGTCCGGGCGTCAGCCTGATCCAGGGCACGCTGCGGATCGTCATCGACGCCGACGCCGGCATCGCCGGCCGCCCGTCGTCGGCCCGGATCGTGCGGGTCGTGGGCGGAGACGCCCTGAACCGCTAGCCCTGGAAACTGTCCTTGGCCGCCCGGCGCGCGGCGAACTGATCCGCATCCGTCGCGGTCAGGAACGGATTGAACCGCTTCTCCAACCCCAGCGTCGTCGGGACGGTCGGCTCGCCCCGTTCACGCGCCGCGAAGATCGCCTCGGCATGGGCGGCGGTCTCGGGCCGGTCGTCCAAGCTCAGGGTGAACCGCGCATTCGAGGCCGTATATTCGTGCGCGCACCAGATCACGGTCTGGTCGGGCCAGGCCTTCAGCCGCTGCAGGCTGTCGAACATCTGCTCCGGCGTACCCTCGAACAACCGGCCGCAGCCCAGAGCGAACAGGGTGTCGCCGGTAAAGGCCAAGCCGTCCGCCGGCGCATGAAACACCACATGGCCGAGGGTGTGACCCGGCGTTTCGGTGACCTCGAACCGCGTCTCGCCCACCATCACCACATCGCCGTCAGCGATCACCCGGTCCAGCGGCGCGACCTTGCGCACCTCTTCCGGCCCGACGATCTCGCAAGCCCAGTCGGCCTTCAGCCGCGCGTTGCCCTCGGTGTGATCGGGGTGCCAGTGGGTGTTCAGGATCAGGTCCAGACGTTCCCAGCCCAAGCCTTTCAGCTCCTCCAGAATGCGCGCTGCATCGGGCGTATCGACCGCCGCGACCACGCCGGTCGCCGCATCGCGGATCAGGAAGCCGTAGTTGTCGGCGCGGCAGGGAAACAGATGCACATCCAGGGTCATGCGCCCATCCTAGCAGCAGGGCCGCCGACAGGCATATAGTGGGGCCATGCGGCGCAGCATCGACGAGCTTCGAACCTTCTACGGCGAGCCGACCGGGGCGCTGGCGCGACGGCTGGTGGCGCGACGGCTGGACGACGCCTGGGGCGAGGCGACCGACTGCGACGTGCTGGGCGTCGGTTACGCCACCCCCTGGCTGGACGCCTTCGTCGGCGCGCGGCGCGTCGTGGCCGCCATGCCGGGCGGACAAGGCGTCGAGCATTGGCCGACGGTCGGGCGCAACCGCACCCTGCTGGTTGACGACCGCCGCCTGCCCTTCCCCGCCGGATCGTTCGACCGCATCCTGCTGGTTCACGCCCTGGAAGAGGCCGACGACCCCGCCGCCCTGCTCCTGGAGGCGGTGCGCGCGCTTTCGCCCACCGGGCGCATCATCCTGGCGGCGGCGGCGCGCGGCGGCCTGTGGGCGCGGGCGGACAACACCCCCTTTGGTCACGGCCGCCCCTTCACCCGGCGCCAGCTGGAGCGGTTGGTGCGGGATGTCGGGCTGGAGCCGATGGCCTGGTCCCAGACCCTTTATGTCCCGCCCTGGGGACCGATGCTGCCGCTGGCCGAAGGGTTCGAACAGGTCGGGCGCCGGGTGTTTCCCGGAACCGCCGGGCTGATCCTGCTGGAGGCCTCGCGCCACAGCTACGCCCGCATCCGCCCCAGAGGCCATGCCCAGCGCGTCGCCGCCCCCGTCCTGGCGCCCCAACCCGCCGCCTCCGTCTATTCGCGGGGCGAACATCGCGACTGACGGGGAGTTGACCGTCGCCCCATCTGGCGGGCCGGGCGAAACCGCCTTATGGCGAAGGCCATGCACCGACTGATCCTGATGCGGCACGCCCAGGCCGAAGCCTCCGCCCCCTCCGGCGGCGACGAGGCCCGCCCCCTGTCCGTCGCCGGTCGCGCCGAGGCCCTGCTGATGGGTCGCGCCCTGGCCGAGCGGGGCCTCAAGCCGGACCTGGCCCTGGTGTCCACCGCCGTGCGCACCCGCCAGACCTGGGAGCAGATGCACGACGCCTTCGGCGATGTGGAAGTCCGCGACGAGGACGCCCTCTACAACGCGCCCTCCGACGTGATCCGCCGCTTCGTCGAGACCAGCGAGGACGAGGCCGGCTGCCTGCTAATCCTGGCCCACAATCCGGGCGTCCACGTGCTGGCCGCCGAATATCTCATCGAAAGCGCCGCCTCGCCGGCCGTGGTGGACAAGCTGTCGGCCGGCTTCCCGACCGGCGCCGCCGCCCTGTTCAGCGTTGATGTCGCGGGGCGCTGCACCTACGAAGGCTTCCTGACGCCGCGGTCTCTGGGCGCGCCATCCGCATGACAGACGTCGCCTACAAGATCGTCGATGCCGCCGAATGGCGCGCCGCCGTCGCCGAGGGCCGATACGACGGCGCGCCGGTCGATCTGGCCGACGGCTACATCCATATGTCGACCCAGGCGCAACTGGCCGAGACCGCGCGACGGCATTTCGCCGGCCGTGGCGACCTGCTGCTCCTGACCGTCGATCTCAGCCGGTTCGGCGACGACCTGATCTGGGAGCCGTCGCGCGGCGGCGATCTGTTCCCGCATCTCTACGCCCCCCTGCCCGTCGCCGCCGTCACGGCCTCGCGCGCCTTCTCGGTCACTGCCGCGGGCGAGATGACGTTCGAGAACGACGCATGAGCCTGGCTGATGTGGGCGCCGCCCTGCTGCGTCGGCTCGATCCGGAGCAGGCGCACCAGTTGGCGATCAAGGGTCTGGCGCTGGCCCCGTTGCCGACGCCGCCTGCCGACGATCCGATCCTGAGAACACGGCTGGCGGGGCTGGACCTGCCCAATCCGGTCGGTCTGGCGGCGGGTCTGGACAAGAACGGGGAGGCCCTGCGCGGCCTGTCGCGCCTCGGCTTCGGCTTTGTCGAGTGCGGCTCCGTCACGCCCCGGTCCCAGCCCGGCAATCCCAAGCCCCGCCTGTTCCGCCTCAGCGAGGACCGGGCCATCATCAACCGGATGGGGTTCAACAACGCCGGGCTGGACGCCTTCGCCGCGCGGCTGGACCAGCGCCCGACGGGCGTCGTGGTCGGCGCGAATCTGGGGGCCAACAAGAACACCGAAGACAAGGCGGCTGACTATGTCGCCGGTTTGCAACGCCTCGCCGGCCGCGCTTCCTATTTCACCGTCAACATCTCCTCGCCCAATACGCCCGGCCTGCGCGCACTTCAGGGCCGCGAGCAGTTAGACGACCTGCTGGGCCGCATCGACGCCGCCCGTCCCGTCGCCACGCCTGACCGCGTACCCGTCTTCCTGAAGATCGCGCCCGACCTGATCGCCGACGAGATCGGCATGATCGTCGAGGCGTCTCTGGCCCACCGGATCGACGGCCTGATCGTATCCAACACCACGCTGGAGCGCCCCGAGACCCTGCGCTCATCGGACGCACACGAAACCGGCGGCCTGTCCGGCGCGCCTATCCGTCCCTTCGCGGAAAAGGCCCTGCGCGCGGCGGCCGAGGCGGCGGCCGGCCGCCTGCCGCTGATCGCCGTCGGCGGCATCGACAGCGGGGCCGAGGCCTATGCCCGCATTCGCCTGGGGGCATCGGCGGTCCAGATCTATTCCGCCCTGATCTACGAGGGTCCCGGCCTGGTCGCCCGCATCAAGCGTGACCTGGCCGCTCGCCTGCGCGCCGACGGTTTTTCCGCAGTCACAGACGCGGTCGGCGCGCCCCGTTGACGGAGCGTTAGTGTCGACACGTCTAGGGTGACCGATGCGAGCGATCTGCGTTCGTCATCCGAGAGCCTGAATGAAATCGACCGCCGTCGATATCGCTGAAAGCAGCTGGACCGCCGCCGTTCGCCAACGCTCGGCCGCTGCGGTGCAACGGCTCGTGGCGGCGGCGGCTGTCGCCCTGGTGGTGACGCCGATGGTCGGGGTGCGGTTCACCTTCGGCTGGGTCGTCCTGTATATGGCGGTCCAGGCCATGGAAGTGGTCGTCTATCGACCGATCCTGAAATCTCCCGATGAGCTGTCCACGGGCCGCAAGCTGGCGATCCTGGCCGTCGTCCTCGCCAATTCGACCGTCTTCTCCTCGCTTTCCCTGGTACTGTGGTGGATCGGCGGCGCGTTCGGCGGTGTTTGCGCCGTCCTGATGCTGACTGCGGTCATGCTGACGGCGATCGTGAACGCCACCCGATGCCAGGCCGTGATGATCGCCGGCCTCGCGCCCCAGGTCGGCTTCCTGCTGGCGACACCCTTCTTCGTCTATGCGCTGCACGCGCCTGGCCCGCTGGTCATGTCGGCCGCAGCGGCCGTGGTGCTGTTCACCTTCTATGTCGCCATCACCGGTCAGCGCATGGTCGAGGCCAGCGTCACCGTCGTTCGCGCCCACGCTCTCGCCGAGGAATCCCGTCTCAGGGCCGAGCGCAGCCTGGCCGACCATACGACCTTCCTGGCCGCCATCGGCCATGACCTGCGCACGCCGATCGGCGCGATCCTGGCCGGCGCCGCCGAGTTGCGCACGCCCGACGCCCAGTCGCGCAACAGCGCCAACCTGATCACCGACGCCGGCCTGATGATGAAGGCCCTGCTGGACGACCTGCTGGACCACACCCGGATCGGCGCCGGGCGAATGACGGTCGAAGCCAAGGACTTCGACCTGCGGCAAATGCTGGCCCAGACCCTGATGCTGTGGCGCGGCGTCGCCGACGCCAAGGGGCTGAAGCTGCGCATCGAAGGCGCCTCGGCCATGCCGCGCCACGTCAAGGGCGACGTCATGCGCATCCGTCAGGTGCTGAACAACCTGATGTCCAACGCCATGAAGTTCACAGAGCAGGGCCAGATCACCCTGCGGGTCCAGGCCTGGCCCGAGGAGCCGTCGGGATACGCCCTCCTGTTCGAAATCGTGGACACGGGCCCGGGCATGACAAACGACCAACTGGCCCGCCTGTTCACCCCGTTCGACCAGACCGCCGACGGCGTCTCCGCCCGCTATGGCGGCTCGGGCCTGGGGCTGGCGATCAGCCGCAATCTGATCGATCTTATGGGCGGTCGGCTGACGGTGCGCAGCGCGCCGGGTCAGGGCTCGCGCTTCACCGTCTCCCTGATCCTGCCCCGCGGCGACGAGGCCGTGCAGATCGTCGAGGCCGTCGATGAAAGCCGCCTAGACATCGCCCGCTCGCTCACACCCTCGGTCGCGCCGACGCCCAAGCCCGCAGCCGTCGCGCCTGCGCCTGAACCAGCACTCGAGTCCGAACCGGTCGTCGCGACGCCTGCGGTCGCCGAAGAGGCCGAAGATCAACCGCTGCGCCTGCTGGTCGTGGACGATCACGACATCAACCGCCGCGCGGTGCAGCTGATCCTTCAGCCGCTGGGTTGCGAGATCACCACCGCCGCCGACGGCATGATCGCGCTGGAACGCTGTCAGGAGGCGGTGTTCGACGTCATCTTCATGGATGTCCGGATGCCCGAGCTGGACGGGCGCGAGACGACTCGTCGCCTGCGCGCCGGCGGCGGACCCAACGCCGCCACCCCGGTCGTCGCCGTCACCGCCGACACCGCGCCCGAGGACGTCGCGGCCTGTCAGGCGGCCGGCATGGCCTATTTCGTCTCCAAGCCCCTGACGCCGCCCGCCCTGATCGGCGCCTTGCAGCACGTCCTGAACGACACCGCCGCTCAGGCTGCGACCGAGGCCGCCTGACCCCGGACGGCCGCGATCAGGCGCGCGGCGAAATCAGGCTGTTTCATCTCACATTCCCAGACGACGACCACGCGCCAGCCTGACGCCTCCAACGCCGTTACGGCGGCGGCGTCGCGCGCGCGGTTCCGGTCGATCTTGGCGATCCAGTAATCGGCGTTGGTCTTGGGCTGGCGTGAGCCACGGGCGCAATCATGGCCGTGCCAGAAGCAGCCGTGGACGAACAGGGCGACCTTGCGGCCCTTCATCACCATATCCGGGCGGCCCGGCAGACCCATGCCGCCCAGCCGATAGCCGATCCCGGCCGCACGCAAGATCCCGCGCACGGCCAGTTCCGGCGACGTGTCCCGTCCCTTCACGCAACGCATCACGGCGCTGCGCTTCTCCGGGCTGAACACATCCGAGTTCACTATCAATCCACGCTCAAGTAGCGAAGCGGTAGCGTGGATTGATCCAATTTAAAGCTGCGCCAGCAGATGCTCGGCCGAGGACACCTTGAACTCGCCGCCCTGTTCGATGTTCAACTGCTCGACCACGCCGTCCTTGACCAGCATGGAATAGCGCTGCGAACGTTCGCCCAGGCCGAAGCCCGAACCGTCCAGCACCAGACCCAGGGCGCGGGTCAGCTCGCCGTTGCCGTCGGCCAGCATGACGATGCTGTCGTCGGTGATGCCCTGGCTCTCGCCCCAGGCCTTCATGACGAAGGCGTCGTTGACCGAGATGCAGGCGACCGTATCGACGCCCTTGCCCTGAATGTCGGCCAGATGATCCTTGAAGCCCGGCAGGTGACGCGCCGAGCAGGTGGGGGTGAAGGCGCCGGGCACGGCGAACAGGGCCACGGTCTTGCCGGCGAAGATATCGTCGGTGCTGACAGGCTTGGGGCCCTCGGCGGTCGCTTGGGCGAGGGTTGCGTTCGGGATGCGATCGCCGATCTGGATGGTCATGTCTGTCTCGCTGAGGTTTGAGGCCGGCGCGTTTTAACGGCCGTGTGCGACACATAGACACCACGCGCGACACCGCAAGCGCCGGTTCGGCTTGCTTGCGCCGCTTTCCGGACGGATGATGCCAGGATCATGAGCCAAGCCTCCACCCTGACCGGCCGACTGCTGGTCGCCATGCCCGGGATCGACGACGCCCGGTTCGAACATGCCGTCATCCTGATCTGCGCCCACGGGCCGGATCACGCCATGGGCCTGCGGCTGGATCGACCAGCGCCGGGCGTGGATCTGAAGACGGTTCTGGACAAGCTGGACGCGCCGGCGCCCGATCAATCCATCGGTCGCGCGGTCCTGATGGGCGGACCGGTCGAGCGCGAGCGCGGCTTCGTGCTGCATACCGACGACTGGACGGTGGGCGACGACACCCTGGCCTTCGGCGACGGTCTGGCGATGACCGGCACGCGCGAGGCGCTGGCCGCCATGACCGACGAGGTCGCCGGTCCACGCCGCTCGGCCCTGCTGCTGGGCTACGCCGGCTGGGGCGAGGGGCAGTTGGAGGAAGAGCTGGCCGACAACGTCTGGCTGACCGCCGACGCCGATCTGGACCTGATTTTCGACGGCGAACACACGTCGAAATGGACACGCGCCCTGGCCCAGCTGGGCGTGGACGCGGCCATGCTGTCGAGCCAGGGCGGTCGGGCCTGAAGCCAGACCGCCCCGCTTGACGATTAGAAGCGGTAGTTCATGCCGATGCGGAACATGTGGGTTCCGAAGCGACCATTGCCACGCACCATGTCCGTGCCCGTCGTATTCGGGGCCAGGACGAACGGGTTGGTGGCGGGCGCCGTGCCACGGCCGACGCGGATGACCGGGCTGTCGACGTCCAGCGAGGTGTAGAGGTATTCGCCGCTGACCGTCAGACCGCGACCCAGGGCGTATTCCACGCCGCCGCCGGCCTGCCAGCCGTCGCCGTCATCGCCCTCGCTGGTTTCAGTGAAGCTGTTGGCCAGGTTCGAGGTGCGGAACTTGTTCTCGAACTTGCCGTAGGCGTAACCGCCGGTGCCGTAAATCAGCGCCGGGCCGACCGCATAGCCCAGCTTCAAACGGGCGGCCGCCGTGCTCTCCAGCTCGCGCGTGAAGGTGTAGAAGGCCGGGGTGGTCGAGAAGCCGGTCACCGAATCCTGGACATTGTTGACGCTGTATTCGGCCAAGGCGCCAACGACGAAGTTGCCGAACTGCATGTCGTAACCGGCGCGAATGCCCGCTTCGACACCATCGTTGTCATCACGGCAGCCGGTTCCCGGCGCGGTGCTGGTCGCCATGCCGCCGCAGAAGCCGGGGCTGAAGGCGTTAGTTCCGACGGTGGCGGGGGCGACAGGCACAGTGGTGACCTGGTCGCCGTAGTTGCCGTCCAGATTGCGGTCGAAGCGCAGGATCTCGTCACCGTCGTCGTTCGACTGGTTGTAGCCGCCGAAGATGCCGATGTAGGGGCCGGACCAGTCGGGGGCGACGGACTGGGCCAGGGCGGGGGTGGAAACCATGGCCAGGGCCAGGGCGCTGGAGGCGAGGGTCTTGATCATTTGGGGAGGCTTTCGTGCCGAAAGTGCGGGCGCGACATCCCCGCTCGCCGTCACAAAAGCCGAAGGCGGCCACAGGTTCCATCGAGTTCCCATCGCCAAATGTCGCACATCCAAAGGCTTAGGTTGAACGTAGGCCGCCCTAGCGCGTCGCCATCGACACCAGAAAAGCGATCAGCAGGACCAGGCTGACCGCCTGCCAGAACCGCACCGGATCGCGCTCGATCAGGGACAGCTGATGCGGCGGCGGGGCGGCGACGGCGCTGCCGGTTTCCAGCACATGGATCAGTTCCTCGACATCCTCGAACCGCTCGTTCGGATCGACGGCGACGGCGCGCATGATGGCCGCCTCCAGCCAGGCGGGCATATCCGGCCGGTGTCGCGTCGGCGGCGCGGGCGCCCGGTCGAAGCGCGGCGCATCGGCCGGATCCACCTCGCCCCACGGATAGGTTCGGGTGAACAGGCGATACAGCGTCACTCCCAGGGCGAACTGATCCGTGGCGGCGTTGCCGCTCTCGCCGGCATACATTTCCGGCGCCTTATAGCCGGCGGTGCCGGGCGCCTCGGCCTCGGCGAACTCCTCGGCCAGCCGCAGCCGCGCGACGCCCAGGTCGACCAGTTTCAGCCCGCCCTGTGTCTCCAGGATCACATTGTCCGGCTTGATGTCGCGGTGCGTCACTCCCGCCCGGTGCAGGGCCGACACGGCGCGCGACAGGCGCAGCGCCACGCCGATCCCGTCGCCGATCTCGAACGGCCCCTCCTGCGCCAACCGCGCATGCAGCGTCTGACCGGCATGAAAGGGCTGGGCGATATAGAGCCGGCTCTGGCGACCGGCGTCCAGGCTCAGCACCTTGCCGACGAAGGGGCTGTCGATGCGCCGGCCGATAAAGGCCTCGCGCAGAAAGGCGGTGCGGGCGCCGCGCTCGGACACCGCGGCGGGCTTGGGAAACTTCAGCACCACCATGCCCGCGTCGCCCAGCGTATCCTTGGCCAGGAACAGGGTCGTATAGCGCCCGTCCGCCACGACCCGCTGAAGCGCGAAGCCGTCGACATTATCGCCGACGGCCGGAGGCGGCAGGATGGCCAGCCCTTCCGCTTCGGCGGTGATCGCCTCCCAGTCGGGCGCGCCGGTGCGGACCACGTCGATGACGATGGCGGTGGCGTTGTCGCGCGCGCCCGCCGCCTCGACCTCGGCCAGGATCGCCTTGGCGTCCGCATCGGGCGAACTGCGCCGTCCCAACAGGCTCGCGATCACCGCATCGGCCAGCACCCCATGCACCCCGTCGGTGGTCAGCAGCAGCCGGTCGTGCGGCTCCAGTCGCACTTGCCGGACATCCAGCTTCACATCCGCCTCGATGCCGACGGCGCGGTAGAGCACATGGCTCAGCCCCTGCTGGGCCCGTGTGTGGTCCTCGGTCAGCCGCGTCAGCGCCCCGTCGCGGAAATGCCAGGCCCGGCTGTCGCCCACATGAAGCGCCGTCGCCTCGCGCCCGCGCAGGATCAGGGCGGTAAAGGTGGTCGCCGCCCCCTCCATCGCCGGATCGATCCGCCCGCGCGAATGGAGCCAGTGGTTGAAGCCTCGCAGCGCCTTGATGCCGTTAGCGGCGATGCCGTTCAGCGGATTCTGATCCAGATACCCGTCGATGAAGCTGCGCGTCGTCAGCTCCGCCGCCATCCGCCCGGCCTTCGATCCCGACACCCCGTCGGCGATCACCGCCACAACCCCATGCTCGCGCTGCTCGGCCGCCGTGCCGATATGGACGCCGCCGAAGTCCTGATTATCCGCCTTGGGCCCCTGCAAGGTCGCAAAGCCGGCGGCGATCTCCAGTCTGGCGTCGGTCATGGGCGGAACTGTCGTCCAAAGACGGCCCGCTGAACAGAGGTGTCAGAGCACGAGAAGGGCCCGCACCGCGACATAGGCGGCGACCACCAGGATCAGGCCCGCGAACAGGATGCGCCCGAGCCTAGCGTTCGTCCCCAGCCGACGCGCCAGCGGCAGACCCGCCGCCGTCCCGGCGACCCCGCCGACCGCCATGGCGGCGACCAGGCCCGGATCGACCCAGCCGTACAGCGCATAGTTGCCCGCCGTGGTCGCCCCGAACGCGGCCACGCTGAGCAAAGACGTCGCTTGGGCGGTCGCCAGGCTCATGCCCGTCGACGCCATCAGGCCGGGCACGATCAGAAAGCCGCCGCCGATGCCGAAGAAGCCTGCGGCCGAGCCGACGCCAACGCCCGCCACGCCGACGCGCGGCGACATGGACCAGTTCAGCCGGGGTTCGACCCGGGCAATCGCCGCCTTGGGACGCAGCATCGATACGCCCACGGCCGCCATGGCGACGGCGAAGATCAGCAGCAGCTGATGGCCGTCGATCATCTTGGCCAGGGACGATCCGAACCAGGCCCCGGCGGCGCCGGTGATGGCGAACAGGGTCGCGCAGGGCCAGCGCACCCGCCCTGCCCTGGCGTGACCCGCCAAAGCCGTCAGGGCGTTCAGCGCTACGCCCGCGGCCGACACGCCGATGGCGACATGGGGATCGGCGACGCCGACGACATAGAGCAGCAGCGGCACGGCCAGAACCGACCCGCCGCCGCCGAACAAGGTCAGCAGCAGGGCGACGACGCCGCCGCTGAAGGCGGTCAGAACCAGCGGGGTCAGTTCGGTCGTCACCGGATCACGCCGCTCTCGTCACGGGCCGGGTCGCGGCTCTGTTCCAGGGCATCACGGCCAGCAGCCGCGCCATGCCGCAAAATCCCGTCGCGCCCGCGACGAACAGGCCCGCGCCGACGAAGGCCGAAAGACCCCAGAAGGCCGGATGCACCAACGTCCCCAACGCCGCACCGATCAGGATCAGGCCGCCCGCGACCATCTGCACCTGACGCATCAGTTCGATCGGCTTTGAGCGGTCGGCGTGGGTGGCCAGGCCCTGCGCCTTCCATGCGTCCAGCCCGCCTTCCAGAACAAAGGCTTGGCCCGTCGTCTTGGCCGCCAGACGGTCGCAGTTGATGCCCGTCCGATTGCCGGTTCGGCAGGTGAAGATAACGTTGCGCCCGTCGACGCCCACCGGCGTGAAGGCGTCGAAGGCCGACAGGGGCGCATGGACGGCGCCGACGACATGCTCTCTGGCGAACTCGTCGGGCTCGCGAATGTCGACCAGGACGGCCGTGTTCTGCTTCAGCCGGCGCGAAACCTCGGCGGGGGACAAGGGGGTCAGGACGCTCATGGGGATCATGCCTTTTCGGAGGAAGCAGGGGGACAATAGATTTCGGCCAGCACGGCGATGACCTTCAGGACGGCCGGATCGGCGATGCGGTAGAAGATGGTCGTGCCGTCCCGACGCGTGCTCACCAGCGCCTCGTCGCGCAGCTTGGCCAAGTGCTGGGACAAGGCCGATTGCGATAGGCCGACCTGGGGCAGCAGTTGGCCGACGGACATCTCACCCTCGCCCAACTGACACAGGATCATCAGCCGCTTCTCGTTGGACAGGGCGCGCAGCAACGCCGCCGCCTCGCCCGCGCTGGCCTGGAATCGCTCAAGTCCGATGGTCCGAAGATCGATCATGGAACGCAATATATGCGTTCTTGCTAAATAAGCAATACCTAATATATTGGACTGCAAAAGGAGCTTCCTCCATGACCCAGTCCCCCGACGTCCGCGGCTTTTTTGATCCCGCGACCCACACCGTCACCTATCTGGTCAGCGACCCGGCGACCGGCCAGGCGGCGATCATCGACCCCGTTCTGGACTTCGACGCGGCCTCGGCCCGCACCTCGACGCGGTCGATCGACGCCGTCATGGCGGCGCTGCGGTCGGAGGGGCTGAAGCTGGCGCTGGTGCTCGAAACCCACGCCCATGCCGACCACCTGACGGCGGCGGCGCAGCTGCGTACGATGACGGGCGTGTCGATCGGCATCGGCGGACGGATCACTCAGGTTCAGTCGGCCTTCGGCCCCCTATTCGGCGCCGAAGACGTGCGCCCGGACGGGGCCGTCTTCGATCATCTGTACGCCGACGGCGACGCCTTCGCGCTGGGCGATCTGACGGTCGAGGTGATCCACACGCCCGGCCACACCCCCGCCTGCGTCAGCTACCGGATCGGCGATGCGGTCTTCACCGGCGACACCCTGTTCATGCCTGACTACGGCACGGCGCGAA
This sequence comes from Brevundimonas sp. ASV9, assembly GCF_016429195.1. Classification (GTDB taxonomy): domain Bacteria; phylum Pseudomonadota; class Alphaproteobacteria; order Caulobacterales; family Caulobacteraceae; genus Brevundimonas. The sequence continues at coordinate 31,958 of NZ_JAELUF010000010.1, forward strand.
CGGACTTTCCCGGCGGCGATGCGCGGACCCTGTATCGCTCGATCCAGCGCCTGCTGACCCTGCCAGACGAAACGCGCATCTTCGTCGGCCACGACTACCTGCCCGAGGGTCGCACCGACTTCCGGTTCGAGACCACCGTGGCCGAACAGCGCGCGCAGAACATCCACATCGGCGGCGGCGCATCGGAGGACGCCTTCGTCGCCATGCGAGAGGCCCGCGACGCCACCCTGGGCGCGCCGCAGCTGATCCTGCCCTCGCTTCAGGTCAACATCCGAGCCGGTGACCTGCCGCCCCCGGACGCCAACGGCCAGCGCTACTTACGCCTGCCGCTAAACGCGATCTGAGCCCTAAGCCGACCGCTGCTTCAGCGGCGCGGTGCCATCGGCCAGGCTTTCGGCCAGATAGACCTCGGCCTCCTGCGCCGGCAGGGCGGGGGCATAGCCGAAGCCCTGGCCGTAGTGGCATTGGGCGTCCAGCAGCAGGCGGGCCAGTTCGGCGTTCTCCACGCCTTCGGCGACGACTTCCAGCGAGAGGTCGCGGCCCAGATTGACCACCGACTTGACGATCTTGGCCGAGCCCTCGTCCTTGTTCATCGTCAGCACGAAATAGCGGTCGATCTTCAGCGTATCGAACGGCAGGCGCGCCAGATAGGACAGGGACGAGAAGCCGGTGCCGAAATCGTCCAACGCCAGAGAGGCCCCGACGTCCTTTAGCGATTGCAGCACCTCGGCGGCGCGCGCGGTGTCGCGCATGATGTCGCCCTCGGTGACCTCCAGCTTGAGTGCGCCTTTGGGCAGGCCGGTCTCCTTGATGATGCGCGCCACGTCCTCGCACAGATGCGGGCGCTCGATCTCGCCGACCGACAGGTTGACGCTGCAAAACAGCTTGCCGGCCAGCGGATGGCGCTCGATCCATTCGGCCAACTGCCGCGCCGACTGGGTCATCATCAGCAGGCCCAGGTCGTTCATCATCCCCAGGTCGGCGGTCAGGCCCAGGAACTCGTCCGGCGGCACCAGACCCCGGCGCGGGTGACGCCAGCGCGCCAAGGCCTCGAAGCCGGCGACGGCCCCGGTGTTCAGGTTCACGATGGGCTGGAAGAAGGGCACGATCTCGCCGCGCACGAAGGCATTCCTCAGATCCGCCTCCAGCGCCAGACGGCTCAAGCTGTCGCTTTCCAGCGCCCGGCCATAGGCAGCCGATCCGCCGCGCCCGGCGCCCTTGGCCGATTCCACCGCCAGCTCGACCCGGCGCAACAGCTCGGCGGCGTCGGGCGCATCCGGCCCGCCCTCCACCATCACCGCCCCGATCGAGACGGTCGGATAGATGTCGAAGCCCGCGACCCGCAGCGGCTGTTCCAGCGCGTCGCGCACGCGGTAGCTGGTGTGGGAGGCGGTCTTGGGGACGATGATGGCGAACTCGTCCTCGCCGATCCGCGCGGCCGAGGCGTCCTTGTTGAAGGCGGCGGCGAGGCGCGAACCCAGGGCCGACAGCACAAGGTCGGTCCGCTCGTGCCCCAGCGCCTCGTTCAGGCGCCGCAGCCGGTCCACGTCGCCGACGACGATCTCGTATTCGCCAGGCTGGGTCAGCACCTCGCTGACGCGGGCCAAAAAGGCGCGACGATCCAGAAGGCCCGTCAGCGTATCGCGGTCCGATCCGGCGAACTTGGTCTCCAGCGCCACGACGCCGGCGGCGCGCAGGCCGTCCTCCAGCCAGACGCCGCGCCACAGACAGGTCTCGGACCCGCGCATGCGCAGCCGCACGGCGATCTCGGCCCCCTCGTCCTGGGGTTTGAGCATCCGCTCGGCCAGGCTGCGATCCTGCGGCATGGCCAGGGCCACGAATCCGGCGGCCGTGCATTCCGGCGCCAGCGGTCCCAGGCCCAGCGATCGTGTCGCGCCGGTGAAGCGCAGTTCGTCGGTCGCCGGGGTCCAGACCCACAGGGCCGTCTCGGCGGCGGCCAGCGCCTCGATGGCGGTCGTGGCGTCCCAGGCCAGCGATCGGGATCGTGGTGTCACGCGTCTCGCCCTTCCAGACGGCCCCCGGCCGTCAACGCTCGTCCTCGACCAGGCCGAACAACAAATGGTCTGCCCACTCGCCGTTAATTTTCAAATAAGCGCGAGCCCGACCTTCGTTGCGAAAACCGGATTTCTCCAGCACCCGTCGCGACCCGTGGTTGGTGGGAAGACAGGCCGCCTCCAGCCGGTGCAGCTTCAGCTTGTCGAACGCGTATCCGACGACGGCCCGAACGCCCGCCGTCGCCACGCCCTGACCGGAAAACGGCTGACCGATCCAATAGCCCAGCGTCCCCGTCTCGGCGACGCCGCGCCGCACGTTCGACAAGGTCACCGCCCCCGCCAGGGTCTTGCCGTCCTGAACGAAGACGAAGAAGGGCCAGGCGTTGCCCAGCTCCATCTCGCGCGCATAGATCGACAGCCGGCGCCGGAAGGCCGCCTTGGTCAGGTCGTCCTCGGGCCAGGCCGGCTCCCACGGTTGCAGATAGTCGCGCGAGCCGTCGCGCAGCGTGGACCAGGCGGCGTAATCGGCGGCGCGCGGCGGGCGCAGCAGCACGCCGTCCCCCCGGATCACGGGCCCGGCCACATCGCTCATCCAGTCCAGAAGCGCCATCGATGGGGACTATAGCATCAAGATTCGGCTCTGAACCTTACGGTTCGGCCAAAAGTGTCGCGGTCAGCTTCAGCGCCAGGTCGCGGCCCAGTCCCTCGGGCGCGCCCAGCATCGGCGTCAGGATGTCCCCGATCAGCCCCTCGGCGAAGGCCATATAGGCCGCCGTCACCACGAGGGCCTTGGCCCGCTCGGCCGCCCTGCGATCATCGGGCGCCATGGCCGCCAGCCGTTCGGCCAGATCGCGCACCACCTCGGCGAAGCTCTCCGCCCGCCCCTGCTCGCGCGCCAGCGCCAGCCAGGCCGCCATCTGAGAGGCGCCGCCCGGTCCGAAGGCGTCGAACACGACGCTCATCAGCCGGCCCGGCTCGACGCCGTCGCGCCCTTCTCCCAGGCCGGCCTCGATCCGCTGCGCCAGATCGCGCACCATCGCATCCATCAGCGCGCCCTGAAGCCCGGCCGCCGAGCCGAAATGATGGATCAGATTGGCGTGACCCACGCCCATCCGTTCGCCCACCGCCTTCAGCGTCACCGCCGCCGGCCCGCCCGACAGCAACAGGTCGCGCGCCGCCTCCAGCGCCTCTTCGCGCGCCACCGCCCCGCGTCGCCGCTTCACCGGACCATTAGTTGACATTGATGTCAGTTAACTCCATCATCCTCTCGAAATCGAGGAGCAGAACCATGGCGAAATCCGCCACCCCCGCCGACCTCCAGATCAAGCCGCGCGACCTGCATATCGACCGCGAGGCTCCGACGCCACGGTGGTGGCTGAACGGCGACCCGTTCGGCACCGCCGTGATGAACGCCCTCAGCCTGACCTTCCCCGACGGCGAGCGGTTCTTCATCCAGTCGGTCAAGCGGTTCGCCAAGGACGCGCCCCCGGCCCTGGCCGCCGACATCCGCGCCTTCACGGTCCAGGAGGGCGCCCACACCCGCGAGCACATGGCCTTCAACGCCATCACCGAACGCGCCGGCTATGACACCGCCGAGATCGAGGCCTATGTCACCGCCCGTCTGGACATCGCCCGCGCCCGTCCGGCCCTGGCCCAGCTGGCGGCGACCATGGCGCTGGAGCATTTCACCGCCGCCTTTGCCCATCGACTGCTGGCCGACCCGGAGCTGCTGAAGGGCTCGCCCCACGACCTGGCTCGCCTGTGGCGCTGGCACTCCATCGAGGAGATCGAGCACAAGGGCGTGGCCTATGACGTCTTCCTGCACGCGACCCGGGACCTCAGTCCGCTGAAGCGCTGGCGCATCCGGCGCTGGGCCATGTTCCTGACGACCCTGCTGTTCACCCGCACGGTGCGCGAGACGACCTTCATGCTGCTGAAGCAGGACGGCATCGTCGGCTGGCGCGCGCGTCTGGGCCTGTTCCGCTGGCTGTGGCTGAAGCCGGGCCTGTATCGCCGGATGATCGGCGACTACCTGGCCTTCTACAAACCCGACTTCCATCCTTGGCAGATCGACGACCGCGACCTGATCGCGGACGCGGAGGCCGGCCTGGCCCAACCGGCCTGACTCCTAAATCCGACCCCGCGACGGAGTTTTCGCCCAAAGGCGTTACAGTGTGCGGGGGACGGACGAGGAGAAGGCCATGGCTTCAATACCGACCGACGCCGCCGTCGCCCTGACGCGCCTGGGTCTGGGCGCCCGGCCTGGCGAGATCAACCGCGTCGCCGCCGATCCGCGCGGCTGGGCCATGGGCCAGATTCGTCCCCAGGGCGCGCCACAGCTTTCGGGCCAGTTCGCCGACACCGCCGAACGCGTCGTCCAATATATCGACTATCAGAACGACGCCGGCCTGGTCCGCCGCGACCGACGCGCCGCCGCTCCGGCGACGGCCGCACCCTCCCCTACCCCCGCTCCCGGCATGCCGGACGCGGCCGATCCGCAAGCCGTCGCCCGGCGCGAAGCCCGTCAGGCCGCCCGCCGCGACATCACCCAGGACACGGCGCAGGAGTTCCTGGCCCGCGCCCAGCTCGGCGCGACCACCGACGACGGCTTCGCCGAGCGCTGGGCCCTGTTCTGGTCGAACGCCCTGACCGTCTCGGCCGCCAAGTTCGCCAGCGGCGCCTTCGTCGGCCAGTACGAGCGCGAAGCCATCCGCCCCCACGTCTTCGGCCGGTTCGAGGATCTGGTCCTGGCCGCCGAACAGCATCCCGCCATGCTGCTCTATCTGGATCAGGCCCGCTCCGTCGGGCCCGACAGCATGGCCGGCGCCCGCCGCAACGCCGGGCTGAACGAAAACCTGGCCCGCGAGATGATGGAGTTGCACACCGTCGGCGCCGACGGCGGCTATACGCAGGGCGACGTGACCGAACTGGCCCGCGCCCTGACCGGCTGGTCCATCCCCGCCGCTCGCGACCAGCGTCAGGCCAACCGTCCGCGTCGCGCACGCAATATGGCCGCCCCGACCGAGCCCGGCCCCGACGGATTCGTCTTCCGCGCCAATGTGCACGAACCCGGAACCCGCACGGTGATGGGCAAGACCTATCCGGCGGCGGGCCTGGCCCAGGGTCAGGCCATACTGCGTGACCTGGCCCGACATCCGGCCACGGCCGAACGCCTGTCGCGCCGTCTCGCCGCCCATTTCGTCGCCGACGATCCGCCGCCCGCCCTGGTCGCCCGGCTGGAAGCGGCCTGGACCGGCTCCGGCGGCGATCTGGCCCAGGTCGCCCGCGCCCTGGTCGACGCGCCCGAGACCTGGACGCCCCAGCCCGCCAAGATCAAGACGCCCTATGACTTCATCGTCTCGGCCCATCGCGCGCTGGGAAGCCGGCCTCAGCGGGTCCAGCCGTTGCGCCAGGCCCTGCTCGACATGGGCCAGCCGCCGTTCGCGCCCCCGTCGCCCGAGGGTTGGCCGGACACGGCCGCCGACTGGGCCGGCCCCGACGCCCTGGTCAAACGGCTGAACTGGTCGCGCACCGCCGCCGATCTGGCGCAAGCGAGCGATCCAAACGCGGTCGCCGCAGCCGCCCTCGGCCCGCGTCTCGGCGAACGCACCCGCCTCGCCGTCGCCCGCGCCGAAAGCCGGCCCGAGGCCCTCACCCTTCTGTTCATGTCGCCGGAGTTCCAACGCCGATGACCGCCCCCAAAGCAAACCTCAGCATGAACCGCCGCCATCTGCTGGCCGCCGCCTCGGCCGGGATTGGCCTGGCCTTCGCCGGACGCGTCGCCGCCCAGACCGGCGGCCCGGCCAACAAGCTGGTCGTCGTCATCGCGCGCGGCGCCATGGACGGCCTGTCCGTCACCGTGCCCTACGCCGATCCGAACTACGTCCCCTTGCGCGGCGGTCTGGCCATCGCCGCGCCGGGCGAGGCGAACGGCGCCCTGGCCCTGAGCGAAGGCTTCGGCCTGCACCCGGCGCTCGCCGGCCTGCACGCCCTTTATGGTCAGGGTCAGATGCGCTTCGCCCCCGCCGTCGCCCTGCCCGTGCGCATCCGGTCGCACTTCGACGCCCAGGACGTGCTGGAGAACGGCGGCGAAGGTCTGCGCCAGCAATCCGACGGCTGGCTGAACCGCGCCATCGTCGCGGCCGGCGGAACGTCGCTGAAAGGCCTGTCGATCGGCGCCCAGACGCCCCTGATCCTGCGCGGCGACGCCCCGGTGTCCAGCTGGGCGCCGGGCGGACAGGTGCGCGACGGCGACCGCATCGCCTCCCTGTTGCAGGACCTCTATGTCGACGATCCGATGCTGGGCCAGAACTTGGCGCGGGGTCTGGCGACCGAGCAGCTGGTCAGCATGGAGGGCGGCGATCAACGCCTGCGTCGCAACGACGTCCAGGGCCTGGGCCAGGCCGTCGCCAAGCTGATGATCGGACCGGAGGGCGCCGATATCGTCGCCGTCTCGCTGGACGGCTGGGACACCCACGCGGGCCAGAGGGCGCAGTTGCAGACGCGTCTGACGGGCCTCGATCAACTGGTGTCGGGCCTGAAGGACGGGCTGGGCGACGCCTGGTCTCGCACCGCCGTCGTCGTCGCCACCGAGTTCGGCCGCACCGCCCGCGCCAACGGCACGCAAGGCACCGACCACGGCACAGGCTCGTCGCTGTTGCTGGCGGGCGGCGCCGTCAAGCGCGGCGGCGCGATCGGCGACTGGCCGACTCTGGCCGACAACCGCCTGTTCGAGAACCGCGACCTGGCGCCGACCCTGGATATCCGTTCGGTGTTCAAGGGCGTGTTGCGCGATCACATGGGCCTCGATCGCGCCGCCCTGGACGCCCGCGTCTTCCCCGGCAGCGCCGCCGAAGCGCCGGCGATGAACGGATTGGCCTAGCCGTCACGCTTGCTTTTCGCGGCGCAACATCGCATCAGGACGCCATCACCTTGGACCCGGCCCTGTTCGCAGGCGACGGGTGGCTATCCCCGCCGCCGATCCGCTGGGAAACCGAGCCGCCAGAAACCGAAGCATCGGTAAGGCTCATCCAGATGAAATCCTGAAATGTCCATTATCGCCTCCGCGCGCCAGCAATGGCTCGCCAATCCTCGCCGCGATCTTCTGGCGGGGACCGTCGTGGCCCTGGCCCTGATCCCCGAAGCCATCGCCTTTTCCATCATCGCCGGCGTTGATCCCGCCGTCGGCCTCTACGCCAGCGTGGTCATCGCCGTGACCATCGCCTTCGTGGGCGGCCGGCCGGCCATGATCTCGGCCGCGACCGGCGCCATGGCCCTGCTGATGGTCACGCTCGTGCGCGACCACGGCCTGGAATATCTGTTCGCCGCCTCGCTGCTCTGCGGCGTGTTCCAGATTGTCATCGGCCTGCTGAAGCTAGGCCGCTACATCAAGTTCGTCAGCCGCAGCGTCATGACCGGCTTCGTCAACTCGCTGGCCATCCTGATCTTCCTGGCCCAGATGCCTGAGCTGATCGGCCGGGGCTGGATCACCTACGCCCTGGTCGCGGCGGCTCTTGTCGTCATCTACGGCTTTCCGCGCCTCACCAAGGCCGTGCCCTCGCCCCTGGTCGCCATCGTCGCCATCAGCGCCCTGGTGATCGTGCTGAAGCTGGATGTGCGCACCGTCGGCGACATGGGCCAGATGCCGACCAGCCTGCCGATGTTCCATCTGCCCGCCGTCCCCCTGACGTGGGAGACGCTGGTCATCATCGCCCCGATTTCGGCGACCCTGGCCTTCGTCGGCCTGCTGGAAAGCCTGCTGACCGCGAACCTAATCGACGACATCACCGACACCCCGTCGGACAAGGACCGCGAGACGCGCGGCCAGGGGATCGCCAACATCCTGTCGCCCCTGTTCGGCGGCATGGCGGGTTGCGCCATGATCGGTCAGTCTATGATCAACGTCACCTCCGGCGCACGCGGGCGTCTATCGACCCTGTGGGCCGGCCTGTTCCTGCTGTTTTTGATGCTGGCGCTTCAGACCTGGGTCGCCCAAATCCCGATGGCGGCGCTGGTCGCCGTGATGATCATGGTCTCGATCGGAACCTTCGACTGGTCATCGGTGATGAAGCTGCGCTCCACCCCGCTTCAGTCGTCCATCGTCATGATCGCCACGACCGTGACGGTCGTCGCCACCCACGACCTTTCAAAGGGCGTCATCCTGGGGGTGCTGCTGTCGGCGATCTTCTTCATGCGCAAGGTCGGCAAGACCATCGCCGTGACCGAGGTTCCGACGCCGGAACCGGGCGTGCTGCGCTACAGTGTCTCAGGCCAGCTGTTCTTCGCCTCGGCCGATCTGTTCGCCGCCAGCTTCGAACATCACGGCCAGCCCACGCGCGTCGAGATCGATCTCAGCGACGCCCATCTGTGGGATCTGACCGGCGTCGCCGCCGTGGACAAGGTCGTCTTCCGCTACCGCCGTCAGGGCGCAGACGTGCAGGTTTTGGGCATGAACGACGCCGCCCGCACCCTGGTCACGCGGGTGGGGCGGTTCGAGAAGATGCATCTGCCGGACGGCGCCGGCGCGCATTGAGCCGTCAGGCGGCGTTGGAGGTCGATTCGAGGTCGGGCTTGGGCATCTTGCAGATGCGGTTCAGGTCGGCCCGGATCGAGCTGCCCTGGAAGTGCGAGATTTCGGCGCCCGAATAGCCCTCGCCCGACAACGCTTTGACGACATCGCCGGTGTTCAAACAATCGTTGGTCCGAGCGAGCTGGTAGGCGCGCTCCACGACGTGGGTGCGGTTCATGTTGGAAGCCTTTCGTGCCCTCCAACAACGCGTGCCAAGCTAAACCGTTCCCATTATTGGATTTTCGGCCCGCCCGGCCCGCGCTTGCATCTGTCATGAATATCTGCGCACATAGAGCTCGTCGATCTCTCTGCGTAACGCCCACTCTCTCTGCGAACGCACGAGTCAAGGCCGCTCCCATTCAGACCCGACAGGCCGCAGGGACGTTCCCTCGGTCAATTTCTAACGGAGGTCTCAAAATGGCTACCGGCACTGTCAAATGGTTCAACCCGACCAAGGGTTACGGCTTCATCCAACCCGACGACGGCGGCAAGGACGTCTTCGTCCACATCTCGGCCGTCGAAGGCGCTGGCCTGCGCGGCCTGGATGAAAACCAGAAGGTTTCCTACGAGCTGGAACGCGACAAGCGTTCGGGCAAGGAATCGGCTGGCCAGCTGCAAACCATCGGCTGATTTCAGCGTCACAGCTGATCTGGCGACGGCGGCTCCTCACGGAGCCGCCGTTTTCAATTGGGGTTCGGCTGGATGCCGAAAACGGACGCCTCGAACTTCTGCTACGGGTGGGAAGCGGTCTCTGCGGGCCTAAGAGAAGTAGCCAGACATGAGCAGGGAGAGCACGGGTCTACCTCCGATCTCGACACGTCGGTAGTTGACGAACGCGATGCATTCCAACAACGCCTTGAACTGCTCAGGACAACGAACTGCGAAGTTTGAGGTATCGTCGATTTGGAGGGTCAATAGCTCGCCGGGACGTACCGGTCTCGCCAGCATCCGCGCTTCTGGATCGTCCGCATATGTCATGCAATCGATCCACGCATCCATGTTCGCGCCATAGAAAGGGGGGAAAGCCAAGAACCTCCGCGAAGACTTTATGGAAGGAAGGCCAATCTGAAATCAGGTTGGTTGGAATCGAGACAATAGTAGTGTTCATGAGCGCACCATACCCGTAAGGCCGACAAGCTCCGCAACGGGTCAGGATCAAAAGATGAGCAAGGAACCTCAGCGTATCTGATTGAGTGCAGTCCTGATCCGGCTCAAGGTCTGCTTCGCGATCGCTCTGTCCATGCCCATACGAGCTTGGAACTCCCATTCAGGGATTGCATCAGGCCCATGACAGACCTCGTTGAGGGCATTGTTGATCGCGACGAGATCATCGGCGGTTAGCTCGACACTGAGCGTATTGTCGGAATTCATGATCGCTACCCTCTCGGACACCATAGCGTGCCTTCCAGCTCGGATGTCCGCAATAGGTCCAAGGCCTCCACGTTGGGATGCGTCATTTCTCTGGTAAAAGAAGTTCGATTTAGAAAAAATACGCAGGTTTGCAATCAAGATGCGAAACAAGAATCTGAAGCTATTCTTCAGCCTGATATACTTATTTTACGTCGCATCTGTACTGTTCCAGTACGGTTTTCCCAGTAAAATATCTGAATTTACCGCGATGTTTATTGTTCCTGCAATGTCAGTTGCCTTTCTGTACCTATTTTACGGAAGCATAAACAATGCACGGAATCGAAAATAAGGCACGCCTTTCTCCCGCACCAAAGGGCGTTGAGTCTTCAGCGTCAGGGTCCGCTTTAGATCGGACCACGACATCGATACAGGCGCGGAGAGCTGACATTGGGCCGATAGCTCGAGAACGGACCCGCTGAACTGTGGTTAAGGTTGGAAAACAGCCCCAAAAACATCAACATGGTCAGGGCCAGGTTTCTCGGCGAGTGGGCGGAGCGGCAGGTTCAGCGAACAGTCAAAAGGTTAGCGTCGATTGCACGTTCGCCATTGCGCACATCCGATATCACCGTGGGAAAGCGCTCTGAGTGGACCCTGCAACGAACCTTCGTTTGATTAAGGTGAGCACGGTACGCGCGTCGAATATCAGAACGTGTCAAACCGGTGAAGTCGAAGAGAATTTTGATGTCCGCTCGTTCCAACTCCCTGCCTTGATCATAGGCGGCTTGGTAATTCTCGGCTGTCCATCCATCTAGAGCCGCTCTTGCTTCAAAACCATCCACGACTTCACGGGCAGCTGTCTCGTCCCCACCGTAGCCGTACTCACGACAGATAGCGACGGCGGTTGAGAGCCGGCCTAACCATACGCCCTCCTCAGCCAAAGGAGCAGCTTGTGATGCAACCTGGGCGGCAGCGAACATGGCGACGAAAAGCACGACTATTCTCCCTCGACTGAGTAGAGGATCACGCCAAGTTGCGAGTGTCGAGCGTTCGGCACTCGGCTAGGGGCAATTTTCGATCCAGGGCTTCGCCGCCGATAGCGGCGTGTCGCGCGGATCGTGGCTGCGGCCAATGTCGACTATGGGTCGACAACAGAAACAACTCCCGCTCCTTCCACCCGTCTTTGAGTTTCCACCCTACCCCTTCGTCTTGTCGATCCAGGCGGCGAAGGCGTCGGTGAAGCTTTTCAGGAAGGCCTTGGTGTCGTCCTTCTTCAGCTTGCCGTGCTCGTCCAGCAGGTCGGCGACATTGCCGATATAGGCCTCGGGCTGCTGCATCGTCGGCATGTTCAGGAACACCAACGGCTGGCGCAGGTGGTGGTTGGCGCCGAAGGCCGCGACGGCGCCGGGCGAGACGCTGACGATGGCGGCGGGCTTGCCCTGCCAGATGCTGTGGCCATAGGGGCGAGAGCCGACGTCCAAGGCGTTCTTCAGCGCGCCGGGGATGGAGCGATTGTATTCAGGCGTGACGAACAGCACCGCCTCGGTCGTCGCCACCTCCTCGCGGAAGCGTTCCCAGGCCGGCGGCGGGCTGTCGGTTTCCAGATCGGGGTCATAGAGCGGCAGGTCGCCGATCTCAACCGGCTCGATCTCCAGCCCCGGCTCGGCCAGCGCCTTCAACGCCATGCCGATGGCGCGCGAATAGGAGCCTTTGCGCAGGCTGCCGACGATCAGGGCGACGCGGACGGTCATGGTGGTCTCCGGGCTGGACGGGTTCAAGCGCCAGCATAACCGATCCGCGTCGCAGCGCGTTCCATGCGTAGGAAGACTATGCTGACGACGCCAGCTAACCCTATGCCAAGCTTGTCACTTACGCGGCCAGTACAGCCAGAGTAAATGATGGACGGAAATATTTTAGATGACGAACGACTAAGATCGTAAAATGCCTCAGAAGGGCGCAAGCGACGTCCGAAGGCAACAATCTATTCGATCCGATCGATTCGCTGATGAAAGCTAACATCCCAGCGCACTCGCCGTTATTGTACCCCGTTCCCGCGCTGCGTCAGGCGGCCCGGCTGAGCGAGGTCATCAAATAGCGGGACCGCCACTTTGCTGTGGCCTTGCATGATATCTTTTGGGTCGAGGTCCACGCCCGATCAGGTTTCCTCAGTGCCGATTCTGCGTCGAATAATAGCCGATCGAACTTGGACTAACTAAAGGGTGGTGGCGCCGATTTTCAGGGACATAGACAGGGCCTTGCCGGGCTCCAAGCAAACCAAGCCGCAGTCTTCACCGTCTGGCGCGTTGTGGGCGTCCGGGCGGTGGGTAACGGGCTCAACGCAGAAGAAATCGCCATCGGCAGGGGCGTAAATCTGGGTCCAGCGGGCTGGTGTTGTAGCGCGAAGCGTCACCCGGCGACCACCACCATCTACCATCGCTTCACCTGTCCAGCCGACGTAGGCGTGATCGACGAATGGCGCGTCAGCGAGGGTCAGGCTGTTCGACCAGTCCGCGATCTCGGTGGGCGGCGCCAGGCGTTCGGGAATCTCTCGTACATCGGTGATCCAGACACCCTCAGCCGACAAAGTCAGGCGGCTGTCTGCATGGCGATGGAAATAGGGATGCAGGCCGAGGCCGGCGGGCATAACCGCATCGCCGAAGTTGGTCACGGACAAGGTGATCGTCAGGCCCTGGTCGCTTAATTCGACAGTCTGGCTAGCGCGCCACGGCCAGGGCCAACCCTGTGCATCAGCGTCGGCCTTGGGGGACCATTCCAGCGTCATCTCGACGCGGTTGGTCGTCTGGCTTTCGACGGTCCAGGCCAAGAGCCAGCCGTCGCCGTGCAGGGCGTGGGGGGCGAACCGTTCAAGTGTCTGCAAGCGGACCTCACGCCCCTCGAAAACGAATCGCCCGTCGGCGATCCGGTTGGCGTAGGGGACCAGAGGGAAACAGGCCGTCTCCAGAATATCGGTCGCGCTTTCGGGCGTCGGGCGAAACACCGGCCGGCCGCGCCAGTCCAGGCTCAGCACCGCCCCGCCCTGCTCCGGGGCCAGGGTCGCGCGCCAGTCGCCGGCCGTCAGGGCGATCATAGGCGGATCCGGTTCTGCGGCAGGCCCGGCGTCTCGACGCGGACGCGATAGAGGCCGCCCAGGGTCGGCTGCTCCGCGCGCTTGTCGGCGTTCCCCAACCAAGCCGTGGTCATATAGAGATCGCGCAGGTCGGGGCCGCCGAACGCAGCCTTGGTCACGGTCTGGACCGGCACGTCGATCTTGCCGATCCGCGTGCCGTCCGAGGCGAAACGGGCGACGCCCCAGCCGTTGAACAGGCCGACGTGCAGCACGCCCTCCGCGTCCATGCTGGGACCGTCGGCATAGCCGTCCTCGGTCACGGCGAAGACGCGCTTGTTCGAGATCACGCCGTCTTGGTGGTCGAAAGCCAAGATCGTCTTCTTCAGCGTGTCGTGGTGATAGAGGGTGCGGCCGTCGGGGCTGAGGCACGGGCCGTTGGTGACGCCGTAACCGTCGTCGTGCCGCGTCAGCTCGCCCCGGAACCAGCGGTAGAGAGCGCCGGTCTCGACCTGTTCGCTGTCGTCCATCGAACCGAACCACAGGGAGCCGTCCGGCGCGACGAAGCCGTCGTTCAGCCTGTTCTGGAGTCGGTTCTCCTCGACCGGCTGGAAGCGGGAGAAGTCGCCCTCCTCCGGGTCGAAACGATAAAGACCGCCCCTCACGCCGCAGACCAGCGAACCGTCCTCGGCGGGCAAGGCGAAGCCGGTCTGATCGGGCGTGTCCCACGAGCGTTTCTCGCCGGTCGCGGGGGTGTAGCGATGCAGCTTTCGACCCTTGATGTCGACGAACCACACCGCGCCGCGAGCAGCGTCCCATACCGGGCCTTCGCCCAGCTCCGCCTGCACGTCCCAGATCAGTTCCGGCTCGCTCATCAATCAGCTCGCCGAGTAGCTGGTTTTGATCTGGGTATAGAATTCCACAGCCGCAAAGCCCTGTTCGCGCGAACCGTAGGAGGACTTCTTGGAGCCGCCGAAGGGCACATGATAGTCGACGCCGGCGGTGGCGAGGTTGACCATGGTCATGCCGGCCTTGGCGTGCTTCTGGAAGTCGCGGGCGTGTTTCAGCGACTGGGTGACGATGCCCGCCGACAGGCCGAACTCGATGCCGTTGGCGACGGCGAGCGCCTCTTCATAGCTGGCGACGCGGATGGTCGAGGCAACGGGGCCGAAGACCTCTTCGTTGTTGATGCGCGCGTCGGCGGCGGTGTCGGCGATTAGGGTCGGCTGGACGTACCAGCCGGGGGCGTCGAAGCTCAGGCGCTCACCGCCCGTGACGATGCGGCCGCCGGCTTCGCGGGCGATGTCGATGTATTTGTAGGAGACCTCGCGCTGAGCCTCGGTCACGGCCGGGCCCATCTGGGTATTGGAATCCAGGGCGTTGCCGACGCGCAGTGCGGCGACCTTCTCGGCCAGGGCGGCGACGAAGCGGTCGTGGATGCCGTCCTGAACGATCAGGCGGCTGGAGGCGGTGCAGCGCTGGCCGGTGGCGAAGAAGCTGCCGTCCAGGGCGATGTTCACCGCCCGGTCCAGATCGGCGTCGTCCAGAACGATCAGCGGGTTCTTGCCGCCCATCTCCAGCTGAACGCGCGCCTGACGCTTCACCGCGCCTTCGGCGACGCCTGCGCCCACGGCCTGCGAGCCGGTGAAGCTGATGCCGTCGATGCCTGGGTGGGCGACGATGGCGCGGCCGACGTCGCCGTCGCCGATGACCATATTGACCACGCCCTTGGGCAGGCCGGCCTCATGCAGAATGGCTATCAGAGCCTCGGCCGTCGCCGGGGTCGGGCCGGCGGGCTTGATGACGACCGTGTTGCCGAAGGCGATGGCCGGGGCGATCTTCCACGCCGGAATGGCGATGGGGAAGTTCCACGGCGTGATCAGACCGAACACGCCGACGGCCTGGCGATAGGTCTGGATCTCGACGCCCGGCCGTGTCGAGGCCAGGTTCTGGCCGTGGACGCGCAGGGCCTCGCCGGCGAAATATTTCAGGATGCGGGCGGCGCGCATCGTCTCGCCGATGCCTTCCGGCAAGGTCTTGCCCTCTTCGCGGGCCAGCAGGCGGCCGATGACGGCGGCGCGTTCCATGATCAGGCTGCCGGCCTTGTCCAGCACGTCGAAGCGCACTTCCGGCGAGGCGTCGGACCAGCCGGGGAAGGCGGCGCGGGCGGCCTGAACGGCCTGGTCCACCTCGGCGGCGCCGCCCTTTGGCGTGCGGGCCACGACGTCGCGCGTATCCGACGGGTTCAGGCTCTCGCCCGCCAGGGCTCCCGCGACCTTCTCGCCGCCGATCCAGTGCGAAAGTTCAAGCGTGTCGGTCATGGGACGTCCTTTTCATAAGGCTGACGGGCGGCGGGGGAGCGCCGCCCGTTTCGGGGAGATGGGTACGGGAGGGCGAAAATCAGCCCGTCATGTCTTCCAGTTCGCGACCGCGCGTTTCCTTCACCCAAGCCTGGACCAGGAAGAAGGAGATCAGGGCGCTGACCGCGTAGAAGCCATAGGTGAAGACCAGCCCCAGGGTGGCGGCCATCCACGGGAAGCTGACCGAGATGGCGAAGTTGGCGATCCACTGGGCGAAGCCGGCGACGGCCAGGGCCGAACCGCGCATCTGGTTCGGGAACATCTCGCCCAGCATGACCCACATGACCGGCCCCCAGCTGAAGTTAAAGAAGACCACATAGGCGTTGGCCGCGATCAGCGCGATCAGGCCGGTCTGGTCGTCCAGGTGCAGCGATCCGTCGATCAGGGCGGCCTTGGAGAAGCACCAGGCGACGACAGCCAGGGTCACGAACATGCCGGCCGAACCGATCAGAAGCAGAGGCTTTCTACCGATCTTGTCGATGACAGCGATGGCGGCCAAGCAGGCGGCGATCGACAGGACGCCGGACAGGATGTTGATCTGCAGCGCGTCGTTCTCGGAGAAGCCGACCGACTGCCACAGCACCGCGCCGTAGTAGAAGACGATGTTGATACCGACGAGTTGCTGGAACACGGCAAGGATCAAGCCGGCCCAGACGATCGGGCGCACCTTCTTGGTCGCGGGGTCCAGCAGGTCGGCGAACTTGGGCTTGTGGTCGGCCGCCAGCGAGGCGCGGATTTCCTGAACCTTACGCGCACCGGCGCCCGCACCGAACAGTTTGGACAGCACGGCCTCGGCCTGGGCGTCCTTCTTCTTGACGACCAGAAAGCGCGGGCTTTCTGGGATCACCAGGAGGGCGATCAGATAGACGGCGGCGGGGATGACCTGCAGCCAGAACATCCAGCGCCAGGCGGGGAAGCCCAGCCAGAATTCCGCCGTTGATCCGCCGGCGGTCTTGGCCAGGGCGTAATTGGCCACGAAGGCGCCGGTCAGGCCGGTGATGATCATGATCTGCTGCACCGACGACAGTCGACCACGGATTGAGGCCGGCGTAACTTCGGAGATATAGGCCGGCGACAGGACCGAGGCCGCGCCCACGCCCAGGCCGCCGATGAACCGGGCGATGATGAAGTGGGCCGAACTGTCGGCCGCACCCGCCCAGAAGGCCGAGACGATGAACAGGCCGGCGGCGATCTGCATAACCGTGCGACGGCCGATAGCGTCGGCCAAACGTCCCGCGATGAAGGCGCCGACGGCGCAGCCCAAGAGGATTGCGCCGACGTTGAAACCGGTGCCAAGCGCCGACAGATTGAAGGCCGCCTCCAGCCCGTCTTGGGTGCCGTTGATGACGCCTGAATCATAGCCGAACATGAAGCCGCCGATGGTGGCGACCGCCACGATCAGGGCGATGAAGGCCATGTTGACGCGGTCGTCGCCCGCGATGTCGGGGCCTGAGCCCCCCGTCGGTCCTGCCATCTCGATATTCCCTCCGAATGCCCATCTGACGCGGGCGTGAAACTCAGAAACCCTATCGCCAGCCAGCGTCCACGAAATACTCGTGGCCTGTAATCAAACGTGCATCGTCGGATGCGAGGAACAGGCCGAGCGCCGCGACATCGTTGGGCTGGAGACGACCGGGCAGGCATTGCGCCGCCACGATCTCGGCCTCTCCTTCCGGCGTGTACCATTTCATCTGACGCGGGGTCTGGACATTGCCCGGCACGATGCAGACGACACGCACGCCGTCACCGCCCAGCTCGCGCGCCAGGGCGCGAGTCATGCCCTCAATGCCCGCCTTGGCGGTTTCGTAAAGCGACAGATCCGGCAGCCCCAGATGCCAGCTGATCGAGCCCAGGTTGATGATGACCCCCCTGCCCTGCTCGCGCATCCCGGCGGCGACCGACTGGGCCGCGAAATAGAGGTGACGCAGATTCACGTTGATCCGGTTGTCCCAGTAGTCGGGCGTCACCTCCGCCAGCGTATGACGGTCGTCGTTGGCGGCGTTATTGATCAGGACATCGATGGGACCCTGTTCGGCGACGATCTCGGCCAGGCAGGCCTGCAAGGCGGCCACGTCCATTAGATCGCATTGGCGGAAGGTCGGGGCGGGCGACAGTTCGGCCAGTGATGCCTCCAGCGCCTTCGAGTCCGCCTCGGCGATGTCGAAGAAGACGACACGGGCGCCCTGACGCGCAAAGGCCTCGGTGAAACCGGCGCCGATGCCGGACCCGCCGCCGGTGACGACGACCAGACGGCCCTTTAGCGACGGATAGATGGCGCCGCTCATGCGGAAACTCCGAGAAGGCCGCGACCGGCCAGATTGCGCATCAGCTCCAGCACCCCGAACTTCCAGGGCGGGGCCTGGTCGCAGGTCGCGACGATGTTTTCCAGCACGCCCAGTTTCTCGGACGAGACGCGGACCCGGTCGCCCATCTTGTGGGTGAAGCCCTTGCCCGGCGCATCGCGGTCGTCGATCGGCGCGAACATGGTCCCGAGATACAGGGCGAAACCGTCGGGATACTGATGCGCGCTCAGGGTCTGACGCACCAGTTCCTCGGGATCGCGGCTGATCAGGCTCATCGAGCTTTCGCCCGTCATCATGAAGCCGTCCGTTCCCTCGAC
This sequence comes from Brevundimonas sp. ASV9, assembly GCF_016429195.1. Taxonomy (GTDB): domain Bacteria; phylum Pseudomonadota; class Alphaproteobacteria; order Caulobacterales; family Caulobacteraceae; genus Brevundimonas. The sequence continues at coordinate 49,932 of NZ_JAELUF010000010.1, forward strand.
CTCCAGCCGGACCGTCGCTGAGCGCACGTCGTCCATCGTGAAGTCGTCGTCGAACAGGCGGATGAAGGGGCCGATTGAGGCCGAGGCGTTGTTGTCCTTGGCCTTGCCCAGCAGCAGGGCCGACCGGCCCTCGATGTCGCGCAGATTGACGTCGTTGCCCAGGCTGGCGCCGACCGGGCGGCCGGACGGATCGCAGACGACGACCACCTCCGGCTCCGGGTTGTTCCAGGCTGAGTCCGCCCGCACCCCGACCTCGGCGCCCCAGCCGACCGAGGCCAGCACCGGCGCCTTGGTGAAGATCTCGGCATAGGGGCCGATGGCGACTTCGAGATATTGCGACCACAAGCCCTCGGCGATCAGCTGCGCCTTGACGGCCTCGGCTTGATCCGAACCCGGCCGCAGATTCTTCAGGTCGCCGCCGATCCGGTTGAGGATGGACTGGCGCACGGCGTTGGCGGCGTCGGCGTCACCGCGCGCCCGCTCCTCGATTACCCGTTCCAAGGCCGAGACCGCAAAGGTCACGCCCGAGGCCTTGATGCATTGCAGGTCCAGCGGCGACAGCAACTGGACGCCCTGCGCCGACCAGGCCGAGGCGACGGTCAGTTCGTCCAGCGGCCCAATGTCGACGCCCGCGGTATCCAGGTCGCTCCGCCCGACAGCCTGAGCCGTCGTGGCGACGTGGTCAGAAAGATCATAGAGCCGCCCGCCCCGCACCAGAATGGGCGAGGGTCCAGCCTCGGTCATTACACGTCCGAGCAGGCGCGCGTTACGCCAGTCCGCCGGCAGGCATTCAGTAAGCAACACGATCTCATCCTCCCCACGCTCTGAGGCGTGTTAGCGCTAACATCTTGTAGCGGAGGGCGGATGTCAATCGTGCGGAGGCGCCGTGCTTTCTCTGGCGATGAACTGATGGGGGACAGCACCCTCCGCCTCACCATCCCGCCCCAAGATGACGGCGGCCGACCGGGCCATTTCGGCGACCGGCTGGCGAATGGTGGTCAGAGTGGGCCAGACGCTCGCGGCCAGATAGGTGTCATCGAAACCCGCTACCGAAATATCGCCCGGCGTCGACAGGCCTGCCGCATGAACGGCGGCCAGCACCCCGGCGGCCATGTCGTCGTTGCTCGCGAAGATGGCCGTCGGTCGGGGCGAACGAGCCAGCAGCCTCTGGCCGGCCTCAAAACCGGAACGATAGGTGAAGTCGCCCGCCTCGGCCCACATCTTGGCGCCCGCAACCGCATCGACGGCGGCCTGAGCGCCTTGGCGGCGATCGGCGCTGGCGCTCTGGTCGCGATGGCCCTCGACAAAGCCGACCACGCGGTGGCCCAGTCCCAGCAGATGCCGCGTCATCTCATGCGCTGCGCCTTGGTCGTCCACCCGCAGTGAGATCAGACCCTCACGAAGCGCGGGCGCGGCCAGGACCACTGCCTTCATGCCGCTCTGGGCGATGGCGTCCAGTGTCGCCGCTGATTCGCCCAGAGGCGGCGGCACGATCACCCCTTGGGCCCCGCCGGCCGCAAGCCTCTGCACGGCCTCACGCTCCTCGTCCGGCGCGCCCGGTCGAGACGGTTCGATCAGCAGCAGCAGCCCCACCGACCGCGCCCCGTCCAGGGCGCCGGACAGGAGTTCGGCCAGATAGGCGCTGGACGGGTTGGCGTAGAGCAGACCGATCCGCCCGCCCCCGGCCCGCGCCAGGATCCGCGCTGCCGGATCGGGCACATAGCCGGTCTCGCGGATGATGGCCTCGACACGCTCGCGCGTCGCCTCGCGTACCCGCGCATCGCCGTTGACCACCCGCGATACGGTCATGGGCGATACACCGGCGAGACGCGCAATGTCGCCCATGGTGTGATTGCGGCGAGGAGTCTGTTGATCGGTCACGGCAAGGACAGCAGCACGCTCAACACGGCGCGTCCACCGTTCCCGCGCCCATCGCGCGATGTTCGCCGAAACCCGCTTGCGATCATAGGCAGATCGCTGCTGCCCGCACCGACGTCAGACACACTCGCGCTCAGTGATCGGACGCCGCGCCGATTTCGACCAGCACCACATCCTGGACACGCATCGGCAAATCCACCTGCGCCGTTCCGTCAGCGCCGGCGGTGATTGTGACGGTCCGGTGCTCGTCCAGGGTCAAGGTTTGCAGTGTCCCCAACTGCTCTTCGGACAGCGTCGCGGGCGACCCCATTTCGAGATAGGCGGTGTAGGCGTCATTGGATTTGAAGCCGACGCGTCGGACCGAGGCGGAGTGGACGCCCGGACGAAGGCCGCTCAGTGCAATCCGCAGCGGCGCGGCCGCCGCCGGCTCGCGCACCTGACGGAAGAACGGCCGATTGCTGACCGGCTGATCCGGCAGTTCATAGCGCCAGGCCAGCACCTGAACCGCGCCGTCCTTCAGCGTGGCGATGCTCTGATCATCGCCGGTCGGCAGTTCGCGGTCGTCCAGGCTGTTCAAGTACTTGTAAGCGAACCACGTCGCCTTGCGCACGCCCTGCGGATTCATCAGCCCGAAGCCGCCGTCGAACGGCTTCGTCTGCGGACCAGGCTCCTCGAACAGGTCGCTGTAGGCCCAGTAGCTCATGCCCTGAGCCAGACCTTCGCTACGACGTAGCTTGTCCAGCACATAGGCCGCGCCGAAATAGTCGTCGTGGATCGGATCGCGCGGATTGTAGCTGGAGCTCCATTCCGTGAAGAACAGCGGCAGGCCCGGACGCGTCGAAGCCTCGATCTCAGCCCTCACCTTGCGTACGTCGCTGACGATGGCGTCAGGGTTGCGCGACAGCTTGTTGTCGCCTTCGCCCTTCTCGTCCAGAAAGCCGCCTTCGACGCCATAGGTGTGGGTAGTGACGAAATCGACCGGCAGATCGTGCTGTTCGGCATAGGCAAGAAAAGCCGGAACCCAGTCGGCGCCTGCCGTGGAAGGCCCGCCGACGCGCAAGGCGGGATCGATTGCCTTGATGGTGCGGACCGTACGCCCATAGTAGTCGAAGTAGGCGGCCTGATCGGCCCCTTCCCAAAAACCGGCCAGGTTCGGCTCGTTCCAGAACTCGAAATACCAGCTCCGCACTTCCTCGGCGCCATAGCGGTCGATGAGATGCCTTACGAAGGCGTCGATCAGACCTGTCCATTTCTCCGGCTGCGGTTGCGAGGTGTTGCCCTTCCAATAGAAGAGCGTCTGGTCCGAGGTCTTCATCGCATCGGGCGTGAAGCCCAGCTCGATGAAGGGCTTGATCCCCATCGCCAGGAAGCTGTCGTACAGATGATCGATCCGCGTCCAGTCGTAGACCGGGCGCCCGTCCACTTCACGATAGACGCCCATGTCGTCATGGAAGATGTCGTGGAAGCGGATGTAGCGGAAACCCAGCTCGTCGCGGGCCGTCTTCAACTGCGCCAAAGCCTCGGGACGGATCGTCGTGCCGGGATAGTCGGCGCCGACCGAGAACTCGGCCATGCGATCGCGGGGCGTGGACGCACCGCCGACATCGATCGAAATCACCCTTGGTTCTGGCGTATGGGCGTTCGCATCCATAGAGGCGCCGACGAGGGTTGCGACCAGCACCAAACCTTTGATGTGTAAATACTTCACAGGCGTCGCCCTCGAGTTGTGGATCTGGATTTAGGCGCGTATCGGTGCAGCGTCGTCGTGATCACCGGTCGTGCCCAGTTCGCCCCGCGCCCTCGCCTTCCTGCCGTAAACCCCTTCGAACAGGGGTGAGGCCATTAGCGTGGTGATGATGGCCATCAGCACCAGGATGGAGAAGAGGGCCGGGCCAATGACGCCCTTTTGCAGGCCGATGTTGATGATGATCAGCTCCATCAGGCCGCGCGCGTTCATAAGGGCGCCGATGCCCATGGCCGTGGCGTTGTCCTGACCCGTCAGGCGCGCGGCGGCCCAGCAGGCGCCGCCCTTGGCCAGTATAGAGCCCAGCAGGATAACGACGGTGACGGCCAGCAGCCCCAAGCTGTTGACCATGGTCAGCTGGGTGTTCAGCCCCGAGAAGGTGAAGAACATCGGCAGCAGCACCAGCACCGCGAACGGCTCCAGCTGACGCTTGACCTCATCGCTCAAGACGCCGCGCGGCATGGCGACGCCCAGGATGAAGCCGCCGAAGACGGCGTGAATGCCCACCGCGTCCATGGCCCAGGCGCTGAGCATGAAAAGGATCAGCACGATCCCCAGCACGGTCGGGCTGAGCCGCCCTTCCCGCTCCACGATCCGGCCCAGCGGCGCCAGCAGCTTCGGGCCCAGCGTCAGCATGAACAGGGCGAAGGCGCCGCCCCCCGCGATGGCTGTCACCGCCACCATCGGCCCCGCGCCGAAGCTGGCCAGGACGATGGCCAGGACGCACCAGGCGCCGGCGTCGTCGATAGCGCCGGCCGCCAACGACAGCGAACCCAGCCGCGTGCCGCTGAGCCCCCGCTCATGGATGATGCGCGCCAGCATGGGAAAGGCGGTGATCGAGATGGCCGCGCCCATGAACAGCATGGCCTGCCAGGTCTGGATACCCCGCCCGAACAGACCCTCAGCGACCAGCCAGGGCGCAAGGGCGATGGCGACCAAGAACGGCGCCGCCATCCCCGCCAGCGACACGGCGGCCGCACTTTTCGCATTGGCCCTGAAGTGATCGCGACGGAAGCCCAGCCCGACCAGGAACATATACAGGCCGACGCCCAACTGGGCCCCGACGAACAGGATCGACCGCGATTCCCTGGGGAACAGGGCCGCCTGCAGATCGGGCGCCAGCAGGCCGAACAGCGACGGGCCAAGGATCACCCCGGCGATCATCTCGCCCACCACCTGCGGCTGGCCCAGG
>NZ_JAELUF010000110.1 GCF_016429195.1 Brevundimonas sp. ASV9
GGTTAAGGGAATTGTGAAGGGGACGGTTAACGCCGCGGCGTGATCAGGCGGCGCTCCATCCGCATTGGTGACCGCGGTTCTGCTCCTGGAGCCAGACGTTCAGCGGGGCGAAATAGTCGGCGATGGCTGAAGCGTCGTTGCCGTCGTCGCCGGTGAAGGCCTTCATCGCCTCCTGCCACGGGCGGGACTGACCCATCTGCAGCATGGCGTTGAAGCGGGCGCCGACCTCCTTGTTCCCATAGACGGAGCAGCGATGCAGCGGCCCGGTCCAGCCGGCCTGTTTGCAGGCCGCACGCTGGAACTGGAACTGATAGATGGCGGCCAGGAAGTAGCGCGTGTAAGGCGTGTTGCCGGGCACATGGTATTTGGCGCCCGGATCGAAGGCGTTGGCCGGACGCGGACCCGGCGGAACCAGGCCTTGGTATTGCAGCATGTCGGCGGTCCAGGCGGTATTGTAGGCGGCCGGCGCCGTCTCGCCTGAGAAGACGTCCCAGCGCCAGCGGTCGACCATCAGGCCGAACGGCAGGAAGGCGATCTTGTCCAAGGCCATCTTGAGCAGGAAGGGAATATCTTCCTCCGCGCCCGGGGTGGTCTTCAACAGACCGATCTGGTTCAGATAGGTGGGGGTCAGGGCCGACAGGCCGACGAAGTCGCCGATGGCCTCATGGAAGCCGTCGTTGGCGCCGTTCCGGAACAGCATCGGCTGGTTCTTGTAGGCGCGCTGATAGTAGTTGTGACCCAGCTCGTGGTGGACGGTGTAGAAGTCGTCGCCGTTGACGTTGGTGCACATCTTGATGCGGATGTCGTCGGCGTTGTCCAGGTCCCAGGCCGAGGCGTGACAGACGACTTCGCGGTCGCGTGGGCGGGTGATTTGGCTGCGTTCCCAGAAAGTCTGGGGCAGCGGATCAAGACCCAGCGAGACGTAGAAGCGCTCGCCCGTCTTGACCATTTTCGTCGCGTCGTAATCGGCGGCCTTGAGCAGTTCGGTGAGGTCGTAGCTGGAGGCGCCGCCGCTGGGCGGGGCGACGACGTCGTAGATGTTGCCCCACTGTTGGGACCACATATTGCCCAGCAGATCGGCGCGGATCGGGCCGTGGTCGGGCTGGACCGCGTCGCCGTATTTGGCGTTCAGCCTGGCGCGCACATAGCAGTGCAGGTTCTCGTAGAAGGGCTTCACCTGGGCCCACAGCCGATCGGTCTCGGCGGCGAAATCGTCGGCGGGCATGTCGTAGCCTGACCGCCACAGGGCGCCGGTGTCGGCGAAGCCCAACTCACGCGAGCCCTCATTGGCGATCTCGACCATGCGGGCGTAGTCGTCGCGCATGACCGGCGAGATGGTGCGCCAGCCTTCATAAAGCGCCTTGGTCTCGGCGGGATCGCGGCTGTCGGCCAGGATCAGCGAGGCTTCGTCCAGGGTGATCGGCTTGCCCTTGAAATCGAACTTGCCGGTCGAATAGGTCGAGTCCAGCCGCGTCGTGATCTGGGCCAATTCCTCGGCTGCGCCGGGACGATTGGGCGCGGGCAAGACCAGGCTGAGCCGCAGCAGGTTCAGCTTGCGGCGCACGACCGGATCGACCTGGACGTCGTTGAACTTGGCCGCCTGATTGGCCAGCTGGACCTGAAGCTCGGTCGCCTCGGCGTTGGCCTTGGACTCCAGCCACATCGTGTCGAAGGTGATGTTGGTGGCGCGCGCCCACTGGATGCGGGCGACATATTCGCTGACCTCGGCCCATTTGGTTTCGGCGTCGGCGATGAAGGCTGTCGCGCCCTCGGCGGTGATCGGATAGTCGGCGCGCATACCGCTGACGGCGGGCGCGGGCGTCGTCGAGGCCGTCTGTTCGACGCCCGGGGCTGCGGCGGCGGGTTCGCTGGTGCTGGCGCAGCCAGCGGCGAAGGCGAGGGCGCAGACCGCGACGGCGGTCATCATCTGACGCTTCATGATGGATCTCCTGAACAGCGCGGGCAGGAGAGGTCAGGCCCGGTCGCCCGTCAAGCGTGACGGTTCAGCGGCCGACGACGCAGGTGTTCAGACCCGCGTTGCGCACCGTGCCCATGGCGGCCTGAACGCGCGCGGCGCGCCGACGCACATAGGGGCCGGGCGCGGCGGCCTCGTAACGGCGCGGGGCCGGCAGGATGGCGGCCAGACGCGCCGCCTCACGCGGGCTCAGGTCGCGGGCGTCCTTGCCGAACCAGTGGCGCGACGCGGCCTGGGCGCCATAGACGCCGGGCGCCCATTCCACCACGTTCAGATAGACCTCCATGATCCGGCGCTTGGACCACACGGCCTCGATCAGGACGGTGTAGCCGGCCTCAAGACCTTTTCGGATCCAGTCGCGCCCGGGCCACAGGAAGACGTTCTTGGCCGTCTGCTGGCTGATGGTCGAGCCGCCGCGCAGGCGCCCGCCTTCGGCGTTGTGGTCCAGGGCCTTCTGGATCGCCTCCATGTCGAAGCCATGGTGGCTGCAGAACCGGGCGTCCTCGGCGGCGATGGCCGCATTCACCAGATTGGGCGAAATCTGGTTCAGACCGCGCCACTGGTAGTCCATGCCGTCGCCCCTCGCGAGTTGGCGCAACATCAAGATGGTGGGCGGCGGCGGGATGATGGCGACGATCAGCACGCCCGCGACCGGGATCAGGGCCAGGATCAGAAGCGCGGTCAGCACCACGCGACGCCAGCTCTTGCGGCCCGTCGCCATCAGAGGATCAAGACTCCAGCGGCGCCGTCTTCGTCGGCCCAGGCCACCTTGTCGACGGCGGGGCTGAGCGACAGGGCGACGATGGCCGGCCCCTTCTCGGCCTTGACGAAATTCAGACCCTGGGCCGCCGGATGCGCGACCCAGACCCGACCGTCGGTCAGGCCGGCGGCCAGCAAACCCTGATCGGCGCGGGCCGAGACCAGATTGACCAGGGTCGTGTCGTCATAGCCGATCTCGGTCGCCTCGCGCCCCATCGGTCCGTTCGATCCGATGAAGGGCCATAGGACCGCGCCCTGCGCGCCCGAGGTCGCCATCAGCTGACCATTGGCCAGGAAGGCCATCGACCGCACCTTACCGGGATAGCCGCCCATGCGCAGGTTCTTGGCGTCCTTGATGCGCCAGCCGTGCATCTGATTGTCCTGCATCGTCGTTACGACGAAGGCGCCGTCGGGCGAAAAGGCGACGCCGGTGTGCGATCCGGCCCAGGCCAGCTTAACCGGTTGCTGCTTTTCGATCCGCGCATACCACAGCGCCGCCCCGCCATAGGTCGAGGTGGCGATGCGCCGGCCCTTGGGCTCGAAGGCGACGCCGGAGACGGTGCGCTCGTGCTGGAAGTCGCGGCGGAAGCCCACCGCCTTGGGGTCGATCACCGACAGGGTGCGGCCGAAGGAAAAGGCGATCAGACCCGAGGCCGGCGAGGCGTCGATGGCGTCGATCCACTGGTTGTTGGCCGTGGCGAGAACGACCGGGTCCTCGTCGCGACGGGTCCAGACGACCTTGCCGTCATCGCCGCCTGTGACGATCCCGTCGCCGGACGGATGAACGCAGGCGCACAGCACGGCGCCGTCGTGCGCCTCTACCCGCGTCCGGTCCTCGAACCGGACAGATCCGTCGCCGAGGGCGAAGACAGCGCCGGTGTTGTCGAACAGGGCGGCGGTGACCTGGGCGTCGAAATCGAAGTTCATAGGCCGCATGTAGCGATCCGACCTCGTCGCGTCACCTTCTGCCTGCCCGCTAGACCGGATCTGTCGGCTTGGGCGTCACTGGCGCAGGCTCCGCCTGCGCCTTTGCGGGTTCGTCGGGCAGGGGGATGAACTCCAGATCGTCGGCGTCCGGCAGCGTCATCCGGCCTGCCTTCCAGTCGGCCTTGGCCTGATCGATGCGGGCCTGGCTGGAGGCGACGAAGTTCCACCAGATCAGACGTTCCCCCACAGGCTCGCCGCCCAAGACCATGACGGTCGACTGGGTCAGGGCCTTGACCGTCGGTTCGGCCGTCGGCTCCAGCACGATCATCTGGCCCTCGTGGAAGGTGCGATCGCCGACCTCGATAGAGCCCTTGGCCACATAGAGCGCGCGCTCGCTCATGCCTCCGGCGCCCTTGCCGGACGGCGGGGCGGTTCGCACGCCGGGCTGAAGCTCCCAGTGGATGTAGAACAGCGGCGACGACACCGGGACGGCCGCCTTGGCGCCGTAAGCCTCACCGGCCACCAGTCGCGCGAACAGGCCGCCGTTCTCGTAGGCCGGCTGGGCGTCCTCGCCCAGGTGGTGGAAGGCCGGGTTCATCTCTTCGGCCTCGTCGGGCAGGGCGACCCAGGCCTGCATGCCGTGCATCGGCCCGCCCTTGCTCTTCTTCAGCGGATCGGTGCGCTCGGAATGGACGATGCCCTTGCCGGCGGTCATCCAGTTGACCTCGCCCGGCCGGATCGCCTGATCGTAGCCGAGATTGTCGTGGTGCATGATCTCGCCCTCGAACAGGTAGGTCAGGGTCGACAGGCCGATATGCGGGTGGGGTCGCACGTCGATGGCCGTGGCGCCCGGCGCGAACTCCGCCGGTCCCATCTGATCCAGAAAGATGAAGGGTCCGACCATCCGGCGCGAATGGAAGGGCAGGACGCGCCCGACCTCGAACCCGCCCAGGTCCTTGCGGCGCGCGTCGATCACCAGTTCGATCATAGTCGTGGTCCTCAGGCGGATCGGCCCGCCTGAGCGACGTTATCCGACGTGAGGCGTGATGATGCCAAGAGGCAGGGCGGTCACATTCTTTACGCCGCGCGTGACGATGTGGCTTTCGCAGTCCGAGACGATGCCCAGGGCCAGCAGTTTCTCGCGCAGGAACAGGTCGAAGGCGTGCATGTCCGAGGTGATGATGCGCAGCACATAGTCCTCGCGCCCGGTGATCGTGGCGCACTGGACCACTTCCGGCCATTTGGCCACGGCGGCCTCGAAGACATTGAGATTGTCCGCCGACGGCAGCATCAGCTTGACGATGGCGTAGACCTCGAAGTCCAAGCCCAGCAGCTGAGCATTCAGCAGGGTGACGCGCTTGGTGATCAGGCCGGAGTCTTCCAGCCGCTTGATCCGCCGCCAGCAGGGCGAGGCCGACAGCCCGACGCGATCGGCGACCTCTGCGACCGACAGCCCGGCGTCTTGTTGCAGGATATCCAGGATGCGGGCGTCGATGGGGTCGAGTTCGTCGGCCAATGCGTTTCTCCGATTATGATTATCGCGAAATAAAATACCCGATATCGGGATTGCGCAAGGTCAAATTGAGCGAGCACCTGCTTAGAGGTCGTGTTATCACACGTCCAGAGGAAACACGGACGGACCCCAGAACGGATATGGACGCCCGCATGAACGATAAAATGAACAAAAAGAACAGCCAGCCCCTGTCCTTGCGCGTGCCGGAGCCGTCCGGCCGTCCCGGCGATACGCCGGACTTCAGCCATCTGCAGATGGACCCTGCCGGTGTCGTCGAACGGCCCGAGGTCGGATCGACGCCTTATCAGATGCGCGATCTCGCCTTCCGCCTGATTCGGGTGCTGGATGATGAGGGCGCCGCAGTCGGCCCGTGGAACCCTCGCCTAGATCCCGAGACGATGCGCCGGGGCCTGAAGGCCATGATCCTGACGCGCGCCTTCGACGACCGGATGCACCGCGCCCACCGCCAGGGCAAGACCAGCTTCTACATGAAGTGCACCGGCGAAGAGGCTATTGCGGTCGCGCAGGGCATGATCCTGAGCCGCGAGGACATGGGCTTCCCCACCTATCGCCAGCAGGGGCTTTTGATCGCACGCGGCTATCCGCTGGTCGCGATGATGAACCAGATCTATTCGAACGCCGAAGATCCGATCAAAGGCCGCCAGCTGCCGATCATGTATTCGGCCAAGGACTACGGCTTCTTCACCATCAGCGGCAATCTGGGCACCCAAGTGCCGCAGGCTGTCGGCTGGGCCATGGCCAGCGCCTACAAGGGCGACGACAAGATCGCCATCAGCTGGATCGGCGACGGCGCTACGGCTGAGGGCGACTTCCACAACGCCCTGACCTTCGCCTCCGTGTATCGCGCTCCGATCATCCTGAACGTCGTCAACAATCAGTGGGCCATCAGCTCCTTCCAGGGCATCGCCGGCGGGCTTGAGACGACCTTCGCCTCCAAGGCCATCGGTTATGGCCTGCCGGCCCTGCGGGTGGACGGCAACGACTTCCTAGCGGTCTGGGCGGCGACCCAGTGGGCCGAGGAGCGCGCGCGGTCGAACCAGGGGGCGACGGTGATCGAGCTCTTCACCTATCGCGGCGCCCCGCACTCGACCTCCGACGACCCCAGCCGCTATCGCCCCGGCGACGAGCATGAGAAATGGCCGCTGGGCGATCCGATCGAACGTCTGCGCCAGCATCTGACCGTCATCGGTGAATGGGACGACGAGCGTCACGCCGCCGCGCTGAAGGACGCTGTCGAGCAGGTCCGCGCCGCTGGCAAGGAATCCGAAGCCATCGGCACCCTGGGCCAGTCGCGTCCCAGCGTGAAGACGATGTTCGAAGAGGTCTATGCGACCGAAGACTGGCGGCTGATCGAACAGCGCCGCGAGGTGGGGGTCTGACCATGAGCGAGCAAGCCACCTTCACCGACGCCGATCGCAACGACGGCGTCGAGCCCGACATGGTCGACCAGAACGCCGCCCCCGCCTCGGAAGCGACGGGCGCGGGCGTGGTCCCCATGAACATGATCCAGGCGCTGAACTCGGCCATCGACGTCAAGATGGCCGAAGACGCCAACGTCCTGTCGTTCGGCGAGGACGCCGGCTATTTCGGCGGCGTCTTCCGCGTCACCGACAAGCTGCAGCAGAAGCACGGCCTAACCCGCAGCTTTGACGCCCCGATCTCGGAATGCGGCATCGTCGCCGCCGCGATCGGCATGGGCGCCTATGGCCTGCGTCCGGTCGTCGAGATCCAGTTCGCCGACTACATCTATCCGGCCTACGATCAGATCGTCTCGGAAGCGGCCAAGATGCGCTACCGCTCGGGCGGTCAGTTTACGTCGCCGATCACGGTGCGCAGCCCCTATGGCGGCGGCATCTTCGGCGGCCAGACCCACAGCCAGTCGCCCGAAAGCCTGTTCACGCATATTGCGGGCCTGAAGGTCGTCATTCCGTCAAACCCCTATGACGCCAAGGGCCTGCTGACCGCCGCCATCGAGGATGACGATCCGGTCGTCTTCTTCGAACCGAAACGCCTCTACAACGGCCCGTTCGACGGTTGGCATGAAAAGCCGGTCAGCCCGTGGAAGGCCCAGGATCTGGCCCAGGTCCCGACCGGCAAATATGTCGAGCCGATCGGCAAGGCGCGCGTGATGCGCGAAGGAAACGACGTCACCATCCTGGCCTATGGCACCATGGTCTGGGTCGCCCTGGCCGGCGCCGAACACGCGGGCGTGGACGCCGAGGTCATCGACCTGCGCTCGCTCGTGCCGCTGGACATCGAAGCCATCGAGGCCTCGGTGAAGAAGACCGGCCGCTGCGTCATCGTGCATGAGGCGCCCAAGACATCGGGCTTCGGCGGCGAGCTGTCGGCTCTCGTGCAGGAGCGCTGCTTCTATTCCCTGGAAGCGCCGATCGCGCGCGTCACCGGTTGGGACACGCCCTATCCGCACGCTTTCGAATGGGAATATTTCCCCGGGCCGCAAAGGGTCGCAGACGCCTTGAAGAGCGTCATGACGGGAGGTCGATAAGATGGGTCGTTTCGTCTTCAAACTGCCCGACGTGGGCGAAGGCACCGCCGAGGCCGAACTGGTCGGATGGCACGTCAAGGTCGGCGATACGGTCGCCGAGGACCAGATCGTCGCCGACGTCATGACCGACAAGGCCACGGTTGAGATCACCGCTCCGGTCAGCGGCAAGGTCGTCGCCCTGCACGGCGAACCCGGCGCCATGGTGCCGGTGCGCGGTCCCTTGGTGGAGTTCGAGGTCGAGGGGGCGGGCAATGCCGATGACGCCCCGACGCCCGTCGCCCCCCCCGCCGCCAAGCCGGACCCCGCGCCCGTGATCGCCGAGGCGCCGAAGGTCGAAACGCCGGCAGCCCCCGCTGTCGAGGCGCCGACATCCGGCAACTATGTCTTCAAACTGCCCGACGTCGGAGAAGGCACGGCCGAGGCCGAACTGGTCGGCTGGCACGTCAAGGTCGGGGACGCGGTCGAGGAAGACCAGATCATCGCCGACATCATGACCGACAAGGCCACGGTCGAGATCACCTCGCCGGTCGCCGGAACGGTCGTCGCCATGTACGGCGAGGCGGGCAAGTCCGTGCCGGTCGGCGGGCCGCTGGTCGCGTTCGATGTCGAGGGTCGGGGCAATGTCTCGACGCCCGTCGCGGCGCCGAAACCGGCCCCGAAACCGGCGGAGAATGCGACGGCGGCTTCCGCCGCGGTTTCGACGGCTCAAAGGGCGCCTTCAGCGACTGCGCTGTCCAAGCC
>NZ_JAELUF010000962.1 GCF_016429195.1 Brevundimonas sp. ASV9
CCCCCCCCCCCCCCCCCCCCCCCCCCCCCCCCCCCCCCCCCCCCCCCCCCCCCCCCCCCCCCCCCCCCCCCCCCCCCCCCCCCCCCCCCCCCCCCCCCCCCCCCCCCCCCCCCCCCCCTCTCTAATGCTCCGGCGACCACCGAGATCTACACTGTGATGTATTCGTCGGCAGCGTCAGATGTGTATAAGAGACAGGACCGGCATCGTTCAGCTGAAGGAAGGCGTCGAGATGATCATGCCGGGCGACAACGCCGAGCTGAACGTCGAGCTGATCACCCCGATCGCGATGGACCAGGGCCTGCGCTTCGCCATCCGTGAAGGC
>NZ_JAELUF010000963.1 GCF_016429195.1 Brevundimonas sp. ASV9
CGTCGGCAACCCGACGGCCAAGGACTACGCTGTGGGTCAGAACACGGACTCGGCGACCCCGCTGGCCTGGACCCACGCGGAATATCTGAAGCTGCTGCGGTCGCTCGCCGACGGCAAGGTCTGGGACCTGTCTCTTATACACATCTGACGCTGCCGACGAATACATCACAGTGTAGATCTCGGTGGTCGCCGTGTCATTAAGAGGGGGGGGGGGGGGGGGGGGGGGGGGGGGGGGGGGGGGGGGGGGGGGGGGGGGGGGGGGGGGGGGGGGGGGGGGGGGGGGGGGGGGGGGGGGGGGGGGGGGGGGGGGGGGGGGGGGGG
>NZ_JAELUF010000964.1 GCF_016429195.1 Brevundimonas sp. ASV9
CCCCCCCCCCCCCCCCCCCCCCCCCCCCCCCCCCCCCCCCCCCCCCCCCCCCCCCCCCCCCCCCCCCCCCCCCCCCCCCCCCCCCCCCCCCCCCCCCCCCCCCCCCCCCCCCCCCCCTTTTTACTGACACGGCGACCACCGAGATCTACACTGTGATGTATTCGTCGGCAGCGTCAGATGTGTATAAGAGACAGGCTGTACGCCGGCGACGAACTCGGGCGACTGCAGGGCGATGATGGCGCCGTAAGCGATCAGGCCGCGCGACAACTGGTCGGCGTCATAGGCAGAACCCTTGCGCAGGGCGGCCTGGATCGATTCCGC
>NZ_JAELUF010000965.1 GCF_016429195.1 Brevundimonas sp. ASV9
CTCCCAAGCAGCGCGCGCCTCTCCTGACAGGCGATAGACCGAGCCGCTCGCCAGCGCCGCATTTCGACGCAGGAAGCCCGCCCCCTGGCGACGGCGCAGCCGCATCACGCAGGGCGCAAGTAAGGACCTGTCTCTTATACACATCTGACGCTGCCGACGAATACATCACAGTGTAGATCTCGGTGGTCGCCGTGTCAGTAAAAGGGGGGGGGGGGGGGGGGGGGGGGGGGGGGGGGGGGGGGGGGGGGGGGGGGGGGGGGGGGGGGGGGGGGGGGGGGGGGGGGGGGGGGGGGGGGGGGGGGGGGGGGGGGGGGGGGGGGG
>NZ_JAELUF010000966.1 GCF_016429195.1 Brevundimonas sp. ASV9
GGGTGAAAGGCCAATCAAACCTGGACATAGCTGGTTCTCCGCGAAATCTATTTAGGTAGAGCGTCCGACGAATTCCTTGGGGGGTAGAGCACTGGATGGTTGCGGGCTGCGCGAGCGGTACCAATACCTGTCTCTTATACACATCTGACGCTGCCGACGAATACATCACAGTGTAGATCTCGGTGGTCGCCGTCTCATTAAAAAAGGGGGGGGGGGGGGGGGGGGGGGGGGGGGGGGGGGGGGGGGGGGGGGGGGGGGGGGGGGGGGGGGGGGGGGGGGGGGGGGGGGGGGGGGGGGGGGGGGGGGGGGGGGGGGGGGGGG
>NZ_JAELUF010000111.1 GCF_016429195.1 Brevundimonas sp. ASV9
ATCGGCTGATCGACCTGCGCGGCGGCGTCGGTCTGGGCGCCGGCGGCTGTGGCGGCCTGCAGGGGCTGGGCGTCGGGCATGGGCGCGGCGACGCCCGAAATCGCGGGAAAATCGTGCGGCTGAAGGAAGGGCGCGTCGGCCAGGACGATGGCGCGGAACACGGCGTTTTCCAGCTGTCGCACGTTTCCGGGCCAGTCGAACCCTTGCAGCAGGGCCAGGGTTTCGGGCGCGCATCCGGCGATCCGCTTGCCTTCCTCAGCATTGAAACGGGCGATGAAGTGATCGACCAGAGGCGCAATGTCCTCGCGCCGGTCACGCAGGGACGGGGCTTCGATCGGGAAGACGTTCAGGCGATAGAACAGATCCTCGCGGAAGGCGCCGTCCTTGACCTGCTGGGCTGGGTCGCGATTGGTCGCCGAGACGATGCGCACATCGATCTTGACCGGGCGTTTGCCGCCGACGGGATCGATCTCGCCCTCTTGCAGCGCGCGCAGCAGCTTGACCTGCATGTCCAGCGGCAGTTCGCCGATTTCGTCCAGGAATAGGGTGCCGCCGTCCGCCTCGCGGAACTTGCCCAGCGTCTTGTCCACGGCACCGGTGAAGGCGCCCTTCTCATGCCCGAACAGGATGGACTCGATCAGATTGGCGGGCAGGGCGCCGCAGTTGACGGCGACGAAGGGTTTGCCGGCCCGGTCGCTGGCGCCGTGCAGGGCGCGGGCGATGACCTCCTTGCCGACGCCGCTCTCGCCGGTGATCAGGACGGGGATCGAGGATTTGGCGGCCCGGGCGCCCAACGCCTTGACCATGCGCATCGGCGGGCTGTCGCCCACGATGTCGTCGAAGCTGGTGCGACCCTGGACGCGCTTGGTCAGGCGCCCGACCTCGGCGGTCAGGCGCTTCATCTGCATGGCGTTGCGTACGCCGACCAGAAGCCGTTCCGGTCCAACGGGCTTGACGAAGAAATCCTGGGCCCCGGCCTGCATGGCCTTGACCACCATGTCGATGCCGCCGTTGGCCGTCAGGACGATGACCGGCTCATTGACCCCGGCGCTACGTAGTTCGGCCAGGCATTCCAGCCCCGACATCTCGGGCATGACCATGTCCAGCAGGATCAGGTCGGCCCCGCCGCCACGCGTCATCCGATCGATGGCCTCGCCGCCGCTGGCGGCATGGACCACGGCGTTGCCGTCCCGCTCCAGCACGGCCTGGATCAGCCGGCGCTGGGTCGGATCGTCGTCAACGACCAGGATGGTCTTGGCCATAAAAATCCCTTGTACTGTCGCCCAACCCGTCACGGATGGATCGTTTCGGGACGATTCCTAGGGTGGCGAGGTGAAAATCGGGTGACACGGCGTGGTGAGCGTCCCGTTAACGCGGCTCTGTCGCGTCGCATCGCACCTCGGGGCTGGCGCGCAATCTCTGGCCATCGACAACCAGGTCAGGCAGGGCGGCCGGGGCCGTCGCGACGCCCTTCGACAGGCCCTCGTTCATCCGCTCAGCATTGCGCCCGCAGGTGAAGGCGTATCGACCCGTCACGCGCCACTGGCCCTGGCTGTCCTGATCGAAGGCGACGATTTCGCGAGCCGTGGCGACCAGCAGATCGGTTCGTGCGTCGCCATTCAGGTCCGTCGATCGCACGACGCAGGGCGTTTCCGCATTGCAACTGAACAGCACGTCGACCTGCGCGTCCAACTGATCGACGAAGCTGGCGGGAACGGATTGGCCATCGACGGCCTTCAGGCGGATGGCGGCCTTGCGCTCTTGCAGTCCTTGCGCAGTATCGCCGGATGGCCACGGGCGGGCCTGGGCGGCGCGGGCGTTTCGCGCGATGCGAGGGTTTGTGGATGCGGCGAGACGACGGAGCGCCGTCTCGCCGGCCTTGCCGCTCTCGAACCGCAGGAAGTCATAATCGAACGTGTCTGCGGACACCGCCCCACGCTGCAACCGAGCGACCTGACCCTGCACAGCGAGGCGGGCGGGATCGGCCAGCGGGCTGAACAGGGCCAGGATGACCAGAACCGCCAGAACCGCCGCGACGACATTGGTCCGCTCCAGCGGCTTCATCCAGCCGCCCGGCTTTACGGCCGCCAACAGATAGCCCGCGCCATAGACCGCGCCGACCAGGGTGCAGGCGGCGGCGATGATCCGATCGGGCGTCAGGCCGTGCTGGCCGATCCGCAAGCCTAGGCCCCAGGCGGCCAGAACGATCAGCGGCGCGATCAGGACAGACGCCGCCCGCGCGCCGTATCGCAGAGCGACCGGCGGCAGATTGTCGGCGCGCCCGTCCTGATAGGCGGTATTGATCAGAACGATCAGGGCGGCGGCCGCCGACAGCACCAGGGCCGTCGCGCTGCGCGTCTCCCACAGGCCGTCCAAGCCGGTGAAGGGCAGGGCCAGAAGGAACCCGCCGACCAGGACCGTGATCACCAGCAGCAGCCAGGACAGCAGCATCAACGCCACGGTCCGCACGCCCCGGATCAGGCCGTCGCGCACATCGGTCAGCTGGACGGCGGTGGCGAAGACCAGGGCCGTGACCGGAATGGCGAACCACGCCTGACTCAGCAGGTGCTGCAGAAAGCCGAGGCCGATCATTTTGAACAGGGCCGCGCCCAGATGCAGCAGGATCCAGAAGGCGCCGGTGAAGCTCAACGACAGAGCCAGTTGCACCCCCGCCTTCCAGGCGATGTCGAAATAGTCGGGATAGTCGACGATCCAGCGTCGTTCGCGGATCCCGGGCACGATCAGGTGGTGGGCGATGAACAGGGCCGCCGCGCCGAAGGCCAGCACGGGGAAACTCAGGAAAGGCGGCTCCTCTTGCGGCTTCAGCACCTGGCGAGCGACATCGTGGGCGCCCAACAGAGCCAACACGCCGGCTGCGGCCGCCGCCCACAGGATCAGGGCCAGCGGCTTGACCCGGCCCACGCCGGCGAGAACCACCACCGGCGCATAGCCGGCCGCCAAGGCCAGGGCGCCGAACACCACCGGCTGGGTTTCGGGCCAGACGCGGCTGTCGGCCGCCAGATACAGCAGATAGAGCGCCAGCCCCTGAACCAGACCTGTCGCCAGGCGAATCGCAAACAGGGCCGAGGCCCCACCAAGGCCCGTCCGGCCGGTGTCATGTTGCAGGGTTTCGGTCATTCACGCGTCTCCGAAAGGCAGGATTGCACGGGCCGTGACGCCGAGAAAGCGCAAGGGACGGTTGCGGCCGTCGCCGCGCATCCCCAGAACAGGGGTATGAACGCTCCCTTCAAGACGCCCAACACTGAAGCCCCGCTGTGGGACCTGACCGACCTCTATGCGTCGCGCGACGACGCCAAGGTCGCCGCCGATCTGGAAAAGGCGCGGGGTCTGGTCGAGGCTCTGAACGGGCTGAAGGGTCGGCTAGCGGCGGATCAGGACGCCCAGGCGCTGGGCGAGGCGCTGGACCGCGCGATTCAGCTTTATGAGCAGGCGTCCGATGTGCTGGGCGCGCTGGGCGCCTACGCCTTCCTGTCGGCCTCGACCGCTCGCGACGATGCGACGGCGCAAGGGTTCGAGGCCGATGTGCGCGAGAAGATCACCGCCATCGCCACCCCGACCGTCTGGCTGACGCTGGAGATCAATCAGATCGACGATGCGGCGCTGGAAGCGGCGCTGATCGCCCATGCGGGCGCGGCGCGCTGGCGGCCTTGGCTGCGGCGCGTGCGGGCGATGAAGCCGCATGAGCTGTCGGCCGAACTGGAGACCTTCATCGCCGAGCGCGGCCCGATCACGGCCCAATGGCCGCGCCTGTTTGATGAGCAACTGGCCGCCCTGCGCGCAAAGGCGGGCCACGAGGAACTGACGCTGGCCGAGGCGCTGAACCGCCTGTCGGACGCCAAGCCCGCACGCCGCAAGGCCGCCGCCGAGGGTCTGTCTGAGGCGCTGGCCGCCCGCGCCCCGACCCTGGCCCTGGTGCTGAACACCGTCGCCGCCGACAAGGCGATGGAGGATCGCTGGCGCGGTTTCAAACGTCCCGCCGACAGCCGTCATCTGGGCAACGAGGTGGATGGCGAGGCCGTGGATGCGATGGCCGAGGCGGTCGCCGCCGCCTATCCGCGCCTGTCGCACCGCTATTATGCGCTGAAGGCCAAGGCGATGGGCAAGGCGCGCCTGGACCACTGGGACCGAAACGCCCCGATCGAAACCACGACGCCGCGCTCCTTCACCTGGACCCAGGGGCGCGAGATCGTACTGGACAGTTTCTCGGACTTGGGCGGCGATTTCGCCGACCGGGCCGGCGGCTTCTTCGAAAAGCCGTGGATCGACGGCCGGGCGCGGCCGGGCAAGCAGTCCGGCGCCTATGCCCACCCCGTCACCGCCGACCGCCACCCCTATGTCTTCCTGAACTGGATGGGCGAGCGGCGCGATGTCCTGACCCTGGCGCATGAGCTGGGTCATGGCGTTCACCAGACCCTGGCGGCCGACCAGGGCACGCTTCTGGCCGATACGCCTCTGACCCTGGCCGAGACGGCGTCGATCTTCGCCGAGGGGCTGACCTTCGACCGCCTCCTGGCCACCGCGCCGAAGTCCGAGCAACGCGGCCTGCTGGCCGGTCGGATCGAGGATGGTCTGAACACCGTCGTGCGCCAGATCGCCTTCCACCGCTTCGAGACCCGCTTCCACGACGAGCGCCTGCAGGGCGAGGTGTCGCAACAGCGGATCAATCAGCTGTGGCTTGAGGAAATGGGTGCCTCCCTGGGGCCGTCGGTCAAGCTGAACCCGGGCTATGAACACTGGTGGGCCTACGTCAGCCACTTCGTCCATTCGCCCTTCTATGTGTACGCCTACGCCTTCGGCGACCTGCTGGTGGCAGCGCTGATGGAGGCGCGTCGCAACGATCCGGCCGGGTTCACGCCCCTTTATCGCGAGCTTCTGGCCGGCGGCGGATCGCGAACCTACGTCGAGGCGTTGAAGCCGTTCGGTCTGGACCCGCGCGACCCGGCCTTCTGGAGCGTCGGCTGTCAGAGGCTGGAGCGGCTGGTCGATCAGTTCGAGGCGCTGGCCTGACCAAGCATGACTGTGGGCTTGAGCGGGGCGGTCGCCTCGGTGTAAGTCCGCGATAACGACGAGGGGATTCTACGAATGGCCGACCTGCACGACACCGCCAACGCACCTGCCGACGCCGATGCGCAAGCCTATCTGCACGGCCATATGGAAGTGCGCGAACAGGTCTCGACCTACCGCCTGTTCCTGAACCTGGCCAAGTGGGGCAGCCTGGCCATCGCCGTGCTGCTGCTGTTCCTGACCCTGTGGTTCCACCCGGGCGGCAGCTTCATGGCCGCCGTCATCGGCGCGGTCGTTCTGGGCGGCGTCGGCTTCGTGGCGCTGAAGTCCAAGCCGGGCACCGCGCACTGAGCCTTGCATCGGATCGCCTTGCGGTGGTCTGAAATCACGCGCCCTCGCCATGCTTTGGCATAACCGTGCTTTGACGGCTTGCGCCGGAACGGCCTAACCTTCGTTCAACGAAAAGAACGAGGGGATTCGCTTGGCCGTCGCTATCGCCGTCACCCGTGAACGTCGCGAAGGCGAGACGCGCTGCGCCGTCACGCCCGAGACGGTCAAGAAGCTGATCGCCCTTGGGGCGACCGTCACGGTCGAGGCCGGGACCGGCCTTGGCTCCTCTATTCCTGACGCCGACTATGCCGCCGCCGGCGCGGTGGTGAAGCCGGACACCCGCGCCGTGCTGGACGGCGCCGACATCGTGCTGAAGGTGCGCGGCCCCACGGCCCAGGAAACCAGCGCGCTGAAGCCCGGCGCCGTCGTTATCGCCATGCTGGACGCCTATTGTGACAAGGCGACCGTCGACGCCCTGGCCGGGGCGAACGCCACCGCCTTCGCCATGGAGTTCGTGCCCCGCATCACCCGCGCCCAGGTCATGGACGTCCTGTCTTCCCAGGCGAATCTGGCGGGATATCGCGCGGTGATCGAGGCGGCTTACGCCTATGGCAAGGGCTTCCCGATGATGATGACGGCGGCCGGCACGGTCGCCGCCGCAAAGGTCTTCATCATGGGGGTGGGCGTCGCCGGGCTTCAGGCCATCGCCACCGCGCGTCGCCTGGGCGCTGTCGTCACCGCCACCGACGTCCGCCCCGCGACCAAGGAACAGGTCGAAAGCCTGGGCGCCAAATTCCTGGCCGTCGAGGACGAGGAGTTCAAGAACGCCCAGACCGCCGGCGGCTATGCCAAACCCATGTCGGCCGAGTATCAGGCCAAACAGGCCGAGCTGACCGCCAGCCATGTGGTCAAGCAGGACGTGGTCATCACCACAGCCCTGATCCCCGGCCGCGCCGCCCCGGTGCTGCTGACCGCCGCCCATGTCGCCTCGATGAGACCCGGCTCGGTCATCATCGATCTGGCGGTCGAAGCAGGCGGCAATGTCGAGGGCTCCAAGCTCAACGAGGTCGTGACCACCGCGAACGGCGTCACCATCGTCGGCTGGTCAAACCTGCCCGGCCGCATCGCCGCCGACGCCAGCGCCCTATACGCCCGCAACCTGACCGCCTTCGTCGGCCTATTGATCAAGGACGGCGGTCTGGCTGTCGATCTCGAAGACGAGATCCTGAAGGCGGCGATGGTCACCAATGCCGGCGCCGTGGTGCATGAAGGTCTGAAGGGAACACACTGATGGAACACGTCGATCCCACCGTCTTCCGCCTGGCCATCTTCGTGCTGGCGATCTTCGTTGGCTATTATGTCGTCTGGAGCGTGACGCCGGCCCTGCATACGCCGCTGATGGCTGTGACCAACGCCATTTCCAGCGTCATCATCGTCGGCGGCCTGATTGCGGCGGCGGCCGTGTCCGGTGACGCGACCGGCCCCAGCGCCTGGATCGCCAAGGGCGCGGGCGTGCTCGCCGTCACACTGGCCAGCGTCAACATCTTCGGCGGCTTCATGGTCACGCGGCGGATGCTGGCCATGTACAAGAAGAAGGAGCGGCCGGCTGCCAAGGCCGCGCCCGAGGCGTCTTCGTGACGGACGCTGCGCAGATCGCCATCACGGGATCCTGGGTCGCGACCGGCATCGGTTTCGGCCTGTGGCTGTACGGCTGGTTCGGGGCCAAGGCTCCGATCAAGCGCCAGCGGCTGCATGACTGCGGCATCGCCCTGGTCTTTTCGGCCATTCTGGTTCGCGTGGTGACGCAGGATCGGCCGTTGGGCGTCTTCGAATGGGCCCTGTTCTTCATCGGCCCGCTGTTCATCGCCGCCGCCCTGTGGCGGCTGGCCCGCACGTCTTGAGGGGAGGGGCGTGATGAACGCATCGCTAGCCGCATTGGCCTATCTGGTTTCGGGCGTCCTGTTCATCCTGTCGCTGCGGGGGCTGTCTAGCCCGGAGACCAGCCGTCAGGGCAATACCTTCGGCATGGTCGGCATGGCGTTGGCCATCGGCGTGACCCTTTTGACGCTGGGCACGACGGAGGCGCTGGATACCGTGACCCTGGCCCTGATCGCGGGCGGCGTCATCGTCGGGGGTGGGGCTGGCGCCCTGATTGCCAAGCGCGTGGCCATGACCGACATGCCGCAACTGGTCGCAGCCTTCCACAGCCTGGTCGGCATGGCCGCCTGCCTCGTCGCCATCGGCGCGATCTATGCGCCCGAGGCGTTTGGAATTCTGTCCGACGATGGAAACGGCATCAAGACGCTGTCGATCATCGAACTCAGCCTCGGCGTCGCCATTGGGGCCATCACGTTCACCGGTTCGGTCATCGCCTTCGCCAAGCTGAATGGAAACATGAGCGGCGCGCCGATCATCCTGCCGGCGCGGCATCTGATCAATGTCGGCCTGGCGCTGGGCCTGGTCTTCCTGATCGGCATCCTGACCTGCACGAACGGCGCGGCGACCTGGGCCTTCTGGGGCGTCTTCCTGATCGCGCTGGTGTTGGGCGCGACCCTGATCATTCCCATCGGCGGGGCCGACATGCCGGTCGTGGTGTCGATGCTGAACTCCTATTCCGGCTGGGCGGCGGCGGCGCTGGGCTTCACGCTGGAGAACATCGCCCTGATCATCACCGGCGCCCTGGTCGGATCGTCGGGCGCGATCCTCAGCTACATCATGTGCAAGGGCATGAATCGCAGCTTCATCAGCGTCATCCTGGGCGGCTTCGGCGGCGGCGATGCGGCGGCTGGGCCCGGCGGCGCCAAGGAGACGCGCCCGGTCAAGCAGGGCTCGGCTGAGGACGCCGCCTTCATCATGAAGAATGCGTCCAAGGTGATCATCGTGCCCGGCTACGGCATGGCGGTGGCTCAGGCCCAGCATGCGCTGCGTGAAATGGCCGACAAGTTGAAGGAGGAAGGCGTGGAGGTGAAATACGCCATCCACCCCGTCGCGGGCCGGATGCCGGGCCATATGAACGTCCTGCTGGCCGAGGCCAAC
>NZ_JAELUF010000967.1 GCF_016429195.1 Brevundimonas sp. ASV9
AAGGCCTGAACCGTCTCGATGGCGTCCACGCTTTCACCGGCGAAGCCGACGGCGTTGGCGAAGCGATCCTGAGACGCCACGGTCAGTTTGCGCACCTTGCGGCCGAAGATGAAGATCGGTCCAAGGACTGTCTCTTATACACATCTGACGCTGCCGACGAATACATCACAGTGTAGATCTCGGTGGTCGCCGTGTCATTAGAAGGGGGGGGGGGGGGGGGGGGGGGGGGGGGGGGGGGGGGGGGGGGGGGGGGGGGGGGGGGGGGGGGGGGGGGGGGGGGGGGGGGGGGGGGGGGGGGGGGGGGGGGGGGGGGGGGGGGGG
>NZ_JAELUF010000968.1 GCF_016429195.1 Brevundimonas sp. ASV9
GTCCAGCTGAACCGCGACCCATTCCAGTTCGCCGTCCACGTGCGTCTTCTGCAGGAACCAGCCGCCGACGCCGGTGTTGCCGGGCGTGTTCGGGCCGACCTGGACCTGCGGCAGATAGTTGAAGGCCTGTCTCTTATACACATCTGACGCTGCCGACGAATACATCACAGTGTAGATCTCGGTGGTCGCCGGAGCATTAGAGGGGGGGGGGGGGGGGGGGGGGGGGGGGGGGGGGGGGGGGGGGGGGGGGGGGGGGGGGGGGGGGGGGGGGGGGGGGGGGGGGGGGGGGGGGGGGGGGGGGGGGGGGGGGGGGGGGGGGGG
>NZ_JAELUF010000969.1 GCF_016429195.1 Brevundimonas sp. ASV9
CAGCCCGTTGGACGTCGTCGCCTGGCACGGCAATCTGGCGCCCTGCCGCTATGACACGGCGCGGTTCAACACGATCAACACCGTCAGCTACGACCACCCCGATCCGTCGATCTTCACCGTCCTGACCCTGTCTCTTATACACATCTGACGCTGCCGACGAATACATCACAGTGTAGATCTCGGTGGTCGCCGGAGCATTAAAAAGGGGGGGGGGGGGGGGGGGGGGGGGGGGGGGGGGGGGGGGGGGGGGGGGGGGGGGGGGGGGGGGGGGGGGGGGGGGGGGGGGGGGGGGGGGGGGGGGGGGGGGGGGGGGGGGGGGG
>NZ_JAELUF010000970.1 GCF_016429195.1 Brevundimonas sp. ASV9
ATACTGGCTGGCGGCCCTGCTGCCCCAGCAGAACGAGGCGGTCGAAACCGAATTTCGCGTCCGCGACCTGAACGGCGCCCAGCAGTTGGAAGCCAATGTCCTGGGCACCACCCGCACGATCCAGCCCCTGTCTCTTATACACATCTGACGCTGCCGACGAATACATCACAGTGTAGATCTCGGTGGTCGCCGTCTCATTAAAAAGGGGGGGGGGGGGGGGGGGGGGGGGGGGGGGGGGGGGGGGGGGGGGGGGGGGGGGGGGGGGGGGGGGGGGGGGGGGGGGGGGGGGGGGGGGGGGGGGGGGGGGGGGGGGGGGGGGG
>NZ_JAELUF010000971.1 GCF_016429195.1 Brevundimonas sp. ASV9
TCACCGACCAGATAGGCGGCGTTCGCCTCGCGCATCGCCTTTGCGACACGGGGCGAAGACAGGGCCGCGCGTTCGTTGATCTTGCACGTCACGCACCAGTCGGCGGTCAGATTGACCAGCACGGGGCCTGTCTCTTATACACATCTGACGCTGCCGACGAATACATCACAGTGTAGATCTCGGTGGTCGCCGGATCATTAAAGGGGGGGGGGGGGGGGGGGGGGGGGGGGGGGGGGGGGGGGGGGGGGGGGGGGGGGGGGGGGGGGGGGGGGGGGGGGGGGGGGGGGGGGGGGGGGGGGGGGGGGGGGGGGGGGGGGGGG
>NZ_JAELUF010000112.1 GCF_016429195.1 Brevundimonas sp. ASV9
TTGTTAACCAGCTCAAGCACGCCGTCCTTGTCGTCCCAGGTGTAGCGGCCGCCGACCGTCAGGTGCAGGGCGTCCATGCTGGCCGGGGTCCAGGTCGCCTGGCCGTAGACGGCCTTGGATTCCGAGTGTGCGGTGGACTTGCGGTCCAGCGAGCGGAAGCCGCGGATCGTCGGGGTGGGGTCCAGGATGGTGTAGCCCGTGCCGTCGGCGTTCCACTGGTTCGTCGAGGGCGTGGCGGCGTCGTCGGACACCGTTTCCTTGAAGTAGAAGACGCCGCCGACATAGTCGATGCTGTCGCCCAGCGAACCGACGGCCTGCAGTTCCTGGCTGAACTGATGCTGCCAGAAGCCGGCCAGCGAATAGCGGCTGAAGCGGCCGTTAGGGCCGACGACCGGCGGACGGTGGGCGCCCGCGATGTTGTCGTACTGTTCGACGTCCAGGTCGCGGTAGGCCGTGATCGAACGAATTTCCAGCGAGTCGGTCGGGCGATACGACAGGTGCAGGTCCATGCCGCGCGTGTCGTCGACGCTGAACTGCTGAGGCACGCCGATGTCGGCCTGCGTCATGCGCTTGGAGCCCTCGACCTGAACCAGGGGCGACAGGGCGCGGATGCTGCCCGAGGGAACGGTAGCCGAGGTGAACGGCACGACGGTCAGGCCATTCGGGTTGAAGTTCAGCAGTTGGCTGTAGAACGGAGTGTTCTTGTCCTTGCTGATGTCCGCCGCCAGGGTGGCGGTGAAGTTTTCGGCGGGCGTCCAGCGCGTCTGGAAACGAAGGCCCCGACGGTCATACTCGCCAAAGCCCGTCTGTCCCGGCAGGATGTTCTCGGTCACCGGACCCTGGACGGAAATGATCCCGTCGACCTTGAAGGCGAAGTCGCCCAAGGCGGGGAAGTCGACGTGCAGTTCGGAGTTGTAGGACTCCAGATTGCCCACGCCGGCGATGGCGCGCATGCCGAACACGCCCGTGGGCTTCTTGGTCACCAGCGACAGGGCGCCGCCTTCGGTGTTGCGGCCGAACAGGGTGCCTTGCGGACCCTTCAGGACTTCGACGCGTTCGATGTCGAGCAGGGCGGCAGCCAGGCCATGCTGGCGGGCCAGATAGACGCCGTCGACATAGACGCCGACGCCCTGCTCGCGGGCCGGCTGATTGGCGTCGTTCGGCACGATGCCGCGGATGCCGATGGTCAGGGCGGACTGACGGGCCTCGAAGGTGGCGATGCGCAGGCTGGGGACACTGCCGTCAGCTAGGTCCATCAGGCTTTGCACGTGGCGATCGGCCAAGGCTTCGGCGTTGACGACCGAGATCGAGATCGGCGTGTCTTGCAGGTTGGTTTCGCGCTTGGTGGCGGTCACGACGATGTCGTCAAGACCGGCCGGCTCGGCGCTGGCGGCCGTCGGCGCGGTCTGGACCGGCGCGGTCTGGGCGAAGGCGGAAACGGGCGCGGCGAGAAGGGCGGTCCCCAGCAGCAGCTGAAGGCGCAGTTTGGTCTGACGATGCATTTTTATCCCCTGCTTAGTCGGGGCGGGGATTACGCCGTCATTGCGATGCGCAGTTTACAGCCGTGCAACAGCCCGGTGCATCTTTGATGTCCGAGGACACGACAAATCTTCGATGCAGGTCCACGATAATTCCACATCGTCTCCACAATCGATCGGACGGAGCGCGTCGGACAACGCGCTCCGTCCTCGTGAAAGCTATTTCCTCACGTATTTGTCGAGGAAGGTCAGATAGGCGTCCTGAGCTGTGATGCGGTTGTCGCGGCGGGTGAAGCCGTGCCCTTCGTTCGGGAAGACGACATAGTCAACCGGCACGCCATTGGCGCGGACGGCGGCGACCAGTTCGTCGCTTTCGACCTTCAGCACGCGCGGGTCGTTCTCACCCTGCACGACCAAGAGGGGCTTGTTGATCCCTTCGGTGTGGAACAGGGGCGAGATGCGGCGGTGGCGCTCGGCGTCGGTGGCTGGATTACCCATCTCGTCATAAAGGGCGATGCGCTGGGCGCCCCACCAGGGCGGAATGGACTCAAGCGTCCGAACCCAGTTGGTTACGCCGAAGATGTCCACCCCCGCCGCAAAGGCGTCGGGATGGAAGGCGAGGGCGGCGGCGGTGATGTATCCGCCGTAGGATCCGCCCATCACTGCGACCTGATCGTCGGCGACCCAGTCTTGCCGTCTCAGCCATTCGCCGCCGGCGACGATGTCGCGCAGATCGGCCTCGCCGTGCTTCTTGTCGTCCAGATGGAAGAAGGTCTTGCCGTAGCCGGAGGAGCCCCGGTTGTTGGCGCCCAACACAGCATAGCCATGGTTCACCAGGTGCTGGACCATCGCCGAATAGCCGCGCCGCGTCTGGCCGCCGGGTCCGCCGTGGACCAGGACGATGGCCGGGGCCGGATTGGCGGCGGATGCGCCCTTGGGCTTGTACAGCACAGCCGGGATCATAACGCCGCCCTCGCCGGGGTATCGGACGATGGTGGCTTCGACGAGCGCGTTTTCGTCGATGGCGGGGTTCAGGGCGTGGGTCAGGCGTCTGGCCTGACCCGTCGTCAGGTCGGCGACGAAGACGTCGGCCGGCGAGGTGTCGGACGAGACGGTGAAGGCGATGGTCTTCTCGTCATCGCTGAACCGGACATTGCCGATATCGCCGTCAAGCAGGCCGGTCATGGCGACAGGCTGGCTGGTCGTGGCGTCCAGCAGGGTCAGTTCGGTCTTGGCGTCGGCGTTCAAGCCCGAGACGCGGTAACGGCCGCTCGGCGAATAGAAGACGAAGCTGACATCCCAATTCGCTTGGATAAGCGGCGTGTTCGCGCCGCTCGCCAAGTCGTGGCGAATGGCCTGCTGGAATTCGCCGTTCTGGTCCGTGCCGATCAGCACGGCTTTCGAGTCTGGCGTGAAGTCGAAGGCGGTATAGGCGACATTGCCCTCGTGCGGGGTCAGCAGCTTGGGTTCGCCCGGTGTCGTCAGGTCGACCAGATAGAGATCGTTGTTCGCGCTGGTCAGCGCCTTGTCCAGCACCAGCCACCGCCCGTCCGGCGAGAGGGCGGCGGGCGAGAAGCCGCCGGTGTTCTCGAACACCGTCCGGTGCGCATAGGTGGTCGCGTCGTAGGCGACGACATCGAAGGCCGAGGCGTCGCGTGCGTTGGACGTGACGAAGAAGGTCTTGCCGTCCTGGCTCCAGCTCAGGAAGTCGGCCTTGACCTTGTCGCCAGGCGTCAGGTCGGTGATCGCCCCGTCCGGCGTCCGCACGAACAGATGGCTCAGCTCGTCGCCGCCGCCGTCCTGGGTGAACAGTATGCGTGCGTCGGAGGGGAAATAGCTGACGGGATTGACCGCGCTCGTGGTCGAGTTGGTCAGTGCGACCGGGTCGCCACCGGCGATGGGCAGGGCATAGGCGTTGAAGACCCCCGTCTTGTCCGACCAGATCAGCACGGACTTGCCGTCCGGCGAGAACGCCTTGGCCCCGCCGTAGCCAAGACCATACGAGACGGTGTCGAAGAACTGGGCCGCCGTATAGGTCGGCGTCGCCGGGCTTGTCGCCGCGGGCGCGGTGGCCTGCGCCATCGCTGCGGCGGGAAGGGCGGCCATCAGGGCCAGTACGGATACCAGGCAGGCGGTGGTGCGCATCGGAGCCTCTCGTCGGTGGGATGACCGTAGGAGGCGACAGAACATCACGTCGGATGCAAACTGTCTTCGATTTAATGGATCGTCGTTAGACGACGACCGCCGTCGTATCGCGGATGAAGCCGCCGCCCAGAACGCGTTCGGTGTCCGTCGGGTCATACAGGGCGCAGGCCTGGCCCGGCGCGACGCCTTCCTCGCCATTTTCAAAGACGATGCGGATATCGCCGTCGATCAGGGCGAGGTGGGCTGGCGAGGGCTGGCGGGTCGAGCGGACACGGGCCAGGACCGGGATGTTGGCCTCGGCGGCCTCCACGATGGTCGCCTCATCGCCCAACCAGTTGGTTTCTTCCAGCGTCAGACTGGCCGTCAGCAGGGCTTCGCGCGGGCCGACGATGACGCGACGGGTCTCGGGCTCCAGCCGGGTCACGAACAGCGGTTCGCCCACGGCGACATTCAGACCGCGGCGCTGGCCGATCGTGTAGTCCGTGATGCCCGCGTGCTGGCCCAGCACCCGGCCGTCCATATGCACGATCTCGCCGGCCTCACGCCCTTGCGGACGCAGGCGGTCGATCAGGGTGCGATAGTCCCCGGAAGGCACGAAACAGATGTCCTGGCTGTCCGGCTTGGCGGCGATCTTCAGACCCATTTCGGCGGCGACGCCGCGCACCTGGGGCTTTTCGAGATCGGCCAGGGGGAAGCGCAGATAGTCCAGTTGGTCTTGGGTCGTGGCGAACAGGAAGTAGGATTGATCGCGCGAATGGTCGATGGCCTTGCGCATCTGCGAGCGGTTGCCGGCGGCGGCGCGGCGGACGTAGTGACCCGTCGCCATCGCATCGGCGCCCAGGTCGCGGGCCACGTCCAGCAGGTCGCGGAACTTGACGGTCTGATTGCAGCGGATGCAGGGGACAGGCGTCTGGCCCTTCAAATAGCTGTCGGCGAACTGGTCGATTACCGCGTCCTTGAATCGGCTCTCATAGTCCAAGACGTAGTGTGGAATGCCAATCATGTCGGCGGCCAGCCGGGCGTCGTGAATGTCCTGGCCCGCGCAACAGGCGCCCTTCTTCTTCAGAGCCGCGCCGTGGTCGTAGAGTTGCAGCGTCACGCCGACGACATCGTAACCGGCCTTGTGCAGCAGAGCCGCGACGACGGTGGAGTCCACCCCGCCCGACATGGCGGCTACGACCCGCGCCCCTACCGGCAGGCCGACCGCCGCCCGCGCGCTCTCGACCGCCGCATCCATGTCGGTGCGGGCGATGTCTGGAACGGGGCAGAAATCTTCGACCAAGGTCATCGCGGCCATTTAGTGCGGAACCGGCGCGATTTCGAGGCCCGTAAACGAAAAGGGCCGCACCCGTCGCCGGATGCGGCCCTCAACGTCTTCGGGGAAACCCTCAGGAGCGGTAGCTCTGGATCCGCGTCGTGCGCAGACCCTGCATGCCCCATTTATCGATGGCCTTCTGCCAGGCCAGGAACTCTTCGGCCGTCAGGCGATATTTCGCCAGGGCGTCGTCGAGGCTGAGCAGGCCGCCGCGAACGGCGGCGACGACCTCGGCCTTGCGCCGGATCACCCACCGGTCCGTGTTGGACGGCGGCAGGTCGTTGAGGGTCAGGGGCGTGCCAGTCGGTCCGACCACGTATTGTTCGCCTTTGCTATTAAGGCGTCGCTCTTGCAACATGGGCTTATGCCTCTTTCACCAACACCGTAGTGTCATGAAGGTAGGCGTCCCCGACTAAGGTCCGTTTAAGGGTCTTGGTGAAGGAACGGATAACTTCCGCCCCTCCCCGAACGACTCTGTAAACCTTGCTTGCGCGACGATTCATCGAGACTAACGCTTACTTACTCGCCGATCAGCGTTTGATGTTGATCAGCTCGGCCAGCATTTCATCGGCCGTGGTGATGATTTTGGA
Source organism: Brevundimonas sp. ASV9 (assembly GCF_016429195.1). Lineage (GTDB taxonomy): Bacteria > Pseudomonadota > Alphaproteobacteria > Caulobacterales > Caulobacteraceae > Brevundimonas. The sequence continues at coordinate 5,529 of NZ_JAELUF010000112.1, forward strand.
CGAGGCGGAATAGGCGCGCTGGGTGGTGATCAGGCCGGTGAACTCCGCCGACAGATCGACGGTCGAGGACTCCAGCTGCTTGGCCGCGATCTCGCCCGCGCCGCCCGTTCCCGCCGCCTTTAGGTTAAAGGTGCCCGACTGGAGGCTGACGGCATAGGCGTTGCCGGACACTTCACGCAGGCTGTCGGGGCTGGGGAAGGTGGCGACCGCGACCTGGGCGATGCGGCGCATGACGCCGTTGTCGAAGATGGCGGTGACGAAGCCGCCTTCATCGATCTTGATCTCGCTGAGATTGCCGAACGCCGTGCCGTTGGTGACCGTCGACTGGACGACCGAGGCGGTGTTCAGCTGGCTGAGGCCGCCGGCCGAGGTGTTAAGGTCCAGCGTTACGGCTTGGGCGGCGATGCCCAGACCGTCGGCCCAAGCGACCTGGCCGGCCGGCATGGTCAAGTTGGCGGGGTCGGACTTACCGAAGTTCAGCGTCGCCATGGTCGGGTCATCGAACAGGCCCGTGCCTGCGGGCCAGGCCTTCATGGTATCGACGTCCAGGCGACCGGACGGCGTGAAGGCGATCTTGCCGGTCTTGATCTGGCCGTTGGCGTAGGGTGCGCCCGCGATCACGTCGCTGGCCGGCACGGACACGATTTCCGCATACCAGATGTTCGGTTCGTCGCTCTTCAGGAAGCGGAGTTCCAGATTGCGCTGGCCGCCCTTGGAGTCCGAAACTGGGATGTTCATCTTGAAGTCGGGCTTCACGCCGACAGGGTTGTCGTCGTCGGCGTTGTACATCGCCATCGAATTGACCGACGGGTCGTACTTCGTCTTGGCGACGTTTTCGTTGCCCAGGCCGACGTCCGAAAGGTTGAGCGTATAGGCGGGGCCGCTGGCCGGCGTGAACTGAATCTGGGTCGGCGGCGTGCCGATCGCGGTCGCCGAGCCGGCGTTCGCGCCGTTGATGGTCAGTCCAGTGATGGCGCCGGTGGTCGGGTCGAAGGTCGCCGAGGCGTCAATCTTCTGCGAACCGGACTTGATCACCAGATCGTGGCTGTTGGCGCCGGTGCGGGTGTAGCGGACCGACACGTCGTGGGTCACGGCCGGCGTCGCCGTATCGGACACGCCCTTGTAGGATTGGGCGCTGGCTGCGGAGGACGATTCCTGGCTCGAACGCAGGTTGGCGTTGATCTGGACGCGAGTGGTCGGTTCGGCGGTGCCGCCGACCGAGCCGATGTTGATCGAACGCAGGCGCGACAGATCGGACGGATCGGTCGAGATCTCTCCGTTGGAGTCCACCGGCCAGCCTTGGAGATACAGGCCGGCGCTGTTCTTCAGATAGCCCTGCTTGTCGACGGTGAAGGCGCCGGCGCGGGTGAACAGGCGGGTGTCGGTCGCGCCGACGTTCTCGGCCTGGGTCGTGGTGACGAAGAAGCCCTGACCGTTGACGGCGAGGTCGGTGCTGGAGGTCGTGCGCTGAAGCTGACCTTCCTGGCTGACATAGGAGCGGGTGTTGGTGGTCACGCCGCCGGCCGAGTAGCTGCCGCCCGATGCGGTCTGGCTGTTGACCAGGGTCTGGAACTCGCTGGCCGTGCGCTTGTAGCCGACGGTATTCACGTTGGCGATGTTCTGGGAGATCGCCGCCAGGGCGGCGGAGTTGGCGGCCAGGCCGGACACGCCGGCAAGCATTGCACTGTTGAGGCTCATGGAAGAACGCTCCTTAAATAGAGGTCATCGGGAAGGCGGCGGATCGCATCATGCGGCCGCCTCCTCGGTGGGGACGTTCGGATTCTCCGTATCGTCAGTATCGTTGGCCGCCTGGGCCTTGATCTCGTTCAGCGAGATCACGGTCGAAAGCGGAAGGATGGAGTCGCCGATCACCAGGTATGGCGCGCCGTTGTACATCTCGACGCCGGTGACCCGGCCCTGGATCAGCGCCTGGGCGTCCACCTTGGCGCCGGCAGCGTCGGTAGCGGCGACCTTCAGCGTATAGACGCCGCCGTCTTCGGCCGTGCCGCCGTCCTTCAGCTTGCCGTCCCAGGAGAAGGTGTGCAGGCCGGACTTCTTGTCGGGCGCGGCGCCTTCCCAGACCACGACGCCCTTGCTGTCGACGACCTGCAAGGTGGCCTTGTCCGCGTCGGCGCCCAGCTCGTAGGCCCAGGTGGCCTTGCCGTCGTTGAACTCGGTGGCGGTCCAGGCGGCGGTGACGCTCTTGCCGATGTAGTTGGCGGCGTTGTCCAAGCCGCCGCCGGCCTGGGCGGCCAGCAGGCTGGTCAGCAGGTCGTTCGTCAGCAGTTGCTGCTCCACGCCGGCCATCTGTGTCAGCTGGGCCGTGAACTGGTTAGAGTCCAGTGGCGACAGCGGATCCTGGTTCTTCATCTGCGTGGTCAGCAGGGTCAGGAAGGTCTCGAAGTTCGAGGCCAAGGCCTTGGTGCCGCCGGTGATGCGGCCCGCTGCGGCAGAGGTTGTGACGGCGTCGACCATGGGGTCAGACCTTCAGATCGACGCGGTCAGGCGTCAGGGAATGGTTGATCCAGGCGCCGGGCGCCGGGACGATGGGCATGTCAGCCTGGGCTGCGAGACGAGAGCCGCCGGCAAACAGGGCGTTGCGCTGCTGTTGGCGCTCGAAGGCGCCGCCGCCCGTGGACGGATCGCGTTGCGAGAAGTCGAGCGCGTCGCCCGCGACCTGGAATCCGGCCTCCTGAAGC
>NZ_JAELUF010000972.1 GCF_016429195.1 Brevundimonas sp. ASV9
CCCCCCCCCCCCCCCCCCCCCCCCCCCCCCCCCCCCCCCCCCCCCCCCCCCCCCCCCCCCCCCCCCCCCCCCCCCCCCCCCCCCCCCCCCCCCCCCCCCCCCCCCCCCCCCCCCCCCTTTTAATGCTCCGGCGACCACCGAGATCTACACTGTGATGTATTCGTCGGCAGCGTCAGATGTGTATAAGAGACAGGCCTTATATCGTCCACTATTGTGAGACGAAAGAACAGAATGTGGGAAATCTAGATGCGCGCCAATCGCCGCACGCTTCTGCAACTGGGTGTCGTCAGCGCCTTGACGCAAGCGACGCCGGCGTTTGC
>NZ_JAELUF010000973.1 GCF_016429195.1 Brevundimonas sp. ASV9
CCCCCCCCCCCCCCCCCCCCCCCCCCCCCCCCCCCCCCCCCCCCCCCCCCCCCCCCCCCCCCCCCCCCCCCCCCCCCCCCCCCCCCCCCCCCCCCCCCCCCCCCCCCCCCCCCCCCTTTTTCATGATCCGGCGACCACCGAGATCTACACTGTGATGTATTCGTCGGCAGCGTCAGATGTGTATAAGAGACAGGTATGGATGGTCCGAGGTCTGGGCGACGGCATTTGCTCCGCATGCCCATGCCGGTCACACGCCGGGCCGCGTCATCCTCCAGCATCGCAACGGCTATCTGGTCGTCACGGATGGGGGCGAGCTTCAG
>NZ_JAELUF010000974.1 GCF_016429195.1 Brevundimonas sp. ASV9
TCGTTTCCCGGCGTGGAGGATGGCGTCTCCTATGGCGAGCCGTCGTTCAAGGTCGCGGGCAAGTTCTTCACCTGGATGCGCCCGGCGCTGGACGACAGCATCGTGGTGCATCTGGACAATCTGGATGCTGTCTCTTATACACATCTGACGCTGCCGACGAATACATCACAGTGTAGATCTCGGTGGTCGCCGGAGCATTAAAGAGGGGGGGGGGGGGGGGGGGGGGGGGGGGGGGGGGGGGGGGGGGGGGGGGGGGGGGGGGGGGGGGGGGGGGGGGGGGGGGGGGGGGGGGGGGGGGGGGGGGGGGGGGGGGGGGGGGG
>NZ_JAELUF010000975.1 GCF_016429195.1 Brevundimonas sp. ASV9
GATCCAAAGGGCGCCGCCCGGTTTCAGGACACGCGCTGCGTGATCGATCCACTCAAGGGAGAAATCCTGGAACTGCTTGAGGCCGCCATAGGCGTCTCCGTAGGCCATGTCATGATCGGGATAGGGGCTGTCTCTTATACACATCTGACGCTGCCGACGAATACATCACAGTGTAGATCTCGGTGGTCGCCGTCTCATTAAAAGGGGGGGGGGGGGGGGGGGGGGGGGGGGGGGGGGGGGGGGGGGGGGGGGGGGGGGGGGGGGGGGGGGGGGGGGGGGGGGGGGGGGGGGGGGGGGGGGGGGGGGGGGGGGGGGGGGGG
>NZ_JAELUF010000113.1 GCF_016429195.1 Brevundimonas sp. ASV9
GGTCTACAGCTTCTATGATCCGGAGATGGAGCGGCGCAGCCTGGGCCGGTTCGCCATCCTGGACCATGTGCGCCAGGCCGCCATCGTCGGTCTGCCGTTCGTCTATCTCGGCTATTGGGTCCAGGGCTCCGCCAAGATGGATTACAAGGCCGACTTCCGACCTATGGAAACCCTTGGCAAGCTGGGCTGGTCGCGGCTAGACGCTTAGCCGCACCACTCAGACGGGATAACTCTACTCCCTGGAGTTGACTCCGATTAATGATTGGTCCTCACTTATCGTGCGCAATCACGCGCTCGACGTGGAGACGGCTATGAAGATCTCAAGATTGGCGACCCTCACCGCATTGATTTTCGCCGCTGGCAGCAGCGTGGCGTCATCGCAGACCTGGCCCGGCCCTATCGAGCAGGGCTACGTGGCCTATCATTACAATCAAGAATTTGAACCACGCTACCTTGTGGCGGTCTCTGGATTGAACTGCGACGGCACCAGCTATCATGAGCCGCTGCAACTCGGGCAGTATATCGAATATACCTACTTCGACTGCTGAAGATTACCGACGGCGGGCTAGCGAGCTCGCCGTCACTCACCTGAACTTCCGCAGGCCTCTTGGTCCCTGGCGACCGGCGCCGGCGCGTTTGCCCAGCCAGTCTTTCCAGTCGGGCCAGTTGCGACGACGTCCGCCACCGTCGGCCCATTCCGGCCCGTTTTCGGCGTTGAAGACGGTGATATCGGCGAGGCCGCCCTGTTTGAAGCTTTGCAGCTTTACGCCCTTGCCGCGCCCCATCTCGGGCAGTTCGGCGAGAGGGAAGATCAGCGTCTTGATGTTCTCGCCGATGGTCGCGACATGATCGCCGGTCACCCGCAGCACCGCCAGCATTTCGCCGTTCAGCACCTGTTTGCCGCCGCGCTTCTGCGCCAGGGTGTCGTCTTCAGGCGCAATGAAGCCGTATCCGGCCTTTGATGCGATCAGCAGCTTGCCCCCCGGTTGGTGGGCCAGGACGTTGATGATCTCGGCCTTCTCGTCCAGATCGATCATCAGGCGCAGCGGCTCGCCATGGCCGCGTCCGGAGGCCAGTTTGTCCGCGCCGATGGTGAAGATGCGCCCGTCCGACGCCGCCACCAGCAGCTTGTCGGTCGTATAGGCGGGCACGAGGTAGGCGAGCTGGTCGCCTTCCTTGAACTTCAGCTCCGACGGATCCTCGACCTTGCCCTTGGCGGCGCGGATCCAACCGCGTTCCGACAGGATGACGGTGATCGCCTCGCGCGGAATGAAGGCCTCAGGCGTGACAAAGGCGGACGTATCCACCGCCTCGGCGATCGTGGTCCGGCGCGGCGAGATCAGCGCCTTGCGCACGGCATCCAGTTCCTTGGAGATCGCCTTCCACTGCTTGCCTTCTGACGACGTCAGCGCCTTCAGGTTGGCAAGTTCCTCCGACAGCGCATTGAATTCCTTTTCAATCGTCATCTCTTCCAGACGCGCCAACTGACGCAGCCGGGTGTCGAGGATGAAGTCGGCCTGAACCTCCGTAAGGCCGAACCGTGCGATCAGGACGGCCTTGGGCTGCTCCTCCTCGCGCACGATACGGATCACCTCATCGAGGTTAAGGAAGACGATGCGCAGGCCTTCCAGCAGATGCAGACGCTTTTCAACACGCTCGATTCGCCATTGCGAACGGCGGTTCAGCACCTCGCGTCGGTGATCCAGGAAGGCGCGCAGGCAGTCTTTCAGCCCCATGACGCGCGGCGTGCCGCTGGCGTCCAGCACGTTCATGTTGATCGGGAAGCGGACCTCCAGATCGGACAGTTTGAACAGGCTTTCCATCAGCATTTCAGGCTCGATGGTGCGGTTCTTGGGCTCCAGGATCAGGCGGATGTCTTCGGCCGATTCATCGCGCACATCGCCCAGCAGAGGCGCCTTCTTGTGCTCGATCAGATCCGCCAGCGCCTCGATCAGTCGCGACTTCTGCACCTGATAGGGCATTTCGGTGACGGTGATCCGCCACACGCCGCGCCCCAGATCCTCGGTCTCCCAGCGCGCCCGCAGACGCACCCCGCCCCGGCCCGTCTCATAGGCGTCCAGGATCGAGGCATGACCCTCAACCGCAACGCCCCCGGTCGGGAAGTCGGGGCCCGGTACATGCTGCACTAGGTCTTCAGTCGTCGCGTCCGGCCGCTCCAGCAGCAATTGGCAGGCGTCGATCAGTTCGCCGACATTGTGCGGCGGGATCGAGGTGGCCATGCCGACCGCGATACCCGACGAGCCATTGGCCAGAAGATTCGGGAAGCCCGCGGGCAGGACGATCGGCTCCTCGTCCTGATCATCATAAGTGGGCCGGAAATCGACGGAGTCCTGATCGATGCCGTCCAGCAGCAGGACCGCGGCGGGCGTCAGTTTGCACTCGGTGTAGCGCATGGCCGCGGCGCTATCGCCGTCGATATTGCCGAAGTTCCCCTGACCGTCGACCAACGGATAACGCTGGGCGAAATCCTGAGCCAGGCGCACCAGAGCCTCGTAGATCGAGGCGTCGCCGTGCGGGTGGTACCCGCCCATCACCTCGCCGACGACCTTGGCGCATTTACGCGCCGCCGCCTGCGGGTTCAGCCGCATCTGATGCATTGCGTACAGGATGCGCCGGTGCACGGGCTTGAACCCGTCACGCACGTCCGGCAGGGCGCGGTTGGTGATGGTCGACAGGGCGTAGGCCAGATAGCGGCGGCTGAGCGCCGTCTCCATCGGCTCGTCGATGATGCGGCCGCCTTCCGGCGGCGGGGCGTGGATCGTCATGGCTCTGCGAATCGGGGATCGGAAGCGGGAAGTCTAGCCCGTAAGGCGCCAGATTGGGGGATAAGCGCGCTGGGGAGTCACCAAACTGCTCCGCCGTGCGTATGTGAGAGACACACCCTCGTCAGGCCGCGCCATGATCCTATTCCTGCTGTCCTATCTCGCCGGCGTTCTGACCATCGTCAGTCCCTGCATCCTGCCGGTTCTGCCCTTCGTCTTCGCGCGAGCGGATCGGCCGTTCATCCGCAACGGTCTGCCTTTGTTGGTCGGGATGGCCGTGACCTTTGCGGGGGTGGCGACGCTGGCGGCGCTGGGCGGCGGCTGGGCGGTTCGGGCCAATGAGGTCGGGCGCTGGATCGCCCTGGCCGTCATGGCGGTGCTGGGCGTCAGCCTGCTGTTTCCAGCCGTGGGCGATCGCCTGATGCGGCCGTTCGTGGCGGCGGGGGCCTGGCTGACCGATCGCGCCGAGCGCCAGGGTGGCGATCAAGGCGACGTGCGCTCGTCCCTGCTGCTCGGCGTCGCGACAGGGCTGCTCTGGGCGCCGTGCGCCGGACCCATTCTGGGCGTGATCCTGACAGGCGCAGCGCTTCAGGGCGCCGGCGTCGGCACGACGGTTCTGCTGCTGGCCTATGCAGCAGGCGCGGCGACATCACTGGGTCTGGCCCTGCTGGTCGGTGGTCGCGTGTTCAAGGCCATGAAGGGCGCGTTGGGCGTCGGCGAATGGGTGCGGCGCGGTCTGGGCGTTCTGGTACTGATCGGCGTGGTCGTGATTGGCCTGGGTGCGGACACGGGACTGTTGACCCGGATTTCGGCCGCCAGCACGGGCCGGATCGAACAGGCGCTGCTGGGTGGGATGGGGCGCGGCATGCCCACGAACCAGGCCCCAGCCGATCTGGCCAATCTGCCGGTCGAAGGGGTGATGCCGCCGCTGACCGGGGCGACGACCTGGATTAACACCCCGCCGCTCACGACCGAACAACTAAGGGGCAAGGTGGTTGTCGTCGATTTCTGGACCTACTCCTGCATCAACTGCATCCGCTCCATCCCGTACGTCTGCGCCTGGGCTGAGAAGTATAAGGATCAAGGTCTGGTGGTGATCGGCGTGCACACACCCGAGTTCGCCTTCGAGAAATCCGAGGCCAACGTCCGCCAGAACATCCAGCGGCTGGGCATCACCTATCCGGTCGCCATGGACAATGAGTTCGCCATCTGGCGGGCGTTCAAGAACCAGTACTGGCCCGCCCACTACTTCATCGACGCCAGGGGGCAGATCCGTCACCACCATTTCGGCGAAGGGGACTATGCGGGCTCCGAACGCGTGATTCAGCAACTTCTGAAGGAAGCGGGCGCCGCGAACGTCGCCAGCAATGTCGTCACAGTCCAGGCTGAGGGCGCGGAGGCCGCCGCCGACATGGCCCAGGTCGAATCGCCAGAGACGTACGTCGGCTATGGCCGCGCGGCGAACTTCCGCTCTCCCGGCGGCCTGGCCAACGACGTGATCAAGGACTATGTCGCCGCGCCGCTGAAACTGAACGATTGGAGCCTGTCGGGCCGCTGGCGCGTGACGCGTGAGCATGCCGACCTGCAGGCGGCCGGCGGCCGTATCGCCTTCCGCTTCAAGGCGCGCGATCTCCATCTGGTCATGGGCCCCAGCAAGCCGGGGGCACCCGTCCGCTTCCGTGTCCGGATCGATGGCGCGCCGCCGGGCGCGAACGCCGGCAGCGATATCGACGCCCAAGGCCTTGGGCGCGTCGATGGCGAGCGGCTGTACCAATTGGTCCGTCAAACGGGCGCGGTGCGCGAACGGACGTTCGAGATCGAGCTCCTGGATCCCGGCGTTCAGGTCTTCGCCTTCACTTTCGGCTAGAGCCGACCGGCGTCGCCCAGCTTGTCCAGCATCCACACGCGCGCAGGCGGCAGGGGCTTGTTCTGCGGATGGAAGACGAACTGCTCCAGGAAATGCCCCGTCAGGTCGAACCCGGCCCGGACGTCGCCCTCGATCAGACCGGATTGCGCGCCCAGCATGAAGGGCGGCAGGGTCAGCATCTTGTCGGCATAGGGAACGCCGGCGTCGCGACTGACCGCCCGGCCGGTGCGAGGACTGACGTAGATCAAGTCGTCGGCCGTGCCGGTCGCGGCGCATTTCGACAGGTCCAGGCCAAAGCCCAGATCTTCCAGCAGCCCCGCCTCGAATCGCACGAAGATCGCAGGCCAGACCGCAGGCATTTCGAACGCCGCCATCAGCGCCTCGAACGCCAGAAAGACGCCGGGATGCGGCTCACGCTCCGGCAACGCTCCTTGGGTCACGCCTGCCGCCGCCGCCAGTCCGGTGAGCGCCAAGGCGTCGTCGAACAGGGCGCTGGGCCCCTCGCCTACCGGCTCCAGCCGCACCGCGCCGAGGTGATCCGAGGTGCGGGCGCGGTAATCGGCCACGACTCGCGCGCCCGCCTGCAGGAACGGCTTCATCTTGCGTGACGCTCCGCCCGCCACATAGGCAGAGCGCCTGCCGTGGTTCTCGGTCAGCAGATCGACCACGGCGCCCGTATCGCCGTGGCTGCGCGCCGACAGGACGAACGCCTCTTCGTGGAAGTCCATCAGTCCGCCGGATCCTGAGCGATCAGCCCGACCACGCTCTTGGCCTTGTCGTTCGGCACGGTGAAACTGAGCACATATTGCTCGATCTTCCAGCCGTCGTGGGTCAGGCGCAGCACGCCTGAGCCTCGCGTCAGGCCGTAGGCGTCGTTGTCCAGCAACTCATCGAACCAGACGATGCAGCGGCAATCGCCCGGCGCCAGGGTCGCTACCCGGTCATGCGGGCGATAGGTCCAGCCTTTCCCCTGTGAGAAATAGGGCGTGGCGTAGGCGCGAAACTCAGCCAGCGACCAGCGCTCGGTCGCATCCGTGCCGATGAACCGGGCATCAGGCGTAAACAGATCGAAATAGGCCTCGCCGTCCGCTCGCGAGGCCGCCGCGTGCATTCGGTCTAAAACGGCGCCGGCCTCGACGACGGGATCGCCCGCAGCCTGCGTCGACGAAGCGGAAAGGACGAGAGCGGCAAGAAGAGCGATCATGGTCTTGTTCTACTCCTGTTCTCCTCGCCGGGAAACAGTCGGACGCCTCAGCGCGCCAGCGTGGTCGGAAACTCGTGGCCCAGGGCCTCGGCCATCGCCTGCTGGCTGATCAAGAAGACCTGGTCACGCAGGTGATAGTTGTTGGACAGGACGATCACCGTCACGTCGGCGTCCGGCTGATAGAGCATCAGGTTGCGGAATCCGCCCCAGCTGCCGGTGTGGTAGATCTGGCGGTCCTGGAAGCTGGGCCTTACCTGATCGCCAAGACGGTTGGCGAAGATGCCAAAACCCCAGTCCCGACGCGGATGGCTGCGTTCGTTCGGTTTTGTGTCGGCCGGCGCGTGATCGGCCAGCATCTGTTGATAGCTGGCGGGGGTAAGCAGGCCGCCGCGGTGCAGCGCCCTTTGCCAGACCAGCAGATCGTCCAGCGTCGAATAGACCGCGCCGGCGCCCGCCACGATAGAGGTGTTGGCGTTCGGCTGGGCCGCCAGACCGCCGGGGAAGTTGGCGTAGCCCATGATGACGCGGTGATCGCCGCCATCGAGATCAAGCCCGCTATCCTTCATGCCGAGAGGCTTGAAGAAGGTCTCGCGCATATAGGTCTGGAAGGGCTTGCCGCTGGCCTTTTCGACGATGGCGGCGGCCAGATTGAAACCGGCGTTGTCGTACTGAACCTTGGCGCCCGGCTCAAACTGAAGACCGAACCGTTTCGAATCCTCGGTCAGTTCGTCCAGCGTCGCCGGCGTCGTGCGGCGCATGCCCCAACCGGGCCGCGCCATCAGATCAGGAATGCCCGAAGTATGCGACAACAGATGGCTGATGCGGATCGCCGCCCAAGCCTCCGGACAGGGCTGGATCCATTTGCAGACCGGATCGGAGACGTTCAGCTTGCCCTCGTCCTGAAGCTTCAGGATCGCCGTCGCCGTGAACTGTTTGGAGATCGAGGCCAGGCGGAAGCGCGAGCCCAGCGCCAGGGGTTGGTCCCGCTCGTAGTTGGCCTTGCCATAGACCTGGCGGAACAGAACCTTGTCGCCCTTGGCCACCAGAACCGCGCCCATGAAGCGTCCTGAAGCAGCTTCGCGATCCAGGCGCGCGGCCAGTTGCGGCAGGTCCTGAACCACGACCACGGGTGGTCGCGGCGGCGCAGGGGCGCGCTCGGTCGCCAGCTCAACGTCAGTCTTGGGCGCCACGGCCGTGGCGATGCCGCCCCAGACCGCGCCGCCAAGGATCAGCGCCCCGAGGACGCCCAGAACGAGCCGGGGATGCCCCCCGGCGGTACGCGGCACATCAAACACAGGAACTCAGACGTCGAAATCCAGACCGAACTGGGCATAGAGGGCGCGGCTGTCCTGCCACTTCGGATCGACCTTGACGGTCAGGAACAGGTGCACCTGACGGCCGAGGATTTCATTCAGCTCCTCGCGCGCCTTCTGTCCGATCCATTTCAAGGTCTGGCCACCCTTACCCAGGACGATGGGCCGCTGGCTCTCGCGCTCGACATAGATGGTCTGTTCGATCCGGGCCGAGCCGTCGGCGCGATCCTCGAAACTGGTCGTCTCCACCGCCGCCGAATAAGGCAGCTCCTCATGGACGCGCAGATAGACCTTCTCGCGCGTGATCTCGGCCGCCAGCACCCGAACCGGCACGTCGGCGGCCTGATCTTCGGGATACAGCCACGGCCCCTTGGGCATGGACAGAGCCAGACGCTGCTTTAGGTCCTCGACGCCGTCGCCATTGGCCGCAGAGATCATATAGACCTCGGAATAGACGCCGCTTTCGAACAGCTTCTGCGACAGCGCCAGCAGGGTGTCGCGGCGCATGCCGTCGATCTTGTTCAGCGCCAGAACGACCTTGGTCCCGGTGGCCTGCAGGTTGGCGATGATGGTCTCGGCGTCCTCGGCCGAGCGACGATCGGCCGCCGTTCCCTCGCGACCTTCGGCGTTGATGTGCGACTGGGCGTCGATCAGGTGAACGACGATGTCCGCATCTTCCGCGCCGCCCCAGGCTGAAGCGACCATGGCCCGGTCCAGGCGACGACGCGGCGTAAAGATGCCGGGCGTGTCCACCAGCACGATCTGGGCGTCGCCTTCCATAGCGATGCCGCGCACGGGAAAGCGCGTCGTCTGCACCTTTTGCGTGACGATCGAGACCTTGGACCCGGTCAGCCGGTTCACCAGCGTGGACTTGCCGGCGTTGGGTGCGCCGATGATGGCGGCGAACCCTGCGCGCTGGTTTTCGATATCGGTCAAATGACGCCTTCACGTTTGAGGAGAGCCGTTGCGGCCGCCTTCTCCGCCTCCTGACGCGAACGCCCTTGCGCGGTCAAGGGC
>NZ_JAELUF010000976.1 GCF_016429195.1 Brevundimonas sp. ASV9
CCTCCAGAACGTGCGCAGCATCGATGCACCGCGCGGCCTGGCCGTCGATGGACGCGTGGACGCGACCCTTGCGGGCGACCGGCTGAGCATCAAGGCGACGGCGGTCGACGAGGGCGCGGTTCAGGCGCTGTCTCTTATACACATCTGACGCTGCCGACGAATACATCACAGTGTAGATCTCGGTGGTCGCCGGATCATTAAAATGGGGGGGGGGGGGGGGGGGGGGGGGGGGGGGGGGGGGGGGGGGGGGGGGGGGGGGGGGGGGGGGGGGGGGGGGGGGGGGGGGGGGGGGGGGGGGGGGGGGGGGGGGGGGGGGGGGG
>NZ_JAELUF010000977.1 GCF_016429195.1 Brevundimonas sp. ASV9
CAGCGCCGAACAGCTCCTGCTGTCCTCCTACTTCGGTCTCGAGAGCACCAGAGCCGAGGCCTTCCAAGACGAGGCTCGGACCCTGTTCCGCAAGGCGGCAGACGGCGACGCCGAGGCGGCCCTGAGCCTGTCTCTTATACACATCTGACGCTGCCGACGAATACATCACAGTGTAGATCTCGGTGGTCGCCGTGTCATTAAAGAGGGGGGGGGGGGGGGGGGGGGGGGGGGGGGGGGGGGGGGGGGGGGGGGGGGGGGGGGGGGGGGGGGGGGGGGGGGGGGGGGGGGGGGGGGGGGGGGGGGGGGGGGGGGGGGGGGGG
>NZ_JAELUF010000978.1 GCF_016429195.1 Brevundimonas sp. ASV9
CCCCCCCCCCCCCCCCCCCCCCCCCCCCCCCCCCCCCCCCCCCCCCCCCCCCCCCCCCCCCCCCCCCCCCCCCCCCCCCCCCCCCCCCCCCCCCCCCCCCCCCCCCCCCCCCCCCCCTTTTCATGATCCGGCGACCACCGAGATCTACACTGTGATGTATTCGTCGGCAGCGTCAGATGTGTATAAGAGACAGGGCTTGGACAGCGCAGTCGCTGAAGGCGCCCTTTGAGCCGTCGAAACCGCGGCGGAAGCCGCCGTCGCATTCTCCGCCGGTTTCGGGGCCGGTTTCGGCGCCGCGACGGGCGTCGAGACATTGCCCC
>NZ_JAELUF010000979.1 GCF_016429195.1 Brevundimonas sp. ASV9
GGCAGGCCCGCAGCGGCCCCGCCCTGAACCACGGCGACCGAGACGATGATCATCTCGACCAGCAGCACGGCGGCGATGATGGCGCCCAGCGGCAGATAGCGCGCGTAGCCTTCGCGCAGTTTCAGGACTGTCTCTTATACACATCTGACGCTGCCGACGAATACATCACAGTGTAGATCTCGGTGGTCGCCGGGTCATTAAAAAGGGGGGGGGGGGGGGGGGGGGGGGGGGGGGGGGGGGGGGGGGGGGGGGGGGGGGGGGGGGGGGGGGGGGGGGGGGGGGGGGGGGGGGGGGGGGGGGGGGGGGGGGGGGGGGGGGGG
>NZ_JAELUF010000980.1 GCF_016429195.1 Brevundimonas sp. ASV9
TGAGGATGTCAGTCTGGCCGACGCGCCCGCCAAGGTTCTCGCCGAGACCAGCGAGCCGCTGACCGGCGCCCCGCCCTATCGCGTCACCCTGGGCTTTCCCACGTCTCAGATCGATCCGCGCCACACCCTGTCTCTTATACACATCTGACGCTGCCGACGAATACATCACAGTGTAGATCTCGGTGGTCGCCGGATCATTAAGAGGGGGGGGGGGGGGGGGGGGGGGGGGGGGGGGGGGGGGGGGGGGGGGGGGGGGGGGGGGGGGGGGGGGGGGGGGGGGGGGGGGGGGGGGGGGGGGGGGGGGGGGGGGGGGGGGGGGG
>NZ_JAELUF010000114.1 GCF_016429195.1 Brevundimonas sp. ASV9
CGTCCTGAGAGGCGCGCGGCTCCCACATCGACTGGATGTCGTCCATGACGGCGCGCAGGGCGGTAGGCTCGGTCTTCAGCTCCAGTTCGCCGGCCTCGGCCTTGGACAGGTCCACTGCGTCCTGGAGGATGCGAAGCAGGGTCTCGGACGAATCCACGATGGTCTGGACGTGCGCCTGAGCCGCAGTATTCAACGGCTGGCGGCGGAGCAGTTCGGCGACCGCCAGGACGCCGTTCATCGGCGTGCGCAGCTCGTGGCTCATGATGGCCAGGAACTGGCTCTTGGCGCGGGCGGCGGCGATGGCCTGGGCGCGGGTGTCGCTGAGGATCGCGGCCTGTTCGGCCAGTTCGGCGTTCTGCTCGCGCTGACGCGTGTTGACGGCCTGCAAAAGGGTGGCGGCGGTACCTACGCCCCAATAGGCGCCGTTCTTGGTAACGATGAAGCCGCGCAGCAGGGCGGCCGGACCGCCCTTCAGCATGATGTCGCAAAAGGCGTCGATCCGGACGCCGGCCTCGACCACGGCCGGCTCGGGGTCCATGGCGAAGGTGATGGGGCGAAGATCATAAAGGGCGTGGCCGAAGCGGGCGGCGATTTTCTGAAGGAAGGCGGTGCGTTCGACCAGGCCGACGGGACGGTCGCCATCGACCACGGGAATGACCAGCGTATCCGGCTCGCATTCAAAACGCGCCAGAACCTCGCAGCCGAGAGTCGTCGGCGCAACCGGCTTTGGACGCTCGGAAAGGGTCTCGATGGTCGGCATACTGCCTGGAACTCCTACTCACTGTGAGTAAAAGCCCAAATCGCTTGCGGATTAGTTAAGCGGCGTCATCCAAGACGCAAATCCGCCTTCTTTGCTCACGGGCGGGGTCTGGTGTATGAGGCCCGCCCGACCCATCTGGGTCTCCATCTCTTTGTGCATGCGCGCGGCCGACCGGCCGACCGCAGATTCGTCATGAGCGTCATCCTGGAAAAGACCCCTACATCGGCCCTGGTTCTGTTCTCCGGCGGGCAGGACAGCGCGACCTGCCTGGCCTGGGCGCTGGAGCGGTTCGAGCGGGTGGAGACGGTCGGGTTCGACTATGGCCAGCGCCATCTGGTGGAGATGGAGGCGCGTCAGGCGGTGCGCGACGGAATGAAGGCGGCCCTGCCGCAGTGGACCGATCGCCTTGGCGATGACCATGTGGTGGACCTGACCGGATACGGCCGAATCGCCGAGAGCGCCCTGACCGCCGACCGCAAGATCGAAATGGACGCGCGCGGCCTGCCGACCACATTCGTGCCGGGCCGCAATCTGATCTTTCTGGTCGCAGCCGCGGCGCTGGCGGATCGGCGAGGACTGGAAGTTCTGGTCGGCGGCATGTGCGAGACGGATTATTCGGGTTATCCGGATTGCCGCCACGAGACGATGGAGGCGATGGCGCGGGCGCTGTCGCTGGGGCTGGACAAGCCGGTCGTCATCGACACGCCCCTGATGTGGTTGACCAAGGCCCAGACTTGGGAACTTGCGGACAGGATCGGCGGCGACACGCTGATCGAACTGATCATCGAGGATAGCCACACCTGCTATCAGGGCGACCGGACGCATCGACACGCCTGGGGCTATGGCTGCGGGTCTTGCCCGGCCTGCGAACTGCGCGCGGCCGGTTATGACGAATGGGCGTCGGAGCGATGACCTATTCGGCCAAGGAAGTGTTCCTGACGGTTCAAGGCGAGGGCGGACAGGCGGGGCGGCCGGCGGTCTTCCTGCGATTCGCCGGTTGCAATCTGTGGAGCGGTCGCGAGCAGGATCGGGCCAGCGCCGTCTGTACCTTCTGCGACACCGACTTTGTGGGCGTCGACGGCGACGGAGGCGGCAAGTTCGCCACGCCGGACCTGCTGGCCGATCACGTCGCGGCGATGTGGCGCGGGCGTGACGGCGATCCGAAGCTGGTGGTCTGCACCGGCGGAGAGCCCTTGCTGCAGCTGGATGCGCCGCTGATCGACGCGCTGCATGCGCGCGGTTTCGAGATCGCCATCGAATCGAACGGCACCATCGCAGCGCCGGACGGCGTCGACTGGATCTGCATCAGTCCCAAGGCCGATGCGGATGTGGTGCAAACGCGCGGGGCCGAGCTGAAACTGGTCTTTCCCCAGCCCAAGGCCATGCCGGATCGGTTCGAGCATCTGGATTTCGAACGGTTCTGGCTTCAGCCGATGGACGGGCCGGATCAGGTCGAGAATACCGCCGCCGCCATCGAATACTGCCTGACCCACCCGCAGTGGCGCCTGAGCGTCCAGACCCACAAATACATCGGCGTCCGCTAATGCCTGTCTTCGAGATCACCAAACAGGCGACCTTCGACGCCGCCCACCACTTCCCGAACGAGCCCGAGGGCAGCATCTATCGCCGTGTCCACGGCCATTCGTTCACGGTCGAAGCGACGGTGCGGTCCGAGGTGCTGGATGTCGAACACGGCTGGGTCGCGGACCTGGGCGCGCTGGACCGGGCGCTGAAGGCGGCGGCCGAGACGCTGGATCACGGCATGCTGAACGAGCACGAGGGACTGGAGCTGCCCAGTCTGGAAAACCTGTGCCTGTGGTTCGCCAAGACGCTGAAACCCGAATGGCCGGGCCTGTGCCGAATTCAGGTGGCGCGGCCGACGATCAACGAGCGGTGCGTTCTAAGTCTCTGATCTAGCAGCGTTTACCTTGGCGTTGTCGCTGTTCGCAGCGGCGTTGTTCGCGTTCATAGTCGCGCTGTTCACGCTCGCGACGCAGTTTGGTTTCTTCGTCCGAGGTGGTGACGGCGTCGAAACCGGCGCCGACGACCGCACCGGTGGCTTTCGCCGTCCCGCCGACGACCGCAGCGGTCCCGCCGACGACGGCGCCGACAAGGCAGCCCTGCAGCATCAGACAACCGCCCAGCACGACGACGACTTGGGATACGGAAACGAGGCGATTTCGACGACGCATGGCGACACTCCAGAGATTTGGAATAGTCGTCGATAATGATGAATGAGGGCTGACTTCAGGCGGGACGTTGCGGCAGCAGCTTGCGGCGTTGGCGCGACAGGGCCAGCGGCGTTCCATCAGCGCCCCAGGCGATCGCCTCGTCCACCGTCCAGCCCAGGCCGAGGTCCAGCATCCTGAACTCGAAGAAGGCCCAGCCGTCCGGCGCGGTCTGGGGCGTTTGATCGGTCAGGATGTCGATGCGCAGATCGACGGTGGTCATGGCGGCTGGCGTTTTGGACGCGGTCCAGGCGGGCGGATACAGCGCGTCCAGCAGGTAGCACAGGCCGACCTCATCCAAGGGGCGGCCGTCCGCCATCCGCATCCAGGTGCGCTCGATCACCGGTTTACCCTCATTGCCGCCCAGGATGTTGGGGCCGCCGTCGAAGCGGTATTCGACGTGCTGGGCGAAGTGCGGCGACATCGGCCCGCGTATGGTGGCCTTCGGGTCCAGCCTGTCCAGCGGCGGGGGCGGCGCGTGCAACGGCGTCAGCGGTGCCGGCGCGGCGTCCAGCCCATAGGTGCCGGTGGCGTGGTGGGTCATTCGCCCGTCCTGCTCGGCCTCGACCGCGGCATACAGGACGTTGCGGCCGCCGCGCAGCAGGCGAGGGCGAAAGGCGACCTGTTCGCCGAACCTTGCCGCTGACAGATATTGGACCGACAGGGTCCGAAGGGGCGCGGTCAGCGCCAGTCCCTGTCGCATCGACTGAGCGCACAGGGCCGCCAGCAGCCCGCCGAACGGAAAGCCCTTCTCCGACGCCATGCTCGATGGGCCGTTCGAGAAATGACCCGGCACGGGCGCGGACAGACCGCCGTCGTCGAGGATCTGGAAGGTAAGGGCGGCGTCGAGGGAAATGGGCGGCGTCATTGCGCAATCCTGCGTCAGGCGAACAAGCGGCGGAAGACCTGATGAAGATCTCCCGCCGAAGTCCAAGGAACAAGGCGGCGAACCGGTAGGCCTGCACGTCCGTTGCGAAACAAGACTGACCTGGAGCGTTCGGATTTGCAACCCTTGCCAAATGCCTGATGCGGCGTCACTTTCGCGCCTATGGGACGCACCGCCGACTACAGCCGCCAAAGCTGCTCCATCGCCGCCACGCTTGAGGTGATCGGCGATCCCTGGACCCTGTTAGTCATTCGCGACGCCTTCAACGGCGTCAGCCGGTTCGAACAGTGGCAAGACAATCTGGGCGTGGCGCGCAACGTCTTGGCCGCACGGCTCAAAAGCCTGGTCCAGCACGGCGTGCTGGAGCCGCGCCTGTATTCCGAACGCCCGCCGCGCAACGAATATGTCCTGACCGCCAAGGGCAAGGATTTGTACGGCGTTCTGGTCACCCTGCATGGCTGGGGCAACAAGCACGTCTATGGCGACGCCGACAGCGGCATCGACATGATCCACAAGACCTGCGGTCACTCCCTGAGCCCGCGCATCGCCTGCGGCTGCTGCGGCGAGATCGTCAAACCCAGAGATATCGCCCTGACCCGCGCGGAGAACCGGCCGACGGTCGGCGACGTGATGCCGAAGGAAGTGGCTTAGGAAGCTCAGCGAGTGGTCATGAACGGTCTGATGGCGAGATCGCTGATCGCTACCGCAGTCGTCTCAGCGGTTGTTGCTGGAGCTTGGATCTACAAGGTGGAAGGTGGCTGTAGGCGGTTGCTGGCAACCAGTTCCCAAAGTGATGTCGAGGTGCGCCGTACGAGCGCGGGCATCTGCTATCCTTGTCGCTTAGACGGCCCTCTGTATGATATCAGATATCGCCGTTGCGAGGGTGACGATCGCGCTTATCGCGCGTCGTAATACGGCAAGCTAACAACATACAAGCGCGTGGATGCACTGTTGACGCTTTCTGGCAGCAGGGCTGCTAGGATGGCGGGGTGTCACGCTCCGAACGCCTTCTCGATCTGCTGAATGTGCTGCGGCGGCATCGTCGGCCGGTGAGCGGGCAGGTCTTAGCCGAGGAGATGGGGGTCAGCCTGCGGACGCTTTACCGCGATATCGGCAGCCTGCAGGCGCAAGGGGCGACGATCGAGGGGGAGGCGGGGGTCGGCTATGTTCTGAAGCCGGGCTTCATGCTGCCGCCGCTGATGTTCACGCCGGAAGAGATCGAGGCCCTGGTGCTGGGGTCGCGTTGGGTGGCGGATCGCGCCGACCCGCGCATGCGCGATGCGGCGCTGGCGGCGCTGGGACGGATTTCGGCGGTGTTGCCGCCCGACCTGCGCGACGAGATGGACACGTCGGCCCTGCTGGTCGTGCCAGGCGAGCCGTTCCCGGCGGATCGGGTCGATCCGGCCTTGCTCAGGAAGGCGATCCGCACCGAGCGGCGGCTGAAGCTGTGTTACCGCGACGAGGCGGGATCGGCGTCCGAGCGTGTCGTCTGGCCGTTCGCCCTGGCCTTCTTCGACCGGGTGAGATTGCTGATCGCCTGGTGCGAACTGCGCGGTGATTTCCGCAGTTTCCGCACCGACCGCATCGTCGTGGCGGAGGTAATGGAGGCGCGCTATCCGACGCGTCGCCAGGCGCTGATGAAGACCTGGCGCGAGGCGCATGAAAGATCGAGATCGGGCGACGGCTGCTGACGGAAACTGGCAGCAGCGAAGGCTAGGGTTCGGCG
Source organism: Brevundimonas sp. ASV9 (assembly GCF_016429195.1). Taxonomy (GTDB): domain Bacteria; phylum Pseudomonadota; class Alphaproteobacteria; order Caulobacterales; family Caulobacteraceae; genus Brevundimonas. The sequence goes on from NZ_JAELUF010000114.1 coordinate 5,601, forward strand.
TGTTGGAAACATGAGGGGCCGGGCCGATGAGTGAGATCGAGGATATTCTTCTGGCCGTTGCGGACCCGGAGGTCAGCGCGCGCTTTTATGCCAGTCTGCTGGGTTGTCGGCCGGTGGTGGCGGGATCGGACCGGGCCTTGTTCAAGCTGACGTCGGGCCGGGCGCTGGGGCTGCTGCGGCGTGCAGGCGATCGGCGCGAGGTGTGCGAGGTCGACTTTCCGCTGGAGGGCGCCGCAGCGGTGGATCAGGCGCATATCGACTGGTGGGATCGTGGCGCGCGCATTCTGACGCCGCCGACGGACGCCGCGCCGGGCCGCAGCTTCGTGGCGGGCGATCCCGACGGCCATCGGCTGAGGGTCTACGCCGTCGCGGCGTAAGGGAGATCAGACCTCGGCTTCGAGCCGGTATCCGACCCCGCGCACATTGGTCAGCAGGCCGGCGGCGTCTGCGGCGTCCAGCTTGCGGCGCAGGTGGCTGACGTGGCTGTCGATCGTGCGTTCCAGCACCGCCTGGTTGGGGAAGCAGGCCTGCATGATCTCGTTGCGGCTGAAGACGCGCAGGGGCGTGCGGGCCATGTGGGCCAGAATGCGGAACTCCGTCAGGGTCAGGTCCAGACGGCGTTTGCCTGACGGCGTCAGGATCGCCGCCAGATAGTTTTCCAACTGCACCTCCAGTGGACCGACGCGCAGGGTCTTGGCGGCCCGGCCGCCGCCGCCGCTGCGTCGCAGGATGGTCTGGATCGAGGCCGTGACCTCGGCCGGTTTGAACGGCTTGGCGATATAGTCGTCCGCCCCGATCCGCAGCGCCTGCAGCTTGTCTGTGGCCTCGTCCCGGTCGCCGACCATGATGACGGGCGTCTCGCCGCGTCGACGCAGTTCGCCCAGCACATCCCAGCCGTCGCGCACGGGCAGGCGGACGCTGAGCAGGGCGAGATCGGGTTTGAGCGAGGCATGCAAGTCGGCCGCCTGCTGGCCGTCGGCGGCGACGACAGTGCGAAAGCCGTCCCGACGCAGGGCGGCGTCCAGGATTTCGACGCCCTCGGCGGCGTCATCGGCGATCAGGATCAGGCTGCTCATGGCGTCTCCGAGAGCCGCCATCGCGCCAGATCGTCGCGTCGTCCAGCAAAACCGGACGGCTTCGGTGAAGTTTCATATCGCCGTCGCAAAGCCTTCACGCAGACGAAGAAAAACCCCCTCCCGCCAAGGCGGAAGGGGGCCAGTTTGTCGTTCGGGAGAAACGCTTAGTAGGAGGCGCGCAGCTCGATGCCGAAGGTGCGCGGGTTGTTGAAGTTGCCGTAGTCGCCCAGGGTGTTCCGGTTCGACGGATCGCGGCGGTAGACGTAGGTCTCGTCCAGCAGGTTGCGCGACCACAGGGCCACTTCCAGCAGCGGACCGCCGTCGCGGGTCGTGATGTCGGCGATGGCGACGCGGGCGTTCACGACGAAGGACGAGTCGGCCTTGATCGCGAACTGCTCGAAGCTGTGGGCCGCATCGGCGTAGTTGGCGTCGATGTGCGCCTTCAGGGTCGCGCCCATGAAGGGCGAGGTCCAGTCGGCGGCGACGCTGCCAGCGTTCTCAGGCGTATAGGCGATGAAGACCTGCTGCACCTGGCCGTTGAACGGGTTGACCGTGTCCGGCACCTTGGCGTCCGTATAGGCGTAAGAAGCCGACAGGGTCAGGTTGTCGGTCGCCCGGAACTGCCCTTCCAACTCCACGCCGCGGATTTTGGTGGTGCCCGGGGCGTTGATCGTTTCCAGCGTGTTGCGGGTCGAGGCGCCCTGGACAGTGACCAGGCTGAAGTCGATCTGGCTGTCGGTGCGGTCCATGGCGTAGACGGCCGCGTTGAAGCGGACACGACGGTCGAACAGGTCGCTCTTCAGGCCGATTTCGTAGGCCTTAACCTCTTCAGGATCGAACGAGCGGTAGGTCAGCGAGCGCGAGGAGGCGCCGCCGGCGCGGTAGCCGGTCGAATACTTGCCGTAGATGTTGATGTTGTTGCTGACGTCATAGGCCAAGGTGACCAGCGGGTCGAAGCGATCGACCTTGGAATTGAAGCGCAACACGCCCTGCACGCCGTTCACGACGGGAAGCGCATTGTTAACCAGCTCAAGCACGCCGTCCTTGTCGTCCCAGGTGTAGCGGCCGCCGACCGTCAGGTGCAGGGCGTCCATGCTGGCCGGGGTCCAGGTCGCCTGGCCGTAGACGGCCTTGGATTCCGAGT
>NZ_JAELUF010000981.1 GCF_016429195.1 Brevundimonas sp. ASV9
CTCCACGCCCACGCCGTCGCCGCGCGGATATCGGAAGGCGCTGGGCCGGTCGTCGATGGCCAGCGAGGTCGAGATCATCGCCGCCAGTTCGGCCTCATCCGCCGCCGCCATCAGCACCATGCCAGGCCTGTCTCTTATACACATCTGACGCTGCCGACGAATACATCACAGTGTAGATCTCGGTGGTCGCCGGATCATGAAAGAGGGGGGGGGGGGGGGGGGGGGGGGGGGGGGGGGGGGGGGGGGGGGGGGGGGGGGGGGGGGGGGGGGGGGGGGGGGGGGGGGGGGGGGGGGGGGGGGGGGGGGGGGGGGGGGGGGGG
>NZ_JAELUF010000982.1 GCF_016429195.1 Brevundimonas sp. ASV9
CCCCCCCCCCCCCCCCCCCCCCCCCCCCCCCCCCCCCCCCCCCCCCCCCCCCCCCCCCCCCCCCCCCCCCCCCCCCCCCCCCCCCCCCCCCCCCCCCCCCCCCCCCCCCCCCCCCCTTTCTAATGATCCGGCGACCACCGAGATCTACACTGTGATGTATTCGTCGGCAGCGTCAGATGTGTATAAGAGACAGGACCAAGGCCGTCCGGATGTCGGCGCCGGCTTCCAGGGCCGAGGCCGAGTCCGAGCGATAGTATCGGAAGACGTCCTTCTGGTGCGGGATGTCGTGGTCGCGGGCCAGTTGAACCAGTTTGCGTGAC
>NZ_JAELUF010000983.1 GCF_016429195.1 Brevundimonas sp. ASV9
CCCCCCCCCCCCCCCCCCCCCCCCCCCCCCCCCCCCCCCCCCCCCCCCCCCCCCCCCCCCCCCCCCCCCCCCCCCCCCCCCCCCCCCCCCCCCCCCCCCCCCCCCCCCCCCCCCCCTTCTTAATGATCCGGCGACCACCGAGATCTACACTGTGATGTATTCGTCGGCAGCGTCAGATGTGTATAAGAGACAGGGTGTTTGCTCTGCTGGCGATGCGATCACGCCTCGTCGCCGAAAGAGATCGACTGCCGTCCATGCCGCTCCCGGCTGAGCTTCGCGGCTTGCCTGCGTCCGATCAAGCGATCGCGAATGAAGCTATG
>NZ_JAELUF010000984.1 GCF_016429195.1 Brevundimonas sp. ASV9
TCAGTTCAGGGGTGACGTTCTCGTCCACCAGATTGCGCAGGACCTGCGACGAGAACAGGCTCGGGTTCAGGAAGGCGGCGAAACTGCGCCAGCTCAGCAAATTGCTGGCGGCGCCGCTGGTGTAGGCCTGTCTCTTATACACATCTGACGCTGCCGACGAATACATCACAGTGTAGATCTCGGTGGTCGCCGGAGCAGTAAAAAGGGGGGGGGGGGGGGGGGGGGGGGGGGGGGGGGGGGGGGGGGGGGGGGGGGGGGGGGGGGGGGGGGGGGGGGGGGGGGGGGGGGGGGGGGGGGGGGGGGGGGGGGGGGGGGGGGGG
>NZ_JAELUF010000985.1 GCF_016429195.1 Brevundimonas sp. ASV9
GAAACGTCGAATGGCGTGTGGTCCTTCTGGGAGGACGTCTAACGTCCGCTATGGGTCATTTTCGAAATAGGCGTTCACGCTGAAATCGGACATTCGGCGACCCATCACTCAGCGGACACACCTAGCGCTGTCTCTTATACACATCTGACGCTGCCGACGAATACATCACAGTGTAGATCTCGGTGGTCGCCGGGTCATTAAAGGGGGGGGGGGGGGGGGGGGGGGGGGGGGGGGGGGGGGGGGGGGGGGGGGGGGGGGGGGGGGGGGGGGGGGGGGGGGGGGGGGGGGGGGGGGGGGGGGGGGGGGGGGGGGGGGGGGGG
>NZ_JAELUF010000115.1 GCF_016429195.1 Brevundimonas sp. ASV9
TGGTAGTTGCGCGCCAGGGCGTTCAGATCGACGGAGAGGACGGCGGGGGTCGATGCGGTCATGGCGTCCTTATGCGCCAACACCGCGCCGATGGAAGAGGCTACTCGTAGCTGACTTCCTCATAGCCGTGCGCCAGGTTGCCGAAGCGGACGGTGTCGGCGTCGAAGGCCAGTTTGACGATGCCGATCGGGCCGTGGCGCTGCTTGCCGATGACGACCTCGGCCTGGCCTTGCAGGCGGTCCATGTCCTGCTGCCATTGCAGGTGTTCCTCGGTGCCCTCGCGCGGCTCGGCCCGGCCCAGGTAGTAGCTTTCGCGATAGACGAACATCACGCAGTCGGCGTCCTGCTCGATCGAGCCGGATTCGCGAAGGTCGGACAGTTGCGGGCGTTTGTCGTCGCGCTGTTCCACCTGACGCGACAGCTGCGACAAGGCGATGATCGGCACCGACAGTTCCTTGGCCAGAGCCTTCAGCCCGCCGGTGATTTCGGACACCTCCTGCACGCGGTTCTTCTGACCCCCGCTGTTGCCGGTCGTAACCAGCTGCAGATAGTCGACGATGATCAGGTCCAGCCCATGTTCCATACGCTTCAGGCGGCGCGCGCGGGCCGCGAGCTTGGAGATGGACAGGCCGCCGGTGGCGTCGATGTACAGGGGGCTTTCGCCGATCTCGACCGCCGCGTCGCGCAGCTTGCCGAAGTCGGTTGCGTCGATCTCGCCCTTGCGCAGCTTGTCCGAGGACACGCCTGACGCATCGGCCAGAATACGCATCGCCAGCTGTTCCGCGCTCATTTCCAGCGAATAGAAGGCGACGACGCCGCCGTTGACCGTCTTGCGGCCCTCTGGCGTCGGCTCCCATTGATAGGCGCGCGCCACGTTGAAGGCCATGTTGGTCGCGAGCGCCGTCTTGCCCATTGACGGACGGCCGGCGAGGATCAGCAGGTCGGACGGGTGCAGGCCCCCCAGCTTGCGGTCCAGATCGTTCAGGCCGGTAGCCAGACCGGCTAGCTTGCCCTCGCGCTGATACGCTTCGGCCGCCATCTGAACGGCGCCGGACAAGGCGTTGGAGAAGCTGACGAAACCGGAAGAAGGCTTGCCTGTCTCGGCCAGCGAGTACAGGGTCTGTTCGGCCTGTTCGATCTGCTCGTCGGCGGGCGTCTCCGGATTGGGCGCCTCCTTGATCATGTCGCCGCCGATGCGGATCAGGTCGCGGCGCAGCGCCAGGTCATAGACGACGCGGGCATAGTCGGGGGCGTTGGCGGCGGGCGGCGCGCGGTCCACCAGATCGGCGAGATAGCGCAGGCCGCCGAACTCCTGGAACGCCGGATCCTGCTTGAACCGCTCCATCAGAATGGTGGGCTCGGCCAGCAAGCCCTGGCGGATATGGTCCTCGATCGCGTCGAACAGCCGCTGGTGGAACGGTTCGTAGAAGTGCGAGCCACGCAGCCGGTCGTTCAACCGCTCGAACACGGCGTTGTCGAACATCAGCGAGCCCAGCAGCGCCTGTTCGGCCTCCAGATTGTGCGGCATCGAAGTGACGCCGCCGGAGTCCAGCGGAGACGATGAGAAGGGCATGGGGGCGAAGGCGTTCATCGATTAACGCTTTAGCCCTCTCACGCCCTTGCGTCAGACGCGGACGCCGCCTGGACCGTGGACAGATCGCGCCGCCTTGGGGACGAACCGGAATTCCTCAATCGGCGGGCGTCAGGCGCACGGATAGTCGTGCGCCATCCATTCGCGGACGGCCTGGGTCACGCTGATGTTGCGGCGGCTTTGCGGGACGGCGTTGAGATGGCCCAGGATGGCGTTGGGCGAAAAGCCGACCTTGTCCGGCATGCAGGTCGCGGGCTGACGGCCGGCCGCCTTGGCCTGGGTCTGTTCGGCGCGCACGGTGCGAACGGCGCCCCGGAACTCGGCCATCAGGCGACGGGTGTCCGAGCGCAGCAGGGCAGTGGGATTCTGAGGAATGGCGTTGGCGGTTATCAGGAACTCCTGAACCGTCATGGCGTTGGCCGCGCCGGCGAAAAGCGACAGCGCCAGGACGCCGGCTGCGATTGATCTGGTCTTCATCTGGTCCCCTCCAAAGCCCCCTCTGGCAGCGCGCAGATTGAACGGCGATATGTGTCGCAACTGGGGCGAAGCCGAACGGTCAAGCTGAAGGTTTCGTAATGCAAACAAGGAAAAGGGCGCTCCGCAGAGCGCCCTTGCCTGGCCTTCGATCAGCCCGACCTCACCATTTCAGGCTGAGGCGCGCATAGCCGTAGCGACCGTTGAAACCGAAGGGCGAATAGTAGGGGAAGCCCAGAACGCCGTTGGAGTTCAGCGACGCCGGAACGAAGTCCGGATATTCATCGAACACATTGTCCACGCCGATCGCCACGCCCACGCGCTCGGTCAACTGGAACCGGCCTTCCAGATCCACGACCGTCTTGGCCCCGGTGCTGTAGTCGTTCGCCGCCGTCGAGCCGGGTTGCAGCACGTCTCCATAGTAGGTGGCGCGAACCGTGGCGCCCCACTTGTCCCGGCTCCAGTCCGCCGACGCCGAGACCTTGGTGTCGGGCGTGCCGTATTCGATGGTCAGGATGCGTTGGCGGGCGAACAGCGTCGGTACCGGGTTCAGCACCGAGGACGACGTCGGCACGCGGTTGACCGACACGTCGTTGACGTTTGCCGCGACGGTGAAGTCGAAATCGCCGAGCGTATCGGTCGGCAGACGGTAACGCCCGACGATGTCCACGCCTTCGGTCGAGGTCGAGACCCCGTTCAGGAAGAAGCGCGCGGCCTGAACGCCTTGCGGATCCAGCAGGCTGGCGACCTGGCCCGAGAACGTCCGGTTGATCAGCTCTGACAGAACGATCTGATCGTCGATGTCGATCTTATAGGCGTCGACGGTCAGGTCGAACCGGCCCAGTCGCACCACCGCGCCGACCGAATAGTTGGTCGAGGTCTCAGCCTTCAGCGGACGCGCGCCAAGGGCCGCTGCGACCGCGCTGGTGGCCGGGAAGGTGCCGGTTTCGACCACGGCGCCGTTCTGGATCACCGAGGCGGTCGAGGTGAAATACGACTGCTGCAACGACGGTGCGCGGAAGGCGGTCGAGACCGAACCGCGCAAGGCGAAGCTGGGGTTGAAGTCATAGCGGGCCGACAGCTTGCCCGTCTGGGTGTCGCCGAAATCGGAATAGTCCTCGAACCGAACGGCGCCCTCGACGCGCAGCTTGTCGGTCAGGGGAATTTCGACGTCGGCGTAGGCGGCGAAGTTGTCGCGATCAACATCGACGGCGTTCGAAGGCTGGAAGCCGACAAAGCCCTGGGCGCCGCCGGTCAGGGCGGTGTTGGCGCCCAACGGCCCGCGGTTGTAGCTCTCGGGCTGACCGGCCTCGATCTTGTAGTTTTCCCAGCGCTGCTCCAGGCCCCAGGCGAAGTTCAGCAGGCCGCCGGACAGACCGACCTCGAACTCGCGGCTGAAGTCGGCGCCCAGCACCAACTGGTCATAGATCAGGCTGCCGGAATCGAAGCTGGTTGGCGAAGTCGCGCCGTAGGTGGAGTTCAGCGAATCCTCGGTGCGGAAGTCCAGGGCGTTGCGGCCATAGGTCAGGCTGATGTCCGTATTCCAGCCCGCCAGTTCGCCGCGCAGGCCGCCGGCCAGCGAGGCGTCCTTCGAATTGATGGCGACCTTCGGCAGGAAGCCGTTCGGGTAGATGGAGGCGACATTGTTGACGTTGTCGGACAGGCGAGGGAAGGCGGCGCCTTCGCTGTCGCGGTCCTGATAGCCGGCCCAGCCATAGGCCTCCCAGCCGTTGCCCAAACCCTTGCCGGCGTTGGCGAAGACGGTCCATTGCTCCACGTCAGGGTCGCCGAAGCGAGCGGTGATCGCTCCGTTCGCCGCCGCGCGGGGATCATAGTCCGAGCGATTGGTCGACTCGCGATTCAGATACTCCGCCGACAGGGTCAAAAAGCCGTCGTCGCCCAGTGAAAACCCTTGCCAGGCCGAGGCCGTGACGGTGCCGCCGTCGGTCTCGTCACGTTCACCGCGCGCGGTCTTCACGGTGGTGAAATACTGGCCGTAGGTCACGCTGGCGCCGCCGCCGCTGGAAGCCTCCTTCAGGCGCAGGTTCACCACCCCGGCGATGGCGTCCGAGCCATACTGGGCCGAGGCGCCGTCACGCAGCACCTCCACCCGGTTCAGAGCGCCGGTCGGAATGGTGTTCAGATCGACGGCGGCCGACCCGCGCCCCACCACGCCGTTGACGTTGACCAGGGCCGACGCATGGCGACGCGTGCCGTTGACCAGCACCAGCGTCTGGTCCGGCGACAGGCCGCGCAAGGTGATCGGGCGGATCGAGTCCGAGCCATCGTTGGCCGACGGCCGCTGGAAGGTCAGCGACGGCACGGCCTGGGCCAGGGCGGTAGCGAACTCCGTCGTGCCGCGCGTCTGCAACGCCTCGGACGTCACGACATCGACGGGCGCCAGGGTGTCGAGGCGCGACCGATTCTGGACCCGCGTGCCGGTCACGACAATGTCGTCCACCTGCGCCGCCTCACCGGCGACGGGCTCGGCGCTTTGAGCAAAGGCCGGGGCGGCGGTCAGCAGGGCGAAGGTCGAGACGGTGGCGAGCAGGGCCGGTGCGGCGGCTCGTTGAGAAAGAGAGCGCATTGAGAGATTTCCTAAAGTCTGTTTTTGGCGCGAGCGCGCATCGCCGCCGCTAACCGCGACGGGCTTTTTATGTTCGGCGTGGATTGGGTATGGCGTGCGGTCCCAGTCGCAACATCGCGCGACGACGTGCAGAACGGTCAATGTATCTGACAATCTCATTATCACCATCTCCGACCGTAGGGCGGGGAGGCCCAGCGGTCATGGCGATATCAGGGCGAATATGCGGTCGGTCAATCGCGCGCGGCTGCCATGTTTTATGCCTTGGACCTATAGGAAATCTACGGAGTAATCGGCCGTGCGGTTGGCGATCGCCTCCCGCGCAGCAAAAAGGGCGCGTCCCTTGCGAGACGCGCCCTTGATGTCGTTCGCGATCCGGTCGGATCAGGCTTCGTCGCCGAAGCCTTCTTGTTGACCGGCGCCGCCTTCGATCAGCTCCTGAGCTGATTGCTCGGCGGCCTGGCGCTCATCGTCGAACTGGCTGCGGATCACGTCCTCGCCCTTGGCTTGGCGCTCGGCCTCGTCCATCGAGCGGGCGATGTTGATCTTGACCGTGGCGCGGACCTCGGCGTGCAGGCGGACCGGCACTTCGTGGACGCCCAGGCTCTTGATAGCCGTGTTCAGGACGACCTGCGAGCGCTCGACCTTGCCGCCTTCGGCCTGGATGGCCTCGGCGACGTCGCGACCGGCGACCGAACCGTACAGGTGACCGGTTTCACCGGCCTGACGGATCATGACGTAGGTCTGGCCGTCGATCTTGTCGGCGACCTTCTGAGCATCGGCCTTGTTCTTCTCGTTGCGCTGCTCGATGGCGGCGCGGTCGAGTTCGAACGCCTTCAGGTTGGCGGCGGTGGCCCGGCGGGCCTTGTCGCGCGGCAGAAGGAAGTTGCGAGCGAAGCCGTCCTTGACAGTGACGACGTCGCCGATGGCGCCGAGGTTATCGACGCGTTCCAGCAGAACGACCTTCATCTCACTTCACCACGTAAGGCAGGAGGGCCAGATAGCGAGCGCGCTTGATGGCCTTGGCCAGTTCACGCTGCTTCTTCTGGGAGACGGCGGTGATGCGCGAAGGCACGATCTTGCCGCGTTCGGAGACGTAACGCTGCAGCAGCTTGACGTCCTTGTAGTCGATCTTCGGCGCATTGGCGCCCGAGAACGGGCAGACCTTGCGGCGACGATAGAAGGGGCGGCGGCCGGCGGCGCCGGAGCCCGCCGGTGCGCCCGGGGTCGGGGCGGTGGTATCGGTCATGTTCCGGGTTCCTTATTCGGCGTCGGCGGCGGCGTCGTCGCGCGGGGTGCGCTCGCGCTCACGCTCGCGTTCACGCTCGCGGCGGGCCAGCAGCGGCGACAGTTCCAGGTCGAGTTCCTCGACGCGGACGGTCAGCCAGCGCAGCACGTCTTCGTTGATCGACAGCTGACGCTCGACTTCGGCCATGGCGGCCGGAGGGGCGTCGACGGCCAGCAGCGAATAGTGAGCCTTGCGGTTCTTCTTCACGCGGTAGGTCAGGTTGCGCAGACCCCAGTATTCGATCTTGGCGACCGAGCCGCCACCGGCGACGATCAGATCCTTGATGGTGTCATTCAGCGCTTCGGCCTGTTGCGCCGAGATATCCTGGCGCGTCATGACCGTGTGCTCGTAAAGAGCCATGCGGTAGTCTCCCTTGTGGGCGTCGGCGCGGAAACGACCGGGTAAGTCGGTCTCCACGATGGCTCCTGGCGCGGCGGCCGGACCGAACGTCCAACCCTTTGGTGCTCCGCGACAGGACCGAAGCCCTGGAAAGGCGGGGCCTATAGGCGAAAAGGGGCGAGGAAGCAAGGATGGCGGCAGACGCTTGTGGCGCCCCTCGACCCCGCCTAAACCAGCCCCATGCCGAAGCTGACGTCCGCGGTCGATCCGCAAAGCCAAAAATACAAGTCCCTGCACGCGCACAACAGCGCCCTGGTCGCCGAGTTGCGCGACCATGTGGCCAAGGCCGCGCGCGGCGGGTCTGACAAGTCCCGCGAGCGTCACGTCGCTCGCGGCAAGCTGTTGCCGCGCGACCGCGTCGAGCGCCTGCTGGATCCCGGCTCGCCCTTCCTGGAGATCGGGCAACTGGCTGCGCATGACATGTATGACGGCGAGGCCCCGGCGGCGGGCGTCATCGCCGGCATCGGTCGGGTCTCGGGCCGCGAGGTCATGATCGTCTGCAACGACCCGACGGTGAAGGGCGGCGCCTATTTCCCCATGACGGTGAAGAAGCACCTGCGCGCCCAGGAAGTGGCCGAGCAGAACCGCCTGCCGTGCGTCTATCTGGTCGATAGCGGCGGAGCCAATCTGCCGCACCAGGCCGAGGTGTTTCCCGACCGCGACCATTTCGGCCGCATCTTCTTCAACCAGGCCCGGATGAGCGCCAAGGGCATCGCCCAGATCGCCTGCGTCATGGGCCTGTCCACCGCCGGAGGGGCCTATGTGCCGGCCATGTCGGACGAGACGATCATCGTCAGGAACCAGGGCGCCATCTTCCTGGCCGGGCCGCCGTTGGTGAAGGCGGCGACAGGCGAGGTCATCTCGGCGGAGGAGCTGGGCGGGGCGGAGACCCACGGTCGTCGCTCGGGCGTGGTCGATCATGTCGCCGAGAACGATGAGCACGCGCTGGAGATCGTGCGCTCCATCGTCGCCAATCTGAACACGACCAAGGCCGTCGAGATGGATGTGCGCGAACCGCGCGCGCCGGCCTTCGACGCAGAGGAGCTGTACGGCCTGATCCCGGACGACGTGCGCGCCCCCTATGACGTGCGTGAGGTCATCGCCAGGCTGGTGGACGGGTCGGAGTTCGACGAGTTCAAGAGCCTGTACGGCTCGACCCTGGTGTGCGGGTTCGCGCGCATCTGGGGTTATCCGGTCGCCATCCTGGCCAACAACGGCGTCATCTTTTCCGAGAGCGCCCAGAAGGGCGCGCACTTCATCGAACTGGCCTGCAAGCGCAAGATTCCGCTGCTGTTCCTGCAGAA
>NZ_JAELUF010000986.1 GCF_016429195.1 Brevundimonas sp. ASV9
GCGCGACGACTTCTCGGCGCTGCTCGACGAACAACTGTCGGGTCGCGACTTCGGCGAAGGCCAAGTCGTCCACGGCCGCGTCGTCGGCATCGAAAAAGACATCGTCATCATCGACGTTGGTCTGAAGCTGTCTCTTATACACATCTGACGCTGCCGACGAATACATCACAGTGTAGATCTCGGTGGTCGCCGGGTCATTAAAGAGGGGGGGGGGGGGGGGGGGGGGGGGGGGGGGGGGGGGGGGGGGGGGGGGGGGGGGGGGGGGGGGGGGGGGGGGGGGGGGGGGGGGGGGGGGGGGGGGGGGGGGGGGGGGGGGGGGG
>NZ_JAELUF010000987.1 GCF_016429195.1 Brevundimonas sp. ASV9
CCCCCCCCCCCCCCCCCCCCCCCCCCCCCCCCCCCCCCCCCCCCCCCCCCCCCCCCCCCCCCCCCCCCCCCCCCCCCCCCCCCCCCCCCCCCCCCCCCCCCCCCCCCCCCCCCCCCCCTTTCAATGACACGGCGACCACCGAGATCTACACTGTGATGTATTCGTCGGCAGCGTCAGATGTGTATAAGAGACAGGTCTTGAACTCCTCATGCAGGTTCAGCTGCTCGGCCAAGGCCTCGCGCAGGTCGTCGTCGTCGTCGATGATCAGAATGGTCTTGGGCGTAGGCATGGGACAGACAATGGCGAGGCTTGGCCCCCGC
>NZ_JAELUF010000988.1 GCF_016429195.1 Brevundimonas sp. ASV9
CACGAAACGACTTACGGGAGCGGCTGCGCTCCTTCTTCCCACACTCTGTCTGATGGCGGCCGGCGCGGCCAATGCGCAGGACGCCGCGCCCGCCTTGCTCGGCCACCAGGCTGCGCTTGAGCTGGACCTGTCTCTTATACACATCTGACGCTGCCGACGAATACATCACAGTGTAGATCTCGGTGGTCGCCGGATCATTAAAAGAGGGGGGGGGGGGGGGGGGGGGGGGGGGGGGGGGGGGGGGGGGGGGGGGGGGGGGGGGGGGGGGGGGGGGGGGGGGGGGGGGGGGGGGGGGGGGGGGGGGGGGGGGGGGGGGGGGG
>NZ_JAELUF010000989.1 GCF_016429195.1 Brevundimonas sp. ASV9
CATGACGGCGGTGGAGGAGCTGCGCGCCCATCTGAACGCGACGAAGTCCAAGGATCAGCCCAAGCTGAACGTCCTGCCCTTCATCGCCCGCGCCATCGTGGTCGCCCTGCGCGACCAGCCCCAGATCCTGTCTCTTATACACATCTGACGCTGCCGACGAATACATCACAGTGTAGATCTCGGTGGTCGCCGGCTCATTAAAAAGGGGGGGGGGGGGGGGGGGGGGGGGGGGGGGGGGGGGGGGGGGGGGGGGGGGGGGGGGGGGGGGGGGGGGGGGGGGGGGGGGGGGGGGGGGGGGGGGGGGGGGGGGGGGGGGGGGG
>NZ_JAELUF010000990.1 GCF_016429195.1 Brevundimonas sp. ASV9
GACCGTCAGCGACACGTCGCGCACCACCTGACGCTGGCCGAACGACCGGGCCAGGTTCATCACCCGCAGGCCCTTTTCCGCAGCCGCGGGCGCCACGGCGGCCGGTTGCGGCCGCTCGTCCAGGTTCCTGTCTCTTATACACATCTGACGCTGCCGACGAATACATCACAGTGTAGATCTCGGTGGTCGCCGGATCATTGAAAAGGGGGGGGGGGGGGGGGGGGGGGGGGGGGGGGGGGGGGGGGGGGGGGGGGGGGGGGGGGGGGGGGGGGGGGGGGGGGGGGGGGGGGGGGGGGGGGGGGGGGGGGGGGGGGGGGGGG
>NZ_JAELUF010000991.1 GCF_016429195.1 Brevundimonas sp. ASV9
ACGCCTCTGCGACGGTGCGCCCCATCGCCAATGTGCCGTGGTTGCGCAGGATCATGGTCGAGCGGTCGCCGAGATCCGAAACCAGCCGCGCTCGCTCTTCCAGATCCGTCGCGACCCCTTCATAGGCTGTCTCTTATACACATCTGACGCTGCCGACGAATACATCACAGTGTAGATCTCGGTGGTCGCCGTCTCAGTAAAAGGGGGGGGGGGGGGGGGGGGGGGGGGGGGGGGGGGGGGGGGGGGGGGGGGGGGGGGGGGGGGGGGGGGGGGGGGGGGGGGGGGGGGGGGGGGGGGGGGGGGGGGGGGGGGGGGGGGGG
>NZ_JAELUF010000992.1 GCF_016429195.1 Brevundimonas sp. ASV9
CCCCCCCCCCCCCCCCCCCCCCCCCCCCCCCCCCCCCCCCCCCCCCCCCCCCCCCCCCCCCCCCCCCCCCCCCCCCCCCCCCCCCCCCCCCCCCCCCCCCCCCCCCCCCCCCCCCCCTTTTAATGAGCCGGCGACCACCGAGATCTACACTGTGATGTATTCGTCGGCAGCGTCAGATGTGTATAAGAGACAGGTTCATCGTCGAGGGCGATTCCGCTGGCGGCTCGGCCAAACAGGCGCGCAACCGCGAGAACCAGGCCGTCCTGCCTCTGCGCGGCAAGATCCTGAACGTCGAGCGCGCGCGCTTTGACCGGATGCTG
>NZ_JAELUF010000993.1 GCF_016429195.1 Brevundimonas sp. ASV9
CGGTAGGCCTGCCGAAAAGCCCAGCAACAGCATGATGAAGACGCGCCGCTCGCCATAGACGGCGAGGCCGCCGAAACGGCCGGCGGGCTTGCCGTTGGCGGGGGGATGGGCTTGGTCAGTCATGCACCTGTCTCTTATACACATCTGACGCTGCCGACGAATACATCACAGTGTAGATCTCGGTGGTCGCCGGATCATTAAGGGGGGGGGGGGGGGGGGGGGGGGGGGGGGGGGGGGGGGGGGGGGGGGGGGGGGGGGGGGGGGGGGGGGGGGGGGGGGGGGGGGGGGGGGGGGGGGGGGGGGGGGGGGGGGGGGGGGGG
>NZ_JAELUF010000116.1 GCF_016429195.1 Brevundimonas sp. ASV9
GCCGCCCTGATCGGCGCGATCAAGCGCACCAACTATTTCCAAGTGGACGCCGACGGTCAGCCCAAGCCGCACATTTCGATCAAGATCGCCTCGCGCGAGCTGGACGACCTGCCGCTGCCCAAACCCTATCGCGAAATCTTCGTCTGGGCGCCCCACGTCGAGGGCGTGCACCTGCGCTTTGGTCCCGTCGCGCGCGGAGGTCTGCGCTGGTCGGACCGTCGCGACGACTTCCGCACCGAGGTGCTGGGCCTGGTCAAGGCGCAGCAGGTCAAGAACGCGGTTATCGTGCCGGTCGGCTCCAAGGGCGGCTTCTATCCCAAGCAGCTGCCCCGCACGACGGACCGCGAGGCCATTCAGGGCGAGGCCATCCGCGCCTATCGCACCTTCCTGTCCGGCCTTCTGGACATCACTGACAATATCGCCGCAGACGGTTCGGTGACCCATCCGGCCAATGTCATCGCCTGGGAAGGCGACGACCCCTATCTGGTCGTGGCCGCCGACAAGGGCACGGCGACCTTCTCCGACATCGCCAACGGCGTCTCGGCCTCCTACGGCTTCTGGCTGGGCGACGCCTTCGCCTCGGGCGGCTCCATCGGCTATGACCACAAGGCCATGGGCATCACCGCGCGCGGCGCGTGGGAGGCGGTCAAGCGCCACTTCCGCGAAATGGGCAAGGACATCCAGACCCAGCCCTTCACCATGGTCGGCGTCGGCGACATGTCCGGCGACGTCTTCGGGAACGGCGTCCTTCTGTCCAAGGCGACGCGTCTGGTCGCCGCCTTCGATCACCGCGACATCTTCATTGATCCGAACCCGGATCATGCGAGTAGCTGGACCGAACGCAAGCGTCTGTTCGACCTGCCGCGCTCGTCCTGGCAGGACTATGACAAGGCCCTGATCTCGGAGGGCGGCGGCGTCTTCTCGCGCTCGGCCAAGTCGATCCAGCTGACGCCGCAGATCAAGGCGGCTCTGGACATCGCCGAGGACGAACTGGACCCCGTCAGCCTGATCCGCGCCATCCTGAAGGCGCCGGTCGAACTGCTCTATCTGGGCGGCATCGGCACCTATGTGAAATCGGCGGCCGAAACCGACGCCCAGGTCGGGGACAAGGGCACCGACGCCCTGCGCATCAACGCCGACGAACTGCGGGTCAATGTGGTGGGCGAGGGCGCAAACCTCGGCTTCACCCAGGCGGGGCGCATCGCCTTCGGTCAGGCCGGCGGCCGCATCAACACCGACGCCATCGACAACTCCGCCGGGGTCGACACCTCCGACCACGAGGTCAACATCAAGATCCTGGTCGGCTCGGCCGTGACCAACGGCGTCCTGCCGGCCGAGGAGCGCACGCCGCTTCTGGCCTCCATGACCGACGAGGTCGGCCTGAAGGTGCTGGCTCACAACTACGATCAGACCCTGGCCCTGACCCTGCAACAGGCCGAAGGCGTCGGCGCCCTGGACGCCCAGCAGCGGTTCATGCAGAGCCTCTCGGCGCGTGGAAAGCTGGACCGCAAGGTCGAGGGCCTGCCCAACGACGCCCGCGTCAAGGAGCTGATGACGGCGGGCATTCCGCTGGCCCGGCCGGAGCTGGCCGTCCTGATGGCATACGCCAAGCTGGAGCTGTCGGACGATATCGTCGCCTCGCAGGCGCCCGAGGATCCCTTCTTCGAACAGATCCTGGTCCGCTACTTCCCCGAGGCTCTGGCCCGGTTCGAACCGGAGATGAAGAGCCACCGTCTGCGGCGCGAGATCATCGCCACCGTCATGGCCAACGAAGTCGTCAACATGTGCGGCCCGACTTTCCCCGACCGCCTGCGCGGCTCGGCCGAATGCGACACCACCGCGCTGATCATCGCCTTCGAGGCCGCGCGCCGCGTCTTCCGCCTGGACGAGGCTTGGGACGCCGTGTCGGCCCTGGACCTCAAGATTTCGGCCGAGGCGCAGATCGCCCTCTATCAGGAGATCGCCGTCGTCCTGCGTCGTCAGACCTTCTGGCTGGCCCGCCGCGCCAAGGGCGGTCTGTCGGTTCAGGCCTTGATCGACCGCTATCGTCCGATCGCCGACGCCTTGCAGGCCGAGGGCGCGCCGGTCCTTTCGCGCTTCGAACAGGGGCGTCTGGATGCGCGCGTCAAACGCTTCGCCGACCACGGCGCGCCTGAGGATTTGACCCGCAGCATCGCCATCATGCGCCCCCTCGTCGCCGCCTCCGACATCGGGGACTTGGCGCAGGAGGCGAACTGGCCGGTCGCAGCCATGGCGCGCCTGTATCACCAGGTCGGCGCCGCCTTCGACTTCGACCGTCTGCGCGCCGCCGCCGGCTCCATTCCGTCTGCGGATCATTTCGATCGTCTCGCCGTCCGTCGTCTGATCGAGGACCTGATGAACGAGCAGGCGGCCCTGACCCGCGCCGTCGCCCGCGCCTCCGATCCGTCGGTTGGCGTCAGCGAGGACGCGGCGGAGGCCGCCGTGGACGCCTGGATCGGCTCCAAACAGGCGACGGTCGAGGGCGTGCGCGCTTCGGTGGACGAGATCGAACAGTCCGGCTCGGGCTGGACCTTCGCCAAACTGACGATCGCCAATGCGACGATCCGCGATCTGGCGACGGCGGCCGTGAATGGCTGAGCAGCGGGTCTTCGCTTGACGAAGCCGTCGTCGCACGGCCTTTTCAGCCGCTGATCAGGCTGGGGAGGCCGCAATGCCGAGAAAGTTCCTCGTCGTCGTCGACGACAGTCCGGAGTTCGAGGCCGCCCTGCGGTTCGCCTCGCGCCGGGCGAAATCGACGGGCGGGCGCGTGGTCATGCTGCGCGTCCTGCCGACCGACAGCGACGCCCACTGGTCGGGCGTGCGCGAGGAAATCGAACGCCAGCAGCGCCAGGAGGCGGAAATTCTGCTCAACCGCCTGGGCGAGGAGGCGCAGACCCGCTCCGGCGCCGCGCCGGTCTTCCTGATCGAAAAGGGCGAAGCCCAGGCCGCGATCAAGAAGGTCGTCGCCGCAGACCCTGAGATCAAGATCTTGGTGCTGGCCGCCGGAACCAGCTCGCGCGGCCCCGGCCCGCTGGTCTCAGCCATCATCAAACAGGGCGCGCAGATCGGCGGCCGCAAACTGCCCGTCACCATCGTCCCCGGCGAACTGACCGAAGACGAGATCGAAGACCTGGCCTAGCCCTCGGCCGGCGGCTGGGCCGCCCGCAGCTTGTCGCGCAGCGCCCCCAGGCCTTGGCGCAGGTCGGTCAGGGCTTCGGGCGTCATCTCGGTGGCGTCCAATACCGATTGCGGCAGGCAGGCGGCCTCGACAGCCAACGCCCTTCCTGCGTCGGTCAGGCTGACGCGCACGACCCGCTCATCCGCCTTGTCGCGGGCGCGCGTCACCAGCCCGGCCGCCTCCAGTCGTTTGATCAGCGGGGTCAGGGTGTTGGATTCGAGAAACAGCTGCTCGCCCAGCCGGCCGACCGTCTGTTCGTCCTCACGCCAGAGCAGGGCCATGGCGAGAAACTGCGGATAGGTCAGGCCCATCCGGTCCAGGAGCGGCTTGTAGAACCGGTTGAACGCCAGGTTTGCCGAATAGGCGGCGAAACACAGCATGTCATCGACGGCCATGGCGGCGGGGGAGGGGGCGGGTGAGGTCATAGGGAGATAATAATCGCACGCGATACAATCGCAAGCTTGACGCCTCTGACGCTACGCACTAAATGGTGTCACGCGATTAAATCGCGCACGATATTTATGACCTCCCGGAGCTGATGCCCATGTCCATCAATACCCTGTACCGCACCACCGCCGTCGCCACGGGCGGCCGCGACGGCCGCGCCGCCACCACCGACGGCGCTCTGGATGTCGCCTTGGGCACGCCCAAGGAGCTGGGCGGCGCCGGCGTCGGCAACAACCCCGAACAGCTGTTCGCGGCCGGCTATGCGGCCTGCTTCCTTGGCGCCATGAAGTTCGTCGCCTCTCAGGGCGGTTACGCCAAGGTGCCTGCCGACGCCGCCGTCAACGCCACGGTCGGCATCGGTCCGCGCAGCGACAAGGGCTTCGGCCTGGAGGTGGCGCTGGAGGTCAGCCTGCCGGGCGTAGATCGCGCCGAGGCCGAAGCCCTTGTCGCCGAGGCGGATACCGTCTGCCCCTATTCGCACGCCACGCGGGGCAATATCGCGGTGACCCTGACCGTCGCCTAACCCCTCGGGACCAGGCGCCACATCCGCAAGGGATGGCGCACGGTCCCGGCCTCGGCCCCCGCGCGGTCGCCGCGACCCATATAGAGGTCGGCGCGCACCGGTCCGCGAATGGCCGATCCTGTGTCCAGCGCCATGGCCAGACCGCGATAGCTGGCCGTGGCGCCGCGCAGATTGCCGCCGTCGGCCTCCAGCCAGACCAGTTCGCCATAGCGCCAGTGCGCCGGATCGACCGCGATGGCCCGCCGCTCGGTCAGGGGCACGCCCGCCGCCCCCGCCGGGTGGCCGTCATCGTCCGGGTCCAGCCGGAAGAAGATGTAGCGTGGGTTCAGCGCCATGACCGCCTGCGCCTCATAGCCCCGGTGGCTGGCCAGCCAGTCCCGGATCGCATCGCCGGAGGTGCCGTTCTGCGGCAACAATCCCTGCTGCGCCATCGGTCGGGCGATGCCCACGAACGGCTTGCCGTTGTCGGCGGCATAGGCGGCGCGGCCGCGAGTGCCGTCCTCGAACGTCAGATAGCCCGACCCCTGGATCTGCAGAAAGAACAGGTCCTCGGCCCGCATCCAGGCCAAGGCCTGCTCGGGCCGTGCGGCGGATTCGATATAGGCCCGGTCGCCGGCCGCGCGTGGATTGGCGGGCTTGGGCAGGACGGGGGCCGAGAACTCGGCGTCCGGTCGTCGCCGCGCCGGATATTCGGGCGCGAAATAGGAGGTCAGCAGGCCCGGTCGCCCGTCCGGCGTCTGAGCCGGGATCGCGCTGAAGCTGGCCTCGAAGAAGGCGCGCGCCTGCGACGACGTAATCGTCATTGTCGTCGCCATGGCCTTGGCGCGTCCGCAGACCCGGCGGGCGGCCGCGTCACGCGCCGCGCCGCACCCGTCCACATAGGCCCGGAAGGCGGCCAGATGGTCCTCCTGGCTCCAGCCCGGCAGCACGGCGGGGCTCAGGGCGTCGGACGGCGCGGGAAGCGGGATCGGATTGGGCGATGGCGTATAGGGGATCGGCCCTGTCTGCGGCCCTGTCGTCCCCGTCGCGCTCGTCGGCGTCATCGGCCCGGTCGAACAGGCCGCGACAGCCAGGGCGGCCGTCAGCGTCGCCAGCGCGCCCGATCGGCCGCGAACCGCCATCAGGCGTTGGCCGGCTCGACGCGCGCCAGGACCCAGTTCGGGTCCGCCGCGCCCAAGGTGCGTTCGAACGTCCAGTGTTCGGCCGTGCGGCGTTCCTCGACCAGCGGCTCGCCCGTCGTCGCGTCCGCCGTTTCGCCAGAAGCCTTGGTCACCCGGCTGCGCAGTTCGGCCAGGAACCGCACCTTGGCCACGGCCTTGTCGCCCTCGGCGACCGCGCCTTCCAGATCGGCCCGGGGCGGATACAGGAACTCGACGGTCTCGGTCTCGCCGCGCGTCTCGCGCGCCGCGATGCCGGCCTCGAACGAGGCGAAGACGTTCGGCTTCAGCAACGGCTTCAGCGCGGCCCGGTCGCCGGCGGCGTAGCCGCGCACGATGGTCTCATAGGCCTGACGCGCGCCGTCCAGGAAACGGGCCGGGTCGAACGCAGGATCGCGCGCCTTCAGGCTGGCGATGGAGGCCAGGGTCGCCGGGTCGATCGCCGCGACCTTGGGCGTTTCGGCCTGGGCCGGGCCGGGCGGCGCGATCTTGGCGTCTTCCTGCGGCTGACGGCCGACCCGCTTGCCCAGCACATTGTAGAGCTGGAACAGCACAAAGGCTGCGATGAAGGCGAAGACGACGACCTGGAACTGAACCGGCATGTTCAAGAGGAGATTCCTGTAGCGAACGACGGGTGCGCCAAACACTGAGTCTGGCGTGATTACGGGCTCATATAGGGTGAGGCAAGGCGAAGCGCGCCCCCAATCGCGCGCGCGACGTTGCGGCCAAGCGTCCCGGCATGGTAGTCGCGGCGCCTCATTCCGGCCTCATCGGCCCCAAACTGCGCCAAAGACCGTTTCATGACCGACGCCGCTCCTCCCGCCGAACAGCCCCAGCAAGGCGACGCCCAACAGGGCCAGTCCGCCGGTCCCGGCTTCCGCATCCTGGCGCAATACGTCCGCGACTTCTCGTTCGAGAACCCGCGCGCCCCGGAATCCCTGCGCATCGACGGCAAGCCCGCGATCGACCTGGGCGTCGAAATGGCCGCCCAGGGCCGCCCCGACGGCCTGTTCGAACTGGACCTGAAGCTGTCGATCAAGGCGACGCACGAGAACCAACCCGTCTTCCACGTCGAACTGGTCTATGGCGGCCTATTCCAGCTGGCCAACGTTCAGGAGCAGGACATCGAGCCTCTGCTGCTGATCGAATGCCCGCGCTATCTGTTCCCGTTCGCGCGCGAGATCATCTCGGGCGCCACGGCCGACGGCGGCTTCTATCCCCCGTTCCAGCTGGACCCCATCGACTTCGCCGCCATCTACATCGCGCGCCAGCAGCAGATCGCCCAGCAGCCGGTCGAAACCGGCCAGGCCTAAGCGCGCGACATGGTCGCCGCCGCGCGGCCTTCGCCTGATCCATCGAAAGCCGCGGGCGAGGACGTCGTCCGCGGCATTCTTCTGCGCATCGCCGCCGCGGGCTGTTTTTCGATCATGACGGCGACGTTGAAGCTGGCGTCGCAGGACGGTGTCGCGGCGCCGGAAATGCTATTCTACCGCGCCTTCTTCGGCCTGCCGGTGGTGCTGGCCTGGGTGCTGACCCAGCCGGGCGGGCTGTCGGCCCTGTCGACGCGCCGCCCCCTGGCCCATCTGGGACGCAGCGCTCTGGGCGTCGCGGCCATTCTGTGCCTGTTCCAGACGCTGACGCTGCTGCCTCTCGCCGACGCGACGACCCTCAGTTTCACCGCTCCGATCTTCGCCACCATCCTGTCCTTCTTCGTGCTGAAGGAGGCGGTCGGCCCGCGCCGCTGGGCCGCCGTCGCCGTCGGCTTCATCGGCGTGATCGTCGTCATGCGGCCGGGCGTCGGCCATTCGGTCCTGCCGCTGGCGGGCGTGGCCTTCGCCCTGATCGGAGCGGTGCTGACGGCCGGCGTCACCATCACCCTGCGCCAGCTGCGCGACACCGAACACGTCGCCGCCATCGTCTTCTGGTTCTTCGTCGCCTGTTCGGTCGTGGGGGCGATCCTGCTGCCCTTCGTCGGCCATTGGCACGCGCTCGGCACCCTCGGCCTGTTGATCGGATCGGGCATCGCCGGCGGCCTGGCCCAGCTGTTCATGACCGCCTCGCTGCAAAAGGCCCCGGTCGCCGTGGTCGCGCCCTTCGACTATCTCCAGATCGTCGGCGCCATCGTCTTCGGCTGGTGGCTGATGTCCACGACGCCCACCCTCACCACCCTG
>NZ_JAELUF010000994.1 GCF_016429195.1 Brevundimonas sp. ASV9
CCCCCCCCCCCCCCCCCCCCCCCCCCCCCCCCCCCCCCCCCCCCCCCCCCCCCCCCCCCCCCCCCCCCCCCCCCCCCCCCCCCCCCCCCCCCCCCCCCCCCCCCCCCCCCCCCCCCCTTTTTCATGACACGGCGACCACCGAGATCTACACTGTGATGTATTCGTCGGCAGCGTCAGATGTGTATAAGAGACAGGTCTACAGCTTCTATGATCCGGAGATGGAGCGGCGCAGCCTGGGCCGGTTCGCCATCCTGGACCATGTGCGCCAGGCCGCCATCGTCGGTCTGCCGTTCGTCTATCTCGGCTATTGGGTCCAGGGC
>NZ_JAELUF010000995.1 GCF_016429195.1 Brevundimonas sp. ASV9
GCCGCCGCCCTGGCGACCGCAACGACGCCGGCGCTGGCGCAAAGTCCGCGCCCGGCCGAGCGCGCCGCCGTGCTGCAAACCGTCAGGGTATGCGGAACCGATGTGGCCTCACGCACGGCCTATCAGCTGTCTCTTATACACATCTGACGCTGCCGACGAATACATCACAGTGTAGATCTCGGTGGTCGCCGTGGCATTAAAAGGGGGGGGGGGGGGGGGGGGGGGGGGGGGGGGGGGGGGGGGGGGGGGGGGGGGGGGGGGGGGGGGGGGGGGGGGGGGGGGGGGGGGGGGGGGGGGGGGGGGGGGGGGGGGGGGGGGGG
>NZ_JAELUF010000996.1 GCF_016429195.1 Brevundimonas sp. ASV9
GAGCCTGCGGACGGGGCCAAGTTCCTGCGCCCGACCGACGTTGAAGACCAGACGCTGGGACTTCGGCTCGCCGAGGCCATCGACATGGAGACGCGCATTGCGGTTCCGCAGACGACCCTCTGGACCCTGTCTCTTATACACATCTGACGCTGCCGACGAATACATCACAGTGTAGATCTCGGTGGTCGCCGGATCAGTAAAAAGGGGGGGGGGGGGGGGGGGGGGGGGGGGGGGGGGGGGGGGGGGGGGGGGGGGGGGGGGGGGGGGGGGGGGGGGGGGGGGGGGGGGGGGGGGGGGGGGGGGGGGGGGGGGGGGGGGG
>NZ_JAELUF010000997.1 GCF_016429195.1 Brevundimonas sp. ASV9
CATCAGCCGCTTGGTCTTGCGGATTGAGTTGGGCGCGCGGGCCGCCACCTTGGCCGCCAGTTCCGCCGCCGTCGCCTCGACCTGATCGGCCGGGACCGCGCGATTGGCGATACCCCACGCCAGGGCCTGTCTCTTATACACATCTGACGCTGCCGACGAATACATCACAGTGTAGATCTCGGTGGTCGCCGGATCAGTAAAAGGGGGGGGGGGGGGGGGGGGGGGGGGGGGGGGGGGGGGGGGGGGGGGGGGGGGGGGGGGGGGGGGGGGGGGGGGGGGGGGGGGGGGGGGGGGGGGGGGGGGGGGGGGGGGGGGGGGG
>NZ_JAELUF010000998.1 GCF_016429195.1 Brevundimonas sp. ASV9
ATTCTGCACCCGCACGCAGCCGTGGCTGCGCTGACGCGTGGACAGGTTGAAGGCGGCCTTCGACGGCGTGTCGTGCAAGAAGATGGCGTAGCTGTCGCGCAGCTCGAACTTCACATAGCCCAGTGCCTGTCTCTTATACACATCTGACGCTGCCGACGAATACATCACAGTGTAGATCTCGGTGGTCGCCGTGTCATTAAAGGGGGGGGGGGGGGGGGGGGGGGGGGGGGGGGGGGGGGGGGGGGGGGGGGGGGGGGGGGGGGGGGGGGGGGGGGGGGGGGGGGGGGGGGGGGGGGGGGGGGGGGGGGGGGGGGGGGGG
>NZ_JAELUF010000117.1 GCF_016429195.1 Brevundimonas sp. ASV9
CACGGCGCATCCAAAGTTCGATGCCGACTGATTGTCGCCGGTCCGGCTCAGATTGCCCCAGGCGGTTCCGCACTGCGGTACGGCGGCGCGGATCGTCTGATAGCCGACGACCACCGGTGCCCTGGGGTCCGGCGCGGCGTAGCTGACAAGCGTGATCCGGTCCGGCGATACGCCATAGGCGGTCAGGGCCGATTTGATGTCGTAAGCTGTCTTTAGCGCCACCGGATCGTTGCCGGCAGGAGCTTCGATGACCATTGGCACGGCGTCGACGTAGCGATAGCGCCCGACCAGCTCCTGCAACGCACCGTTTTGCGCCGGCGACAGGCCGCTGTCGTGAACCGCCAGAGCGATCCGGTCGAGATTGGGCTCGACCTGGAGCTGATAACGCGAGGTCGGCGTCAGCGGCGGCTCGCCGCCCAAGCTGGCGGGGCCGCCGACACAGGCGCCCAGCGCCAGGGCCGTGGTCGTCAGAAGTGTGACAATCAGGGTGCGAGTCATGGATGTGCTCACTCGATCACATAGCCGACCGAACCGGCGGGGGCCGCATTCGGCAGCCCATAGACCTGGTTCAACTGGCCGAAGAAAATGGTCTGACTGTCGCTGGCCATGCGCAGGCCGTCCGCCGGCGTCTGCATCCGATCAGGCGACGTCGGGCTGACGATGTAGGGCTCGACGATGACGACCAGCTCGGTCTCGCCCATCAGATAATCGCGCGATCGGAACAGCGATCCCAGGACCGGCAGGTTGGTCACCCCCGGCAGAGAGTCCACCGTCTGGCGCGTAGTTTCCTGAAGCAGCCCCGCGATCATCATCGATCCGCCCGATGGCAGTTCCACGGTGTTTTCGCTACGGCGGACCGTCAAACCCGGCAGTGTGATGGACGACGGCGTGCCGGCGCCGATGGTGAAACCGCCTTGAGCCGTTAGTTCTGAAACCTCTACCTTCACCTGCAAGGAAATGCGACCGCCGGACATCACCACCGGTCGGAAGGCCAGGCCCACGCCATAGGGCTTGTAGATCACGGTGATGTTGCCATCCCGGTCACGTCCCGTCGGCAGCGGAAACTCGCCGCCGGCCAGGAAGTTCGCCGCTTCGCCATTCACAGACGTCAGGTTGGGTTCGGCCAGCGTCCGAGCCAATCCCACGCGTTCGAAGGCCTCAAGACAGCCGCTCGCATTCGTGCCCGTCAGCGTTTGGAAGGCGGTCGACGCAATGTTGGAGATGGCGCTAGTGATTGTGTTGCTAGAGCCAGATGACACAGTGGACTGACCGATAGCCGTCGCAGGAATCTGGACCACGTTGCCGTTGACATCTGTCACGGTGACGGTCGAGGGGAAGGAACCGCTCGTCGCCTGTTGACCACTTGCCGACGCCCCGCCGGAACTGGTTTGGCTGGTGGTGGCGTTCGAGTTCGACACGTTAGTCGTCCGGCCGCCATTTTGACCGTAGCACAGACCCGTTCCGCCGGCCGCCGATCCGTTGACGCCGTAGGTATTGGGTCGGCTGAAGCCATACGAATGGATGCCCGCGCCCTTCAAGATGTCGGAGCTGAAGCCAAGCTGTTTCAGCGCGTTGCGTTGCACCTCCACCACGCGCACCCGCAGCGTCACCTGGTCGGAACCGGCGACGCTGATCATGTTGATCACCTTCTCCGGCGCTGAGACGAAGGCGGCGGCGACGCGCGCGGCCTGTGCCGCCTGAGCGGGATTATCTGCAACGCCCGTCAGGATGACGCTGTCATTGACGGCTTCCGCGTGGATTTGCCCACCAGGAGCGATGCGGCTCAACGTGTCCTGAAGCGCGCTGGTGCCGGCGTCCACCCGAACCCGCAGGCTCAGTATGGTGCGGCCGGCTGCGTCCAAGAAGACGGCGTCGGTTTCTCCCGGCGCGATGCCGATAACTGTGATGCGCCGCGGCGAGTGTAGCATGGCCTCGGCCACCTGCGGATTGGAGACGATCACGTCGCGCGCATCGGCCGGCAGATCCACCGCGAACGAGGTGCCGCGCGGCAGGTTGATCAGGCGCTGCGCCGCACCCGTCGATACGGCGGCGCGGGTCTGGGCGACGCCGGCCGGGACGGCGGCCAAGGTGGCGAGCAGCGCGCAGGCTGCTGCGGCGGCGGCCTTGCGCATCGTGGGTCGGCGCATCGGTTGGGTCCTCATGGCACGGCCACCACTTCGGGCGCGCCGCCGCGATAGATGCGCACGGCCTGGGGTTGGGAAACGGCCGCGACAGGGCGGCGTGTGGCGCCGGACGGTCCGGCGGTGTCGGCATAGGATCGCAGCGACAGCGACAGTTCGCCCTCGGACTTGGCCTGGGCCAGCAGAACCGAGTCCTGCGGTCGGACTTCCAGGGTCGCGGTGGCGCCCACCACGGCCTGGGCGTCGTCGCCGACGCGGGTCGCCTGGTCGATGGCCAGGACCTTGATGTTCTGCAGCACGACGCCCGAGGCGAACTTTGACTTGGTCGCGCCCTCAACGGCGCCGTCGCGGTTTGTTTCGGCGGTCAGCACCACATCGACGCGGTCGCCCGGCAGGATGAACCCGCCGGCGGCGGATTCCACCGTCACGGCGATGGCCATCGCCCGCATGCCCGGCTCCAGATAGGCGGCCAGATAACCGCTGTCGCCGGCGCGCACGATCTTGCGCGACACGATCGGCTCGCCGGCCAGAATGGGTTCGCGGACCACCGAGCCGATATAGTCGGACTTGGCGCCGGTCGTGGCCAGTTCCGTGGCCGCCTTGGCGACGCGGTTCACGGCGTCCGTCGCCTTCGCCGTTGCGCTTTCCGCAGCGGGTTTGGCGGGCACCGGCGTGGAGCCATCGGTGATGAAGACGGGATTGACCTCATCGACGGGCCAATCTTTCCATTCGAGGTCAGCTTCCACCAGACGCTTGCCGGGTTCCAGGTCCTTGGCGGCGACCAGAACCTTGGCCATCGGACGGACTTCGACGGGAGCGGCGGCGGCGGGTGTCGTGGGTTCGTTCGACGACGACCCCATGGCCCGGACCACCAGGGCCAGACCGATGGCCGAGACGGCGGCGATGCAGATGACGACGATGCGGGCGGGCTTCATCCAGGATGTCTCCAGCAGGCGCTGTGTTTCGGATTCATCCCCCGACGCCTACCGTTAACGATCATGGGCCTTGCGGGTTAACGCTTCCTAAGCGCCGCGAACGCCGGTCAACGGGGTGTCAGCGACCGGAGGCGAAGGTCAGCAGCAGCCCGCTCTCGGGCAGGGCCAGCAGGGCGCCGATGGCGATGGCGACGCCGTAAGGAATATCGCCCTTGGGCTGCATCAGATTGATAACCCAGCCTTGCGACACCGACGGGGCGACCATCGGAAAATACTGACGCGCGGTCATCAGCAGCAGGCAGAAGGCCCCGCCCGCGATGCCGGTGTAAATCAAAAAGGGCGCGACGCTGCTCATCCCCATCCACAGACAGCTGGCGGCCAGCAGCTTGGCGTCGCCTCCGCCGATCCAGCCGGCGGCGAACATGCCCATGCCGACCAGCAAGGCCGCGAACCCGATGCCGATATGGATGGCGACATCCATCGGCGCCGCGCCGATCAGAAAGGCGATGGGGAAGAAGGCGCCGATCAGAGCCAACGAGATCCAGTTCGGAATCTTCATGGTGATCAGGTCGTGCAGACCCCCGACGACGACCAGGGCCGGGAAGACACCGAGCAGGGTGAGCAGCAGAATATCCATGACCGGCATGTTGTGCGACAGGACTTAATGTTGGGTTTCGACCACAGAAAAGGGCCGGAGCTTTTCAGCCCCGGCCCCATTCTCGGGACTTTGAACGTCTGGCGATTAGCCGGCGTTCGCGGTGTCGAGCTCAGTGCTGACCTTCGTGAAGGTCTCTTTCAGGCTGCCGCTCATGGTGCCGAGCACGGTGATCAGGGCGACGGCGATCAGAGCAGCGATCAGGCCGTATTCGATGGCGGTGGCGCCCGATTCGTCTTTGGCGAAGCGCGAGATGAACTTGGTCATGGGTAGTTCCTTTTTCAAATGGTCTAGCGAGCAACTTGGCGGGGGGAGCCGGTAGCCCGCTTGACCCCCAAACGCAGGATCAAAATGCACGAGGCCCGTTAAATCTGAGTCACAAGGTTTGGTTACGCGCAGATTTACCAAAGAAAATTCTCATATCCCTGCTTCAGCCTTTGTTGAGGATCACGGCTGCATCATGCGCGCGTCCGCGTTCACACGCGCCACTATCAAGAGCCGCCGATGTCTCGCATCTCGTCCCTCCTGCTCGCCGCCGCCCTGTTCGCCGTCCCCGTCGTCGCCAGCGCCCAGGACGGCGCGCTGAACGTCGAGATCGATCGTTCGGCGCGCGTTCAGCTTCGCGGCGCCGCCGCTTCCATCATCGTCGGCAACCCCCAGATCGCCGATGTGTCGCTGGTCGACGCAAACACCATGTTTATTGTCGGCAAGGGCTATGGCGTCACTGAAGTCGTTGCAGTCGACGGTGTAGGCCGCACCCTTTTCCAGCGTGAGATCGTCGTGACAGGCGGCTCTACCGGTTCGGTTCGGGTTTGGCGGGGCGCCCACGCGACGGAGATGGCCTGCGGCGCCTCGTGCACACCCAGCGTCCGGTCCCCCTCGGCATCTGCTGCGCCCACAGCGCCCTGACTTTAACCATGCGCGCTCGGAGATCATTGAAATCGCGTTTTAGCCCCATCAGGCGGAGGCGAGACGGGTCGGCTGCGGTCGAGTTCGCCATGGTCGCCATCCCCTTCTTCCTGATGATCTTTTCGATCCTGGAGTTAGGCGTCGTATTTGTTCTGGATTCAGTGCTTGAAACGGCGGCCATGGATAGCGGCCGTCTCATTCGCACCGGCCAGGCTCACGCGCAGGGTTTCGACAAGACCAAGTTCAAAGCCCAGGTCTGCTCGAAGATGGTCGTGTTCAAATCCGACTGCGACAGTCGAATGACCGTGGATGTGAGAGTTATTCCCAAGTTCAGCGCGCCGGCTGTCGAGGATCCAATTACCAATAACGCCATGGATGACAAAAAGACCATCTACAACGGCGGCAAGGCTGGTGATCTGATTTTGGTCCGTATTTGGTATGCACATCCTCTCGCTACGCCTCTTTTAAGCCAGGCGGTATCTCGGATCGGAACAGGCAAGGTCTTGCTTACGGCGACAACCGCCTTTCGCAATGAACCGTGGCAATGACGCGCTTCCGCATCGCCTCATTCGTTCGATCGTATGGACGCGACACTCGCGGCATCGCCGCAGTCGAATTCGCATTTCTCGCGCCAATCCTGATCCTGTTCTATTTCAGCATGGTGGAGTTCTGTCAGGGCTATATGGCGCTGAAACGAACTGGTCACGTCGCCGCGATGGTGGCGGACCTGGTGTCCCAGAGCGACAGCACAAGCAAAACCGACCTGACAGATGTGTTTGCGATCGGCGACTTGATCATGGCGCCGTTTGCTTCGTCCTCACTGACCCAACGCGTCAGCAGCGTCACGCGTGTAAACGCGACGACCTACAAGGTGGACTGGAGCGTTGGAAAAGGCATCTCGTCGAAACTGACGGTCGCGCAGGCCAAGGTCCCTTCAGACATGCTCGCCAACGGCGAGTCAGTGATCGTTGCCGAAGCCTTTTATGATTACAAATCACCATTCGACCGGGTCGCGCCATATGTGACCAAGTTCAGCCGCATGGCCTATCTGCGACCGCGCACCGTTGAAATGATCCCCTGCAGCGGTTGCTGACCCTTACATCCCGACCAACGCCTGTCGCATCGCTGACATCTTGACGTCCGTCTCAGCCTCCTCGGCGGCCGGATCGCTGTCCGCGACGATGCCGGCGCCGGCGAGGGTGCGATAGTTCCAGACGCCGTCGTTCAGTTCGAAACCGGCGGTCCGGATCAAGACCGATGCGGTCACGGCGCCGCCGTCCGCGATCAGGAACAACGACCCGCACCAGGGTCCGCGCGGCGGCTCGTGCGCGGCGATCACCTTCATCGCCTGATGTTTAGGCGCGCCGGTGATCGAGCCGGGCGGAAAGGTCGCTTCCAGCAGGTCGGCTGGACCCACTGCAGGCTGGGCCTCACCCGTCACGGTCGAGACCAGATGATGCACCGTCGGGTGCTGCTCGACTTCGAACAGCGTCTCCACTTGAACCGATCCGGGCCGTGACACGCGCGCCAGATCGTTGCGCATCAGGTCCACGATCATCAGATTTTCCGCCCGATCCTTCAGGCTGGCCCGAAGCTCGCTCGCCAGGGCCTGGTCCTGATCGAAATCGTCCGCGCGTGGGCGTGTGCCCTTGATCGGACGCGCCTCGATGCGGCGGCTGGCGGGATCGAAGGCGAGGAACAGTTCGGGGGAGTTCGACACCAGCGCCCGATCCCCGATCCGCCAATAGGCTCCGAACGGCGACGCCCGCTCCTTTTGCAGCCGCAGGAAGACCTCGAACGGATCGCGGCCAGGCTTCAGCGCGCCGGACCAGGCCCGGGCGATATTGGCCTGGAACAGCTCCCCCGCCCCGATGCGCTGCACCACATCCGCGACCGCGTCGCGATAGGCGCTTGCCGGCGCCTCGGCCTCGAACCGCTCGGCCGGCGCGGAGAGCGTCACCACCGGCGCGGCCGTCGCCAGCCAGGTCAGGGCCCGCTCGGCTGCGGCCGCCGCCTGCTCCGCCGTCGCGCCTCTTCCCGTGGCGCACACTGAGCGATGCTGATGATCGAAGCTCAGCATGGCGGGATAGCGCGCCAGCATCAGATCGGGCCAGACCGTCTCGCGCGGTCCGGTGGCCGGCCGGGCGCCAGCGTCATAGGCAGCCAGACCGACGGCGCCGGCGGCAAACAGCGGATCCCGCAGCGCCTCGAACGGCGCGGCGTCATCCACCGGGCCGACCCGCGCGACGTCCGGCGCCTGGGCGACATGGGACCAGCGGCCGCCCGGCCCGCCGTCCGACAGCATGGCCAAGGCGCCGTCGCCGCCGCCGAGACCGGCCGCCACCGCGACCGGATCGACCCAGGGCGCGTCGCGCATGACGGTGTGGCTGAAAACCTCGCTCACGCGGTCAGCCGCTCCACGATCCGATCACGGCGCGTCGCATCGACGCCCAGCGCCTCCTTCAGATAGGCGTCCACCGATCCGTGCCGCGCTTCGACCTCGGCGAATGCGGCCTCCAGATAGGCGGCCTCGACCCCCAGAAAGGCCACGATCGCGTCGTACGACGCGACCCGACCCGTCATCTTGTGCAGCTGTCTGGCGATGCCGGGCGCCCGGCCCGCCAGATCGACGGCGGTGTTGGTCAGCAGATAGTCCTCGACCATGTCGTCGCGCGACACGCCCAGCAGATGGTGGGTCAGGGCGGCGAGAAAACCCGTCCGGTCCTTGCCCGCCGCGCAATGGATCACCACCGCCCGATTTCGAGAAGTTTCGGCCTGA
>NZ_JAELUF010000999.1 GCF_016429195.1 Brevundimonas sp. ASV9
CTGACCACTACAAGCGCTACTGTACGCGATTGGCTAAGGCGTCGCGACCCTGACAAATCGTCCTCTGGACCTTTGGCCGCGACGGCGCGACAAGCCTTCCATGGCTGACACCGAACGCTACGACATCTGTCTCTTATACACATCTGACGCTGCCGACGAATACATCACAGTGTAGATCTCGGTGGTCGCCGGATCATTAAATAGGGGGGGGGGGGGGGGGGGGGGGGGGGGGGGGGGGGGGGGGGGGGGGGGGGGGGGGGGGGGGGGGGGGGGGGGGGGGGGGGGGGGGGGGGGGGGGGGGGGGGGGGGGGGGGGGGGG
>NZ_JAELUF010001000.1 GCF_016429195.1 Brevundimonas sp. ASV9
CGAACTGCCGCAGTTCAACATCGGCGACAACGACGGCGCCACCTGCGCCGGTGAGCTGACGCAGGCTGTCGAAAAAGCCTGTGCGATCAGCGGCGACAGCGTGGTCGTCAACGGCCGGTTCAAGGGCTGTCTCTTATACACATCTGACGCTGCCGACGAATACATCACAGTGTAGATCTCGGTGGTCGCCGGATCATTAGAAGGGGGGGGGGGGGGGGGGGGGGGGGGGGGGGGGGGGGGGGGGGGGGGGGGGGGGGGGGGGGGGGGGGGGGGGGGGGGGGGGGGGGGGGGGGGGGGGGGGGGGGGGGGGGGGGGGGGG
>NZ_JAELUF010001001.1 GCF_016429195.1 Brevundimonas sp. ASV9
TCAGGCCTGGGGCGATGCGGGCGCAGGGCATTGGCCGGCGAATACGCCGGACGACGAGAAGGTCGAATACGATCTGGCGACGATCAAGGGCTGGCTGAGGAAGTTCCTGATCCGCTTCTTCCAGACCTGTCTCTTATACACATCTGACGCTGCCGACGAATACATCACAGTGTAGATCTCGGTGGTCGCCGGATCATTAGAGAGGGGGGGGGGGGGGGGGGGGGGGGGGGGGGGGGGGGGGGGGGGGGGGGGGGGGGGGGGGGGGGGGGGGGGGGGGGGGGGGGGGGGGGGGGGGGGGGGGGGGGGGGGGGGGGGGGGG
>NZ_JAELUF010001002.1 GCF_016429195.1 Brevundimonas sp. ASV9
TTTCATGGCCCGCCACGGATCGTGCGCCTGGGCCGCGTAGTTGGCCGCCTCCCAGGCCGGCGCGGCGGTCAGGCTGAACCCGCCGTCGCCCTCGTTCAGGCCTTCGGAAAGATAGTCGGCCAGGACCTGTCTCTTATACACATCTGACGCTGCCGACGAATACATCACAGTGTAGATCTCGGTGGTCGCCGGAGCATGAAAAAGGGGGGGGGGGGGGGGGGGGGGGGGGGGGGGGGGGGGGGGGGGGGGGGGGGGGGGGGGGGGGGGGGGGGGGGGGGGGGGGGGGGGGGGGGGGGGGGGGGGGGGGGGGGGGGGGGGG
>NZ_JAELUF010001003.1 GCF_016429195.1 Brevundimonas sp. ASV9
CCCCCCCCCCCCCCCCCCCCCCCCCCCCCCCCCCCCCCCCCCCCCCCCCCCCCCCCCCCCCCCCCCCCCCCCCCCCCCCCCCCCCCCCCCCCCCCCCCCCCCCCCCCCCCCCCCCCTTTATAATGATCCGGCGACCACCGAGATCTACACTGTGATGTATTCGTCGGCAGCGTCAGATGTGTATAAGAGACAGGCGTAGAGCAGACCGATCCGCCCGCCCCCGGCCCGCGCCAGGATCCGCGCTGCCGGATCGGGCACATAGCCGGTCTCGCGGATGATGGCCTCGACACGCTCGCGCGTCGCCTCGCGTACCCGCGCA
>NZ_JAELUF010001004.1 GCF_016429195.1 Brevundimonas sp. ASV9
CCATGGTCGAACGTCTGACCGGCAAGGCCGCGACCGCCGCCGAGCTGGCCGCCGTCAAGGGAGCCGCCTGATGAACCTGATCTTCGAACACGGCATCTGGAGCTTCGCCAATGCGGAGATCTGGGTCTGTCTCTTATACACATCTGACGCTGCCGACGAATACATCACAGTGTAGATCTCGGTGGTCGCCGGATCAGTAAAGAGGGGGGGGGGGGGGGGGGGGGGGGGGGGGGGGGGGGGGGGGGGGGGGGGGGGGGGGGGGGGGGGGGGGGGGGGGGGGGGGGGGGGGGGGGGGGGGGGGGGGGGGGGGGGGGGGGGG
>NZ_JAELUF010001005.1 GCF_016429195.1 Brevundimonas sp. ASV9
CGTTCTGGGCGGCGCCGGCGCCGATCGGGTTGGACGGGCCGCCGTCGATCGGTACGCTGCTGGACGGACGGTTCATGGTCGCCGGCTCGGGCAGCCCCGGCGCTCGGCTGCTGCGCGGCGCACGCTCTGTCTCTTATACACATCTGACGCTGCCGACGAATACATCACAGTGTAGATCTCGGTGGTCGCCGGATCATTGAAAGGGGGGGGGGGGGGGGGGGGGGGGGGGGGGGGGGGGGGGGGGGGGGGGGGGGGGGGGGGGGGGGGGGGGGGGGGGGGGGGGGGGGGGGGGGGGGGGGGGGGGGGGGGGGGGGGGGGG
>NZ_JAELUF010000118.1 GCF_016429195.1 Brevundimonas sp. ASV9
GGGCTATGTCGCGCGCATCGCCACCGCCAGCGAGGCCCTGCTGTCGGTGATCAACGACGTGCTGGACTATTCCAAGCTCGAAGCCGGCATGATCGAGCTGGAGCCGCAGCGTTTCAACCCGGCCGCCCTGGCGCACGAGACGGTCCAGATGATGGAGGCCCAGTGTCTGGCCAAGGGTCTGGCGCTGCACGTCGATCTGGCGCCGGACTTGCCGGATCGCCTGATGGGCGACCAGGCCCGTCTTCGGCAGGTCCTGCTGAACCTGCTGGGCAATGCGGTGAAGTTCACCAGCCAGGGCTCGGTCAGTCTGTCGGTCGGGGGAGCCTTGGAGGCAAACGGCGCATGGCGGCTGACGGCCGAGGTGACCGATACCGGCATCGGCATGAGCCCCCAGACTCAGGCCCATCTGTTCGAACGTTTCTCACAGGCGGATCGGTCGACGACGCGGCTCTACGGCGGCACCGGCCTGGGGCTCGCGATCTCGCGGCGACTGGCGCGAGCGATGGACGGCGACATCGTCGTCACGAGCCAGCCCGGCCTGGGATCGACGTTCAAGGTGACCGTCCCGCTGCACATCGCCGAGGGCGGATCGGAGGCCGAGGGACCGCGCCTCAGCGTGATGCCCGAGGGCCGCGTGTTGA
This sequence comes from Brevundimonas sp. ASV9, assembly GCF_016429195.1. Lineage (GTDB taxonomy): Bacteria > Pseudomonadota > Alphaproteobacteria > Caulobacterales > Caulobacteraceae > Brevundimonas. Next base: position 642 of record NZ_JAELUF010000118.1, read on the forward strand.
TCGCCGACGACGCACCGGCCAACCGCGAACTGATCAGCGTCATCCTTGTCGGCATGGGACTGGAGGTCGCTACCGCCAGCGATGGGGCCGAAGCGGTGCATGCGGTGCAGTCCGAAGTCTACGACCTCGTCCTGATGGATATGCAGATGCCGGTCATGGACGGCCTGACGGCCACGCGTGAGATTCGCCGTATCGAGCAGGGCGGCGGACGCCGACTGCCGATCATCGCCCTGTCCGCCAATGTTCAGCCGGACCAGATCCAGCTGTGTCGCGACGCCGGCATGGACGACCACCTGGCCAAGCCGCTGCAACTGCCGGCCCTGGTCGCCACCCTGTCGAAGTATCTCGACAAGTCGAACGCTCCGATCGCGGCAGATGCGACTGCGCCGGGTCGCTTTGCGACCCACTAACCCAAGTCCCAGACAGCAAAAAGCCCGCCGAAGCGGGCTTTAAATGGTACGTCCTCTCGGGCTCGAACCGAGGACCCTCTGATTAAAAGTCAGATGCTCTAACCAACTGAGCTAAGGACGCACCGCGCGACGTCCGGGCTGGCCCGAACCGTCGAAGGGCGCCTTCTGTTGTAATCCGGCCTTCCGGTCAAGACCCGGTCTGCTACTCATTGGGCATGAAACCGTTAAATGGCGTCCGCATCATCGAATTCGACGGCTTGGGGCCGGTCACCTTCGCCGGAATGATGCTGGCGGACCTGGGGGCGGAGGTGGTGCGGCTGACGCGCGACGCCTCGGCCGGACCGGCGATCTTCGACGAGGTCGGAGGCGAGGTGCTGCATCGGGGACGAGCGGCCGTTCCGGTCGATCTGAAATCACCGGCCGATCGCGAGCGCATCCTGCAACTGATCGATGGGGCCGACGCGGTGATCGAAGGGTTTCGACCCGGCGTCATGGAGCGGCTGGGCTATGGTCCCGACGTTGTCCAAGCGCGAAAGCCCGCGCTGGTGTTTGGGCGCGTGACGGGATGGGGCCAGACGGGGCCGCTAGCGAACACGGTCGGGCATGATCTGAACTACATCGGCCTGTCGGGCGTCTTGCACGCCATGGGCGAGGCGCATCGTCCGCCCTCCCCGCCGTTGAACCTGGTCGGAGATTATGGCGGCGGGGCCATGCTGCTGGTGGTCGGGGTGCTGGCCGCGCTGGTGGAGGCCAGGACAACGGGCAAGGGACGCGTGGTGGATGCAGCCATGACGGACGGGGCGGCTCTGCTGGGCGGCCTGTTCCAGGCCTTGCGGGGTCGGGGAATGTGGAGCGACCGGCGCGGATCCAACCTGCTGGACGGGGGCGCGCCCTTCTATCGCTGCTACGCCTGTCGCGACGGCGGGTTCGTGGCGGTGGCGGCGCTGGAGCCGCGTTTCTACGCTGCGCTGCTGGCCGGCTTGGAGATCGATCCGGCTGATGCGGTTCAATACGACATCGCCGCCTGGCCTGCCCTGCAGGCGCTGCTTGCGGCCTTGTTCGCGAGCAGAGACCGCGACGACTGGAGCATCCATTTCGCCGGGACGGAAGCCTGTGTCACGCCTGTGCTGAGCTTGGCCGAGGCGCCGGATCATCCACACAATCAGGCGCGTGGAACATTCCACGGCGGCCTGCCGCAACCCGCGCCCCGATTCGACGGCGTTAGTGCTGCGCCCGCACCCAAGTCCGAACTGACCTTGGATCAAATGGTCACAAAATGGTCCGATCACGCAGGATGACCGACGTAGATTTCGGCGCTAAGGGAACAGCTTAGCGCGACAGGCGTTTGGTCGGCGGAGACCGGGGACTTTCATGACACGCTCGATTTTTGTCTTGGCCGCCGCCGCAAGCGTGCTCGCGCTGTCGGCCTGCGACGACCGTCCTTCGCGCTCTGACGACGACTATCGCGAGATGTCGGTCGAGCCGGCGCCTCCGCCGGTCAAGGAAGAAACTCCCCCGCCTTCGCCAGAGGTTCAGGATCCGACGCCCACGCCTCCGCCGTCGACGACGCTTCCGCCTGAGGAACGCACGTCGGAACAGTCGGTCCAGCCCGAAAGCGAGACGCTGTTCTACTGACGAACAGGTATGCCGGGGGGCCTCCTTTTGACGAAAGATCGAGTTTGACGTTCAGGTCTCCCCTGCTGGTCGCCCTCGCGGCGTTTTCGGCCTGCGCCCATGCAGCGGCGGCGGAACCCCGCGCGCAGATCCGGGGCGACATGGACGGCGATCTGCGGCGGGCGCTGGAGCGGGCCGTGGGCGAGGTTGACGGCGCGCCGGCCAGCCGCTTCGAGGCCCGTCGTCGCGCCGAGAGCGCCGTGACCTCGGCGACCGCCCTGCTGCGGTCCGAAGGCTACTATCAACCGGTCGTCGAAGACATCGTCGAGGGCGAGGAGACGCCGATCGCGGTGGTCTCGGTCGAACCGGGGCGCCGTTTCCTGCTGACCGATCCGACGATCCAGTGGGCCGATCCCGCGCCGGAGGTCCAGGCGGTGGACAAGGCGAAGAATGCGATCGCGCTGAAGGCCGGCGACCCGGGGCGGGCGGCGGACGTCATATCCGGCGAAGGTCGGGCCGTGGCGTCGCTGGTGCGTGACGGCTATGCCGACGCCAAGGCCAATCCGCGTCGTGTCGTTGTGGATCACGCGGCCTTCACCGTCGCGCCGGAATATCGCATCGCCTCCGGCGCGCTGGTGCGTCTGGACGGCGTGCGTCTGACAAGCCAAGGCCGCACTAATCCCGCCTGGGTGGCGGGCCTTGCGCCGTGGAACGAGGGCGATCGCTACGATCCCGAGATGGTCGCGGAGCTGGAACGCCGGCTGCTGGACACCGGCGTCTATGACGGCGTCAGCGTCGCCCTGTCGCCGCTGGATCAGATTACCGCCGACGGTCATCGCCCCGTGGTGGTCAGTCTGCAGGACCGGCCCCGTCGCGTGCTGGAGGCCGGAGCCACCTGGTCGACGGCGGAGGGCGCGGGCGTGGACGTGATCCAGACCCGCTACAATCGCTTCGGCCGCGCCGACACCCTGAGGCTGGAGGCGCGACTGGCCGACATCGACAGCCGGATCGGCGCCGACCTGTCCCTGCCCCACTGGCGTCGGCCCGGCCGGACGCTGAAGCTGGGCGCGGCGGTCGTCAACGAGGACACCGACGCCTATCTGCGCACCGCCGTGGTTCTGTACGCCGACCTGCAACAGCGGATCGGCAAGACCTCCTATTTCAACTACGGAATTGGGCTGGACGCCGGGCGCTACAGCGAGACCCGCTACGACTTCACCACCCTGCCCCCGCAGCGCGTGACCTTCGACCGCGATCTAGCGATCATCACCGCGCGGACCAGCGCCTATATCGACCGCTCCAATGATCCGCTTAACCCGACCAAGGGCTGGCGGGTGAATCTGGCGGTTCAGCCGACGGCGGTGACCGGCGAGAGCAACATCCTGTTCCTGCGCACCGAAACGCAAGGCACCGCCTATTTTCCCGTCGCGGGTGATCGCACCATCCTGGCCGGGCGCATGAAGATCGGCTCCATCGTCGGCGGCAGCGAGCTGAACGTGCCGGCCGACCGTCTGTTCTATTCCGGCGGCGGGGGTTCGGTGCGGGGCTATTCGTACCAGAACGTCAATCCGCAGCTGCCGGACGGCACGCCGCGCGGCGGTCTGTCGCTGTTCGAAACCTCGTTCGAGGTGCGCCAGTCGATCGGTCAGAGCTTCCAGGCCGTCGCCTTCGTCGACGCTGGGTCCGTTGGCTTCCAGGAGACGCCGAACCTGACCAACATGCGCTATGGCGCGGGCTTAGGCGTGCGCTACATGCTGCCGTTCGGACCAATCCGGGCAGATGTCGCCATGCCGCTCAACAAGCGTGAGGGCGATTCCGCCTTCCAGATCTACATCAGCATCGGGCAGGCGTTTTGACCGATACACCGCCCGAAGCCACACCTGAAGAAACGACGACGCCGGCCAAGGCCGCGCGGCCCGCAAAGCCGCGTCGCGGGCTGATCAAACGCATCGCCCTGGGCGTGGGCGTGGTGCTGGCCGGACTGCTGGTGCTGATCGCCGCCGCCCTGGTCGGAGGGCGTTACTACATCGCCTCGGACGGCGGTCGCGACATGGTGCTGCAACGGCTTCAGGACCTGAAGATCAGCCGCTACGGCCGGCTGAAGGTGTATGGGCTGAGAGGCGATCTGCTCAGTGATTTCACCATCGATCGCATCACATTGGCCGACAGTCAGGGCATCTGGCTGGAGGCGAACAACCTCAGCATGGACTGGTCGTATCTGGCTCTGCTGGGCCGCAGTTTCCATGCGAACGACATCAAGGCCGAGACCATTCGCGTCCTACGCCGTCCTGTGGTCGAGCCGCCCACTGGCGAACCGCCCAGCCCTCAGCCGATCTCGGTCCGCATCGACAAGTTCGCGGCCAACATCGAACTGATGCAAGGTTTTTCCAAGGAATACGGCCGTTGGAGCCTGTCGGGGAACGCCAGCCTGCCGCGCGCCGGGGCCAAGAGCGCGACGGTCAACGCCGACAGCCTGAACCGGCCGGGCGACTTCCTGCGTCTGGCGGCGACCTTCGGGGGCAAACTCGAAGATACGCGCCTGAACCTGCGCGCCAATGAGGCCCAGGGCGGACCGCTGGCCGGCGCCTTGGGCTATTCGCCGGATCAGCCGTTCTCGGCGGTTGCGGTTCTGAACGCCGACGTCGTCAATGCGCGGGTTCAGACGGGACAGTTCGTCCCCCTGATCGTCCAGGGCCATTTCGGCGACAAGGGCTCTCGCGTCGCGGGCTTCGCCGACTTCAGCAACTCGGACCTGCTGGCACCCTTCGTCACCAAGATCGGCCGCACCGCGCGGTTCGGCTTCGCCATGGTTCCTACGCCGGACAAGGCCAGCCAGGGCGTGGCGTGGAAGCTGCTTTCCGACAACGTCCAGTCCGAGGCGCGCGGCCTGGTCCGCAACTCCGACCGCAGTTCGCCCGACGGAATCAGTCTGAATATTCAGACGGCCTCGCTGAGCCGGCTGGTCGGGTCCGATGTGGCGGGACCAGCGGCCTATTCCGGCCTGTTCAAGGGCGACGCCCAGACCTGGACGCTGGACGGCCAGGTCACCCTGCTGAACGCCAATGTGGCCAGCTATCGCGCCACGCGCATCGCCGGACCGCTGAACGTCGCGGTCAAAAACGGCCGCATCGATCTGGACGGCGACATTCGCGCCAACGGCGGATCGGGCGAAGGCATCATCGGCGGCCTCTTGGGTCCTGCCCCGCGGGTGCAGATGAAGGCGGCGCGGATGAAGGACGGCGCCATCCTGCTGACCAAGGTCGATCTGCAGGGCCAAGGCCTGACGCTGAATGGCTCGGGCTCGCGCAATCTGCTGGGCGGGATGAACTTCCGCGGCGAGGCGCAACTGACCGACGCCAGGCGCGTGCTGCCCGACGCGCGCGGCGCCTTCGGCGGTCCGATCCGGGCCTCGTCGGCGCGGGCCGGCGCGCCGTGGATGCTGAACTTCGACGGACGGGGCCGCAATCTGACAGTGGGTCTGGACGAACTGGATCGCCTGCTCGGCAAGACCCCGCGCCTGCAACTGGCCGGCAAGCTGAACGGCGGACGCATCGAGGTCGAGCGCGGCGAACTGACCGGCGCGGCCGGTCGCGCGGGGGCCAAGGGCATTATCGAAACCGCTGGTAAGCTGAGGCTGGCGCTGGACTGGAACGCGCGCGGCCCGTTCGCGGCCGGGCCGGTCGAGATCGGCGGCGACATGAACGGACGTGGCGCCCTGACCGGCACACTGGCCCAGCCGCGCGTCGATCTGACCGCCGGCTTCCAGCAGGTCACGGCCGGCGCGCTGAAGCTGAACAACGCCGATCTGACGCTGAGCTTCCGCAAGGGCGCGGATGGGTCGGACGGTCGGATTTCGGTGGTCAGCGGCTCAAACTATGGTCCGGCGCGCGCGTCGGGCAACTTCTTCCTGGGCGGCAAGCGGATCCGGTTGAGCGATCTGGACGTGGACGCCGGCGGCGTGACGGCCAGGGGCGCCATCGCCCTGTCCGACAGCATTCCCTCCAGCGCGGACCTGACCTTCTCGGCGCGCGCAGGGGCCTTCCTGGCTTCGGGCGAAGCCAACGGACGGGTGCGGCTGACCGACGGCGGCGGATCGGACAGCGCCATTCTGGATGTCAGCGGCCGCAATGTCCGGCTGGCGGGTCAGAGCTGGATCATCCGTAATCTGGATCTCGACGGGCGCGGCACGCTGAACAACCTGCCCTTCACCCTGGCGCTGGACGTGGGCGGCCCCAACCCGGCCCAGTTCAACGGCACGGGCGTCTATTCGCGTCAGAACACGACGCACGGTCTGACGCTGCGCGGCGGCGGTCGGGTGCGCGAGGTGGCCTTCACGACCCGCAGCCCGGCCTCGATCACCCTGAACGGCGCCACGCGTACGGCGCATCTGGATCTGGGCATGGGCGGGGGCGTGCTGCTGGCCGACCTGCGTCAGGATGCGCGCGGAGCCGCAATCCAGGCCGACCTGACGCGGGTCGATCTGGGCTCCATCTCGCCCGAACTGCGCGGCAGCGTGACGGGCCAGGTCGCGCTGCGCGGCGCCGGCAGCGACCTGTCGGGCACGGCCAATATCGCCCTCCAGAACGTGCGCAGCATCGATGCACCGCGCGGCCTGGCCGTCGATGGACGCGTGGACGCGACCCTTGCGGGCGACCGGCTGAGCATCAAGGCGACGGCGGTCGACGAGGGCGCGGTTCAGGCG
>NZ_JAELUF010001006.1 GCF_016429195.1 Brevundimonas sp. ASV9
GACGCCGGCGACGTCTGGGATATCGACAGCCGCATCGACCAGGCCATGGGCGCCCTGCGCTGCCCGCCTGACGACTGGGAAGTCACCAACCTGTCTGGCGGTGAAAAGCGCCGCGTGGCCTTGGCCCTGTCTCTTATACACATCTGACGCTGCCGACGAATACATCACAGTGTAGATCTCGGTGGTCGCCGGATCATGAAAGGGGGGGGGGGGGGGGGGGGGGGGGGGGGGGGGGGGGGGGGGGGGGGGGGGGGGGGGGGGGGGGGGGGGGGGGGGGGGGGGGGGGGGGGGGGGGGGGGGGGGGGGGGGGGGGGGGGGG
>NZ_JAELUF010001007.1 GCF_016429195.1 Brevundimonas sp. ASV9
CGCGTCTTCGCCGATCTGAAGCGCGTGCGCGGCCAGTTTCCGCAGGCCGTGCGTCGCCGCGAGGATGGCTCCGAGCAGGACGTCGTCATCTGGTGCTCCAACGACTATCTCGGCATGGGACAGCACCTGTCTCTTATACACATCTGACGCTGCCGACGAATACATCACAGTGTAGATCTCGGTGGTCGCCGGAGCATGAAAGAGGGGGGGGGGGGGGGGGGGGGGGGGGGGGGGGGGGGGGGGGGGGGGGGGGGGGGGGGGGGGGGGGGGGGGGGGGGGGGGGGGGGGGGGGGGGGGGGGGGGGGGGGGGGGGGGGGGG
>NZ_JAELUF010001008.1 GCF_016429195.1 Brevundimonas sp. ASV9
CTGGCCGAACAGGCCACCGAGGTCGTCGCCGCCTGATCCTGTCGAAGGATCGAACGATTTGAGGCCTCCCGTTTCGGCGGGAGGCCTTTTTCGTGGGCGGCGGGCGCGCTAGGACCGGCCCATGACCTGTCTCTTATACACATCTGACGCTGCCGACGAATACATCACAGTGTAGATCTCGGTGGTCGCCGGATCATTATAAGGGGGGGGGGGGGGGGGGGGGGGGGGGGGGGGGGGGGGGGGGGGGGGGGGGGGGGGGGGGGGGGGGGGGGGGGGGGGGGGGGGGGGGGGGGGGGGGGGGGGGGGGGGGGGGGGGGGG
>NZ_JAELUF010001009.1 GCF_016429195.1 Brevundimonas sp. ASV9
CCCCCCCCCCCCCCCCCCCCCCCCCCCCCCCCCCCCCCCCCCCCCCCCCCCCCCCCCCCCCCCCCCCCCCCCCCCCCCCCCCCCCCCCCCCCCCCCCCCCCCCCCCCCCCCCCCCCCTTTTACTGCTCCGGCGACCACCGAGATCTACACTGTGATGTATTCGTCGGCAGCGTCAGATGTGTATAAGAGACAGGCTGAAAGCCATGCGTGGCAAGTCGCACCAGCTGCATTCCGGCGCAGCATTGGCGACCAAGGGCCAGATTGTCTGGTCCGGCGTCGATACGGTTCAGATGCGGATGCGCGATTTCTCGGACGCCTT
>NZ_JAELUF010001010.1 GCF_016429195.1 Brevundimonas sp. ASV9
GACGGTGAAGCCCGGGGGAACCGGCAGACCCAGCGACGACATTTCCGCCAGATTGGCGCCCTTGCCGCCGAGAAGGTTCTTCATCGACGCGTCGCCGTCGGCGGAGCCTCCGCCGAAGCCGTACACCTGTCTCTTATACACATCTGACGCTGCCGACGAATACATCACAGTGTAGATCTCGGTGGTCGCCGGATGATTAAAAAGGGGGGGGGGGGGGGGGGGGGGGGGGGGGGGGGGGGGGGGGGGGGGGGGGGGGGGGGGGGGGGGGGGGGGGGGGGGGGGGGGGGGGGGGGGGGGGGGGGGGGGGGGGGGGGGGGGG
>NZ_JAELUF010001011.1 GCF_016429195.1 Brevundimonas sp. ASV9
CCCCCCCCCCCCCCCCCCCCCCCCCCCCCCCCCCCCCCCCCCCCCCCCCCCCCCCCCCCCCCCCCCCCCCCCCCCCCCCCCCCCCCCCCCCCCCCCCCCCCCCCCCCCCCCCCCCCCATTTAATGATCCGGCGACCACCGAGATCTACACTGTGATGTATTCGTCGGCAGCGTCAGATGTGTATAAGAGACAGGCTCGGCCATGGCCAGCGCCAACGAGGACCGCGAAATGCTGGAGGCTCCGCCGCGCGGCGAGGACGCCTCGGCCGGCCCTGTCATCGTCCCGCGCGCCATGCTGAAGACCGTCATCGCCCCCCGCG
>NZ_JAELUF010001012.1 GCF_016429195.1 Brevundimonas sp. ASV9
GCCGCCCTGATCGGCGCGATCAAGCGCACCAACTATTTCCAAGTGGACGCCGACGGTCAGCCCAAGCCGCACATTTCGATCAAGATCGCCTCGCGCGAGCTGGACGACCTGCCGCTGCCCAAACCCTGTCTCTTATACACATCTGACGCTGCCGACGAATACATCACAGTGTAGATCTCGGTGGTCGCCGGATCATTAGAGGGGGGGGGGGGGGGGGGGGGGGGGGGGGGGGGGGGGGGGGGGGGGGGGGGGGGGGGGGGGGGGGGGGGGGGGGGGGGGGGGGGGGGGGGGGGGGGGGGGGGGGGGGGGGGGGGGGGG
>NZ_JAELUF010000119.1 GCF_016429195.1 Brevundimonas sp. ASV9
GGCCTTGGACCGCGCGATCTCCAGGCTGAGGCCCCGCGGACTGGCGCCCGAGCCGTTCAGCCCGACGACCTTCTTCTGTTTGGGGTCCCACAGCATGCAATAGGCGTCGCCGCCGATGCCGTTGGCGACCGGCTCCAGAAAGCCCAGGGCCGCATTGATGGCGATGGCCGCATCGATGGCCGATCCGCCGCGTCTTAGGGTGTCGATGCCGATCAGACTGGCCGCCGGGTGCGCCGTCGCCGCCGCCCCGTTCGCACCCCAGACGGTCGAGCGCCCCATGAACTTCGGTCCTGAAATCCGGTCGCCGATGCCGACGCCGGCATAGGGGTCGGCCGGGCGAGCCGGCGCAGGGGCCGCTTCGGTCGGCCTGGCGGCGGGAGAAGCCTGCCGGGCCTGGGCTGCGGTCGCCGCCAGCGCGCCGGCGGGCAGGGCGGACAGGAAGGTGCGACGACGCATGGGCGGACTCCTCGAACAACCGATGCGGCATCAAGGGTGCAGTCGATCGATCCGGCAAGCCTTGCGGCAAAGAAAAAGGCCGCGTCCTTCCGGAACGCGGCCCAAATCCTGTAAGGACGAAGGTCCTATTCGATGTCTTCGTTCAGCAGGCCGACCTTGAAGAAGCCGTTCTCCTGCATCTTGTTCATGACTTCCATGAACTGCGAATATTTCACTTCCGGCTGGGCGCGGACGAAGACGCGCTCTTCCTGGCAGGCGCCGCCGCCCAGGGCGGTGCAAACGTCAGTGGCCAGGTTGTCGATCGAGGTTTGCTTGTCCGACAGGAACAGCTGACCGTTTTCCTGGATGGTGATGTACACCGGTTCCTTTTCTTCGGTCGGATTGGTGGGCGGCTGTGCGGGCGGCAGGTCCAGACGGATCGAGACGGTCGCCATGGGCGCGGCGACCATGAAGATGATCATGAGCACCAGCAGAATGTCGATGAACGGCGTGATGTTGATATCCGCCGTCTGTTCGATCGTGTGCTTGTCCCCACCGGAACCGCCGATCTTCGCAGCCATGCTCGTCTCCGTTACTCGCCGGCTGCGTTCCGCGCCGACATTCCCTATGGATCGCCCGAAGGCTTGATCGGTTCTTGGCGTCCCGATGCGGGCTTGTAAAGCGGTTCTAAACGATCTGCCGTTCCCGAACGTCAATTATACACGACAGAGGCACGACGGTTCGGCCTTCAGGCCTTGGCCAGCTTCAAAAAGCGGTCCGCCAGGGCAGGATCGTCCTTGAAGGCGCCGGTGAAGCGGGTCGTAATGGTCGAAACGTGCCGATGATGCACGCCGCGCGTGGTCATGCACTGATGCTCTGCGTCGACCAGCACCGCCACCCCGCGCGGCTGTAGGTGTGATTCGATGGCGTCGATGATGTCGTTGGTCAGGGTTTCCTGGTTCTGCAGGCGCCGCGCATAGATCTCGACGACCCGCGCCAGCTTGGAGATGCCGACCACCTTCTCGCCGGGCAGATAGGCGACATAGGCCTTGCCCAGGAACGGTGCCAGGTGGTGCTCGCAGTGGCTCTCCACCTCGATGTCGCGCAGGATGACCATGTCGTCATAGCCGGTCACGTCCTCGAAGGTGCGGCTCAGCTCCTTGCCGGCATCGGCGTCATAGCCGTCGAACCATTGGCCATAAGCGTCCACCACCCGCTTGGGCGTATCGATCAGGCCCGGACGGTTGGGATTGTCGCCGGCCCAGGCGATCAGGGTGCGCACGGCCTCCAGCGCCTGTTCGCGCGACGGACGTTGCACGGTTTCGTCGCTGACGAGGACGGGCTTGGCGGGGGTGACGCTCATGAACTCGATTTCCGGCCGGGGCGGGTCGCCCGGTTTACCTTCTACAATCCGTCGGGACTGTATATCAGGCCGCTATATGGGACAGACCGTCCGTCCCGCAAGAAAACCCGCTAAAGACTGATCCATGCCGCTGCACATCCACGACACCCTGCGCCGTGAAAAGCGCCTGTTCGAGCCCCGGAACAAGGATCGTGTGACCCTCTATGTCTGCGGCCCCACGGTCTATGACTACGCCCATATCGGCAATGCGCGTCCGCCGGTGGTGTTCGACGTCCTGGTGCGGCTGCTGCGCCGGACCTATGGCGCCAACCATGTGATCTACGCCCGCAACGTCACCGACGTGGACGACAAGATCAATCAGAAGGCCGCGCGCGAGGGCGTGCCGATCGGCGAGGTCACAGCCCGCTACGAAGCCGCCTATCTGGCCGACATGGGCCTGCTGAACGTCTCGCCGCCCGATATTGCGCCCCACGTCACCGACTACATTCCGGCCATCGTCGATCAGATCCAGGCCATCGTCGATGCGGACTGCGCCTATGCGGCCGAGGGACACGTGCTGTTCGACGTCTCGTCCTACAAGGCCTACGGCGCCCTATCGGGCCGGAACCTGGACGACATGATCGCCGGCGCCCGCGTCGAGGTCGCGCCCTACAAGAAGAACCCGCACGATTTCGTCCTGTGGAAGCCGTCCAAGGCGGACGAGCCGTCCTGGCCGTCGCCGTGGGGCGAGGGGCGTCCCGGCTGGCACATCGAATGCTCGGCCATGATTGAAAAGACCCTGGGCCTGCCCATCGACATTCACGGCGGCGGCATCGACCTGGTCTTCCCCCACCATGAAAACGAGATCGCCCAGGGCGTCTGCGCCCACGGCCATGCGCATGGCGATCAGGCCCATGACGAATACGCCCGCTACTGGATGCACAACGGCTTTCTGACCGTGGACGCCGAGAAGATGTCCAAGTCGGTCGGCAACGTCCTGCTGCTGCACGATCTGGTTCAGGCCATGCCGGGCGAGGTCGTCCGCTGGGCTTTGCTGAGCGCCCACTATCGCCAGCCGCTGGACTGGAACCAGGGGCTGCTGGAGCAGAGCCGCAAGAACCTGGACCGGCTGTATGGCGTGCTGCGCGACGCCGACGCGGCCCTGGCCGACTTCGATGAGGCGACGCTGGAGGAGGCCGAGAGGGAGCTGGCCGAGAACGCCCTGGACCCGGTGCTGGACGCGCTTGAGGACGACCTCAACACGCCGGGCGCCATCGCCCAGTTGTTCGGGTTGGGAAACGCCCTGCGCGAACTGCTGAACGACGCCGAAGCCGATATCAACGATGTCGCCATGGCCCGCTGGAGCCTGAAGGAAGCGGCCGGGCTGCTCGGCGTCCTGTCGCTGACGCCAGACGGCTGGTTCGAGGGCGGCGATCCCGCCCTGAAGGCCGAGGTCGAAGCCCTGCTGGACCAACGCGCCAAGGCCCGCGCCGCAAAGGACTGGCCCGAAGCCGACCGCATGCGCGACCGCCTGAACGCCCTGAACGTCGTCGTCATGGACGGCCCCGACGGCGCCACCTGGCGCGTGAAGGGGTAGGGTCTGAACTCACTCCCGCCCATCGCGGTGCGAGGGGCGGGAGACGCGGTTCAGCTCGTCCGGCGGATCAGTTCGTCCGCCAGCGCCGGCGTCAGATAGCCGTCGGCGATCCGGCCGTTGGCGATCTGCCAGCGACGCAGGGCCGCGCGGGTGTTGGAGCCGATCACCCCATCGACGCCCTGGGTGTCGTAACCCAGTTGGGTCAGGGCGCGCTGCGCCCCGATACGCTGATCGCGCGTCATCGACGGATCGTTGGGCCAGGCCGTAGTCAGCCCCGGCTTGCCCATGATCCCGTCCGCCGTCAGGCCGATAGCCAAGGCGTAGGACACCGAGTTGTTGTAGCGGCGGATCACATAGTGGTTCGGCAGGGCCAGGAAGGCCGGACCGTTCGCGCCCTGCGGCAGCAGGATGGTCGCTTCTTCCAGCGCCTCGGCGCCGTTCGGGGTGCCGCCTTGCGCCAGGCGCACGCCCTTGGCCGCCCAATAGGCCCAGTTGTGTTTCGGGCCCTCCGCCTCGGCATAGTCGAAGCCGGAGGGCAGGGTGACTTCATAGCCCCAGCCCTGACCGCGCTTCCACCCGGCCTGGGCCAGCAGGTTGGCGGCCGACGCCAGGGCGTCGGCGTCGTCGCGCCAGATGTCGACCTTGCCGTCGCCGTCCTGGTCCACGCCCAGGCGCAGATAGTTGTCGGGCATGAACTGGGTCTGGCCCATGGCTCCGGCCCAGCTGCCCTTCAGACCCGAACGCTCGCGCCGGCCGTCCACGACGATGTCCAGCGCGTCCTTCAGCTGTCCCTCGGCCCAATCGCGCCTGCGACCGTCATAGGCCAGCGTCGCCAGCGAGCGGATCACGTCATAGTCGCCCTGCACCTGCCCGAAGGCGCTCTCCTGGGCCCAGACGCCGACCAGGATCTCGCTGGGCACGCCGAATCGTTGAACCACCGACCACGGCACCCGATCGATGCGCTGTTTGGCCTGGGCGATTCGCACCGGGGTCACCGCATTCTGCACATAGGCTCCGGCGGGTTTGGAGAATTCAGGCTGGTTGCGATCCAGGCGGATCACCGTCGGATCGGGCGTCAGCCCCTCCAGTTCCCGGGCGTAGTCCGCGCGGCGGGCGCCGCCCTTGCGCGCCAGGAAGCCCTGCTTCCAGCCCTCGAAACCCTGCTGGTCATAGGCGGCCAACGGCGGCGTCTGGGCGGCAGGGGCTGGCGTCGTGACCGGCGCGCCCGCCTGGGGCTGAGGCTGGGGCGTCGGCAGGTTCACCTGCGGCTCGGGCAGCATGGGCGCGCAGGCCGAGACGCAGCCGATCAGGAGAAGGCGGTAGGAAAAGCGCATGAGATTCAAACTAGAGCCCCCGGGGTCAGACACGAAATGACATCCGCGCGAACGGCCATTTCGACGCCCTAAAGCGCGCGCGGCGCGAATGCGTTGCCTCGCCGTTCCCCGCTCGGGTGTAAGGCGCGCCGTTAACCACCTTTGTATTGGACGCCTTATGCGTGTGTGTCGTAATGACGCACCAGCTCTGACGGCCTGATGGCGGAGCGGCGACGCGGCGGGCGTGCAACCCCGTAAACCCTCCGTTCGACTCGGAGGTCAGGCCTCCACAGTTTTTGTCGTGCTATCGCGCTTTGCGCGACTTGAGCACGAGAGGCCGGTGCGTCCTCCGGGCAGACGGGGACTGGGTTTTCTGCGGTTTCGGGCTTTGGCGGCTTGACCTTCCGAACCCCTCTCTCTATACGACCGCCTCCGCCGCGATCCGACCGGGTCAGCGGCTTTCTTATTGGTTTCTTTCAGGACGTCCGACCATGAAGGTCCGTAGCTCGCTCAAGTCGCTGAAGACCCGCCACCGCGACTGCAAGGTCGTGCGTCGCAAGGGCGTCGTCTTCGTCATCAACAAGACCGACCCGCGCTTCAAGGCGAAGCAGGGCTAAGCAGCGTTCGCTGCGCGCCGCTTCGGCGGCGTGCGCACGCTGGGTCGCGCTCAAGCCGCCCGAAAGGCCGTAGCGCGCTTGAAAGATGACGATCCACAGGCTGCGGATTTCTGTCCGCGGCCTTTTTCGTGTTCGCGGTTGTCGCGCGCCTGTCCGCAGGGTTAGCGTCCGCGCCTGATTTCTGGAGTATTCCCCATGGCTGACGACGCCTCGTTCGACGGTGGTTCCGACGTTCTCACCGCCACGGCGCAGGGCCGCCTTCGCACCATCATCGAGCGCCTTGAGCGTCTCGAAGAGGACAAGCAGGCCGTCATGACCGACATGAAAGAGGTCTTCGCCGAAGCCAAGGGCGAGGGCTACGACGTCAAGATCCTGCGCAAGGTCATCCGCATCAGAAAGCAGGACAAGGCCAAGCGTCAGGAAGAGGACGCCATCCTGGACCTCTATCTGTCGGCGCTCGGCGAGATCTGAGGCTGACCCGGCTTGAAGCGCACCCCCTTCAAGCCAGGAGGCGGGCTGTCGCGATCAGGCGGCATCAAGCGCGATGGCGCATCCAGTCTGCGCTCAAGCAGCCCAAAGGGCGGTAGCGCTGCAAAAAAGTCCCCGCCCAGCCCCTTCGAGATGCAGCGCGAGGCGGCTAAACGCGCTGCGTTGAATGCCTTAAAGCGCGCTCGCCGTGCGGCGGATAAGGCGGGCGTTTCCCTGTCCGAATGGGAAGGCGAGTTCATCGATTCGGTCAGCGAGCGCGTGAAAACCCACGGCCGCGCCTTCGCCGACCCCGAAAAAGGCGCGCCCGGTCAAGCGTTGTCGGCCATGCAGGGCCGCAAGCTGAAAGAGATCACCGCCAAGGCCAATGGCGAAGAACCGAAACGGCGTTGGGGCAGGAAAACAAAAGAGCCATAACCGTTCGTCATCCTCGGGCTTGAGCCGAGGATCGGCCTGTCCACAACTCAGCGTTTATGAGCGAGCGCCGCCCTTTCATCGCCACCTATATCCAAGCCAGCCGACCGCACGGTGTCATTTACATCGGCATGACGTCGAATCTCTATGAACGCGGCCATCAGCACAGGACCGGGGCTTTCGAAGGTTTCGCCAGTCGTTACGGGTGCGGAATGTTGGTCTGGTACGAGCAGTTCGAACTGGTCACGAACGCAATCCGGCGGGAGAAGGCGCTGAAACGCTGGAATCGCGTCTGGAAGCTGGAGCTGATCGAACGGACGAACCCTGAGTGGGTCGATCTCTACCCAAGTCTATGCGGCTGGGCGCCTGATCCTCGGGTCAAGCCCGAGGATGACGGAGAGGGGAGTGTGGCTGCGTTTCTCAAAAGCTTGGAGTCAGGCGCGTAACCCTCAGCCCGCTTCCTTCAGCTGACCTTCCAGGCCCTGTTCCCGGACCTTGCGATACAGGGTCGAACGGCCGATGCCGAGGCGGCGCGCGATCTCGCTCATATGGCCGGCGTAGACCTCGATGGCGTGCTGGATCAGGTCGCGTTCGATGTCTTCCAGCGTGCGCAGATGGCCGCGCTCGTCCAGGATGCGGATCGGCTGATCGACCTGCGCGGCGGCGTCGGTCTGGGCGCCGGCGGCTGTGGCGGCCTGCAGGGGCTGGGCGTCGGGCATGGGCGCGGCGACGCCCGAAATCGCGGGAAAATCGTGCGGCTGAAGGA
>NZ_JAELUF010000011.1 GCF_016429195.1 Brevundimonas sp. ASV9
GCGATTGGTCAAGGACGTGGACGGCCTTTACGACCACGACCCCAACGACAAAACGGCCCCAGCCCTGCGCTATCGCCGCGCATCGTGGGACGTGGCGCGCAAGCTCGGCGGCGCTCTGGTCCAGCACGACGCCATCGACCTGGGCGAAAGCCGCGGGGTCGAGATCGAGGTGGCGGCGCTGGATCGCGCCGACGGCACGGTCATCGGCGACAAGTCGGCGCCGCCCGGTCCCGCGCCCGCCCTGCCGCCGCTGAAGGTCGCGGTCGCCGGATGCGGCGTGGTCGGCGGCGGCGTGCTGGCCAAGCTGCTCGATGATCCTCGCTACGAGGTCGTGGGCGTGCTGGTCCGCAATCCGAAAAAGGCGCGCGACGTGGACTGTCCGGCCTCGTTGTTCACCTCCAACCCGGCGGACCTGTGGGCCAGGAAGCCCGACATTGTGCTGGAGGCCCTGTCGGAAGGCGAGGCGGGCCACGCGGTGATCCGCGCTGCGCTCGAGGCCGGCTGCGATGTCGCCAGCGCCAACAAACAGGCGGTCAGCCGCGATCCGGGCGGTCTGCAAGAACTGGCGAAAGCCAATGGACGGCGCATCTTCTGGTCAGCCTCGGTCGGGGGCGGATCGCCGATGATCGAGACGGTGCGCGCCGCCCGCGCGGCCGGCGAGGTGGTCGGCTTCGAGGCGGTGCTGAACGGCACGGTCAACTTCATGCTGGAACGGCTGGGCGACGGGGCGGCCTTCAACGAAGCCCTGGCGGACGCCCGGGCGGCGGGCTTTGCGGAGGAGGACCCGTCCTCGGATCTGGAAGGTCTGGATGCGGCGGCCAAGGTGCGGCTGCTGTGCCACGAAGCGTTCGGCCGTTCGCCCGACGGCGACGTGCCGCGCGATCACCTGACCGAAGCGACCTCGGCCGCAGGCGGCGTGCGCCAGATCGGCGCCGCCCATCTGAAGGACGGGGTGATCCGCCCGTCGGTGTCGCTGAACGCCGACCATGGCGATCCGCTGTTCTCGACCCTGCGCGGCGAGGGCAATGCGTTGAAGGTCTACGGCGCCGACGGCCGCGTGTGGCGCTGCCGGGGCCGGGGCGCCGGGCGTTGGGCCACGACCGAGAGCATCATGGCGGACCTGGCCGAGATCGTGCGTGCACGGCGCGCCGATGCGGGCCTAAACTAAGCCCATGGCCGTCTTCACCCGCGTTTCCATCGCCGACGCCAAGGCCTTCCTGGCCGGCTACGACATCGGCGAGGTGGTCGAACTGACGGCCATCGCCGAGGGGGTGGAGAACACCAACTATCGACTGGATACGACGCGTGGCCGGTTTGTGCTGACCCTGTTCGAGGGGCGGACGGACGAGGCCTCGCTGCCCTTCTGCCTGGGGCTGACGGCGCATCTGGCGGCGCGCGGCTTTCCTTGCCCGACGCCGATCGAGGACCGGTCGGGGGCGTGGCTTGGACGACTGAACGGCCGGGCGGCGGCGGTGATCGAATGGAAGACCGGGGCCTGGCTGCGCACGCCATCATCGGCTGATCAGGCGGCGGCGGGGGCGGTGCTGGCGCGGCTTCATCTGACGGCGGCTGATTTTGATTTGAAACGGGTCAATCCGGTCGGGCCGGCCATGTGGCGTCGGCTGGCCGATTGCTGCGCTCAAGGGGCCTCGGGCGAGGATCGACGGCTGCTGGATCAGGTAAACGCCTCGCTGGCGCGGCTGGGCGATCCCTTTACGACCGATCTGCCCACCGGGGCGATCCATGCGGACTATTTCCCCGACAATGTGCTGTTCGAGGACGACGCCGTTTCGGCGGTGATCGACTTCTATTTCGGCTGCAGCGGCGCCTTCGCCTATGATTTGGCCATCGCTCTTTCCGCCTGGGGCTTCGACGCCGAGGGGCGACCCATGCCGGACGCCCTGACGGCCTTCCAGCGCGGCTATGAATCCGTGCGGCCGCTTAACGCCGCCGAGCGGGAGGCCTTGCCGCGTCTCGGCGAAGCGGCGGCCCTGCGGTTCACCGTGACCCGGCTGCACGACCGCATTTTCCACCATCCCGCCAATCTGGTGACGCCCAAGGATCCGGCGGTCTTCATGCGTCGGATGGACCACTGGCGCGCGACCGAACCGGCCTGAGGCGGCTGCGCGGCTTCGTCGCTGGAACCGAAAGCTTGGCCGGGATTTTGATGGTGCAACGGCGAAGTCCGCCGCTCCCCGAGGACGAAGATCATGACTGACGAAACCATCAACGGCGCCGCCTCGCAGGCGCAAGGCAAGTTCCAAAAAGGCGTCGGCAAACTGGTCGGCGACCAGAAGCTGCAGGTTGAAGGCGCTTATAACGACGCCAAGGGCCGTTCGCTGGAAACCTTCGGCAAGGCCATGGATTCGGTCGATCGCCTGGTCGAGAAGGTCCCCGTCGACTACCGCGACAAGGCCCGCACCGTCGCCGCCGAGGCGCGCAAGCGTCCGCTGGTCACGACCCTGTCGGTCGCCGGCGTCGGCCTGCTTCTGCTGCGCGCCCTCACCGGCGGCGGTCGTCGCTAAGACGTTTTAGTGGCGGCCTGAAAAGGCCGCCACGGCGTCACGCGCCGCCTCCATCGTCCCATCGACGATCGTCAACCGCTCGGGCTTGTCGCCCAGGGCGGCGATGACGTTTGCGGGTTCGGGTTCGAAGCCCAGGACGTTCGAAACGAAGTCGCTGAACTTGGATGGATGGGCGGTTGACAGGGCGACGACGGGGCCTTTCGAGCAGTCCTGCCGACGCGCGGCGGCCAGCGCCACGGCCGTGTGCGGGCACACGACGCGGTGCCATGCCTCATAGGCGTGGGCGATCTCGGCGCGCGTCTCATTCTCGTCGATGGAGACTGCTGAGACCTGGTCGCGCAGGGCGGTAAGAAGCTCCGGATGGAAGGCGATGGCGCCGTCGCGGGCGAAGGTTTCGAACACCACGCGCGTCGCCTCGGCGTCGCGGCCCGTCGCCTCAAACACCAGCCGCTCGAAGTTGGACGGCGCCTGCACATCCATGGAGACGCTGCCGCTTTCGACCGCCGGACGGCGCGAATACAGGCCGTCATTCAGGGCGCGGGCTAGGGCGTCGTTCTGGTTCACGGCCGCGACGAAGCCGTTCGACGGCAGGCCCATTTTTGTAGCCGCGATGCCGGCGAAGGCGTCGCCGAAGTTGCCGGTCGGCACGACGAAGGTCGCGGCCTCGCCCAACTGGGCCGTGGCGGAGACATAGTATGGGATCTGGCCTGCAAGCCGCGCCCAGTTGATCGAATTGACCGAAGACAGGCGGCCGCGTTCGCGCAGGGCCTCGTCGGCTAGCAGGCCCTTCACCAGACGCTGGCAGTCGTCGAAATCACCACGCACGGCCAGGTTCAGGACATTGTCGGCCTCGACCGTCGTCATCTGTCTGCGCTGAACCGGCGATACGCGGTCCAGAGGGTGGAGCACGACCAGATCGACGGACTTGGCGCCGGCGAACGCGCGTACGGCTGCGGCGCCGGTGTCGCCAGAGGTGGCGGTCAGTATGGTTAGACGCTCGCCCGAGGCGGCCAGCGCCTCGTCCGTCATGCTGGCGACCAGCTGCATCGCCAGATCCTTGAAGGCGGCGGTCGGCCCGTGGAACAGCTCCAGCACGAACAGGCCCGGCTCCAGTTCGACCAGAGGCGTAACCAGCGGATGGTCGAACCCGGCGGTCAGTCGGTCCAGCGCCCGGTCCAGCGCGCCGTCAGGCAGGGCGTCGCCGATGAAGGGGGCGATGGCTTGCAGCGCGATGCATTTGTAGTCGGCCGCTCCGGTCCAGGCTTCGGGCGACAGGCCGGGCCAGGCGGTTGGCATATAGAGACCGCCGTCGGGCGCGATGCCGCGCAGCAGGGCGTCGGCGAAATCGGTTTCGGGCGATTGGCCTCGGGTCGAGACGTAGCGGGCGCTGGAGGTGCTCATGACGCCGATGGTCGTAGCCAGACGGGGCGGCGGCGTCACCCGCTTTCTGGATGATTTTGTCGGGTTTTCGCGGGCTGTGGCCCGACAATCCACGTCTGGGCGTGGAAGCGGTGGTTTAGGCGCACATTTTTGCCGCTTCAGGGGCAATGTCGTCGGTCCTGCAAGAGGGGTTGCGACATCGCCCCGCTGGCGCGGATCGCTGCGACGGTCCATGTCAGGGGCATGAGACGACGCGATCTTCTGATCCGGCTGGGGCTGGTCGCCGGCGGCGCAGGCGGGGCCTGGTGGCTGCGCGACCATGTGGTCTGGCGCGGGCCGACGGTCGCCTTCGCGGCGAACGGCTCCAGCGGCTGGCTGCCCTATGCCGAGCCGCGCGCGCCGACCCCGACGGTCGAGGTGACCGTAAACGGACAGCCGGTGCGGGCCCTGATCGATTCCGGGGCGCAGTATTCGGTCATCGACCGCTCGCTGATGGAGCGTCTGGGGCTGACCAATGTCTTCAACATCCCGATGGTGGCTTACGGCGTCGGCGGCGACGCCCAGGTCGGACGGGGGACGACGCTGGATGTGGCGATCGGCGGCTTGCGGCTGACCGGATTGCGGGCGGCGATCCTCGGCCTGGGGCCGCTGGCCAGCGATCAGGGATTGGGTGCGGCGCTGATCCTGGGGCAGGACGTGTTGCGCGAACTGGTGCTGGAGCTGGACACGGCGGAGCATCGGGTCCGGTTCCTGCCGCGCGAGGGCTGGACGCCGTCGTCGTCGCTGAAGCCCGTGCCGGTGACACGGGCCGGCAGGGCGCTTCAGGCGGGCATCACCCTGGAAGGAGCGACGGTCAATGCGGTGATCGACACCGGCGCCTCGGCCGTGCTGGCCGTCACGCGCGAGACGGCCGAGGCCGCTGGCCTGCTGGATGAACGCGAACGCACGCCGGGCCAAAGCATCGTCCTGGGCGGCACGGTGCGCGCCGAGACCGTCGTCGTGCGCACCCTGACCATCGGCGACGAACTGTATCGTCAGGCGACGGTCGCCATCTATGACGACGTCGCCGTGCCGGGCTTCCCCAAGGCCCTGGTCGGCATGGCCGCGTTCGAGAACCGGCGTCTTGCGCTGGACCTGGGCGGCCCCGGCCTGTTCGTCGAACGGCCGATGGAGATTACGGTCGGGGCTTGAGCACTGTGATGGGCCGAACCGCGCCCGGCCAGAGCTGGATGCGATAGCGGTCGTCGCCGTCAAGCCCGTCTTCGGACAGGGTGTTCAGTCCGCCGTGCGAAATGCGGGCCGCATAGTCGCCGGCGGGCACAGCGATCCGCTCGGCCTGATCCGGATCGTCCGTGCAGCCGAACACAATCAGCGCGCCGCTGGCGAGGCGCAGGCCGCAGTCGCGCATCTGGTCCCAGGCGTCCGCGTCGGGCGTCGGCGCTGTGGTCAGGATTTCAAGTTCGACCGGGACCAGCATGTTGCGAACCGTGCCGATCGCGATCAGGTCGGGGCCGACGGCCAGCATGGGGTCGCTGTCCGAGCTCCACAGGGCGGCGGTGTCGGTGACGTAGGTCTCGTCGCAAACGTAGAACTGGAAATAGTCCGCGAAAATCTCGAAACGGCGGACACACACCGACTTCAGCTCGCCAGAGCCGTCGCCACCACGGCCCTGGCCTCGGCCTGAACGGTCGCCAGATGGTCGGCGCCAAGGAAGGATTCGGCGTAGATCTTGTAGACGTCTTCGGTGCCCGAGGGACGAGCGGCGAACCAGGCGTCGGCGGTGACGACCTTCAGCCCGCCGATGGCCTCGCCGTTGCCGGGGGCTTTCGTCAGAATGTCGGTGATCGGCTGACCAGCCAGGGTGGTCGCGGACACATCCGAGGGGCTGAGCGCGGCAAGCCGGGCCTTTTCCGACCGATTGGCCGGAGCATCGATGCGGGCGTAGGCGGGGGCGCCGTACTGATCGGTCAGGCCGGCGTAGAGTTGGCTGGCGCTCTGGCCCGTGCGGGCCTGGATTTCGGCGGCAAGCAGGCACAGGAGGATGCCGTCCTTGTCCGTCGTCCACACCGTGCCGTCGTGACGCAGGAAGGAGGCCCCGGCCGATTCCTCGCCGCCGAAACCGACGGTTCCGTCCAAGAGGCCGGGTACGAAGTGTTTGAAGCCGACGGGAACTTCCAGCAGGCGGCGACCCAGGCCGGCGACGACGCGGTCGATCATGGACGACGAGACCAGGGTCTTGCCCACCGCCACGTCCGCGTCCCAGCCGGGTCGGTTCGCGAACAGATAGGCGATGGCGGCGGCCAGGAAATGGTTGGGGTTCATCAGGCCCGCGTCGGGCGTGACGATGCCGTGGCGATCCGCGTCGGCGTCGTTGCCGAAGGCGACGTCATAGGCCGAGCCGCCCTTCATCATGCCGATAAGACCGGCCATGGCGCTGGGGGATGAGCAGTCCATGCGGATCTTGCCGTCGGCGTCCAGCGGCATGAAGGCCCAGCGCGGATCGACGGCGTCATTGACGACAGTCAGGTCCAGTCGGTGGCGCTCAGCGATCTCGCCCCAGTAGGCCACGGCCGCGCCGCCAAGAGGATCGGCGCCGATACGGACGCCGGCGTTGCGGATGGCGTCCAGGTCCAGCACGTTGGGCAGGTCGTCAATATAGGCGGCGAGGTGGTCAAACCGGCCCGCAGCCGCATGCGCCTGGGCGAAGGGGACGCGGCGCACCTCGGTCAGGCCGCCTTCGATCAGCTGGTTGGCGCGTGCGGCGATGGCGGATGTGGCCTCGCCCCCGGCCGGGCCGCCGGAGGGGGGATTGTATTTGATACCGCCGTCGCGGGGCGGATTGTGCGAAGGCGTGATCAGGACGCCGTCCGCCTGCCGGCTATTCGTGCGGTTGTGGGTCAGGATGGCGTGCGAAACGGCTGGCGTAGGGGTGAAGCCGTCGCGGGCGTCGATCAGCACCTCGACCCCGTTGGCGATCAGCACCTCCAGCGTCGTGCGGAAGGCGGGCTCGGACAGGCCGTGTGTGTCGCGACCGAGAAACAGGGGGCCGTCGACGCCCTGGGTCGCGCGGTATTCGGCGATCGCCTGGGTGATGGCCAGGATGTGCGCCTGGTTGAAAGCGCCGTCCAGGCTGGAGCCGCGGTGGCCCGAGGTGCCGAAGACGACCCGCTGCTGCGGATCGCCCATGTCGGGCCGGGTCGTCTCATAGGCGCCGAGCAGGGCGTCGAGATCGATCAGGTCTTCGGGGCGTGCGGTCGTGCCGGCGCGGTCGTGCATCGTCAGCCAATCAATCGTTCTGAGGGGGAGCGGCGATCAGGTGCCGCTGAAGGTGTCGCAGGAGGCCGGATCGCCCGACTGATAGCCGCGTTGCAGCCATTCGACCCGCTGCGCAGAAGAGCCATGGGTGAAGCTTTCGGGAGAGACGCGGCCGCCGCTGCGCCGTTGCAGGGTGTCGTCGCCGATGGCCTGGGCGGTCTTCATGCCTTCCTCGAACTCGCCAGCATCCAGGGCGACCTGACCGTTCGAAACGGCCGAGGCGTTCCGGGCCCAGACGCCGGCGTAGCAGTCGGCTTGAAGCTCCAGCGCGACGGAATACTGGTTGGCTTCGGCCTGACCGGAGGCGCGCTGCTGGGCCTGGCGAACCTGATCGGAGGTACCGGTCAGGGTCTGGACGTGGTGGCCGAACTCGTGGGCGATGACATAGGCGCGGGCGAAGTCGGCGCCTGAGGCCCCGAGTTGGCTCTCCATCTCCTGCCAGAAGCCCAGGTCCAGATAGACGGTCTTATCGTTGGGGCAGTAGAAGGGGCCCATGGCCGACTGGCCATAGCCGCAGCCGGTCGATGTGCCCTGTTCGTAGATCACGACCTTCGGCGGCTGATAGCCGTTCAGCTTCTGCGCCCAGACATCGTTGATGTTGCCGCCGATGACATCGACGAACTGGCCCGCCTGATCCTTGGGCGTGCCGGTCTGACCCTGCTGCTGCTCCGCGCCGACGCCGCCGAACTGGCTGGCGAGCTGAGTCGTGGTGGATGGGTCGATGCCGAAGACCAGATAGCCGATGATGGCCAGCACCCCAACGCCCAGGCCGCCGCCAGCGATGGCGCCGCCGCCCAACCCGCGCCGATCCTCGATGCCGCCGCCGCCTGTCCGTCCACCCTGCCAGCGCATGCCCTATCCTCCGCCCGATCCTGGTTAAGCTAGGCAGGAACGCGGGTGCAAGGGAAGGGATGCGTCAGTTCGGACGCTTCATTGGGGGCGGGCAAGCCAGTTGTCGATCTGGCTCATGCCCTGGGCTGTCTGCTGGCGGCGTTCGGCGGCGGACTGGCGCAGGGCCCGCTCCTGCTCAGGGCTGTAGAGCGGGCGGGGCGGCAAGGGCTGGGCAGCGGTCGGTTCGCGTGCGCCTTCGATGGTGCGCAGGCGAAGCTGGGTTTCGATCTGCTGTTGACGCGCTTGGTCCGCGTTCGACTGCGCTTGAGAACGCAGACGGTCGTTCTCGTAGCGGTGCTGGTCGGCGATCGCGGCGGGGGCGCCGCCCGGATAGGCGCCGTAGGGGCGGCCGACCTGCGGATAGGTCTGGGCCAAGGCCGGCGTAGCGGCAGCGGCCAACAGGGCGGTCAGGGTCAGGAGCGATCGCATGAATACGATGTGGGGACGCGGGTTGTCGTCGCCAAGCGGAGCCGCAACCCTTTGAGTCTCTGTGGGTTCATCCCGCCGAACCCTTTCACGAACGGAGCATTCCTCATGGCCCAATCCCTTTCCGGCAAGACCGTCGCCATCCTGGCGACCGACGGCGTCGAGCTGGTCGAACTGAATGAACCGATGAAGGCGCTGAAGGATGCGGGCGCGGTGGTCGAGATCGTGTCGCTGCAGGCCGGCGAGTTCCAGGGCTTTGACCATCTGACGCCGGGCGACAAGATCACGGCCGACAAGGCCGTGGCGGCGGTCGATGCCTCGACCTATTCCGCCCTGCTGCTGCCGGGCGGCGTCGCCAACCCGGACCTACTGCGCGCGGACGAGGACGCGGTGAAGTTCGTTCGGGCCTTCTTCGACGCCGGCAAGCCGGTCGCCGCCATCTGTCACGCGCCCTGGCTGCTGATCGAGGCGGGCGTGGTCGAGGGGCGCACGATGACGTCGTTCGAAAGCATCCGCACCGACCTGAAGAACGCCGGGGCCAATGTGGTCAATGAGGCGGTCGTGGTGGATCAGGGCCTGGTGACCAGCCGCTGCCCCGACGACATTCCCGCCTTCAACGCCAAGATGATCGAGGAGTTCGCCGAGGGCCGCCATGAGGATCAAGCTGCGGCCTAAGGCATGGCCCAGACGGAGGACCGTTTGATCTCCTGGTCCTCCAATTCTCGCGAGGTCGGGACACGGTACTCGGTCAGAAAATCCATGCCCGTGCGCGGGAAATAGGTGCGTCCCGGATCGCCGATCAGGACCCGCGTGCCTCTCACGCGAGCCTGGGCCAGCCAGGCCAGAACGGCGTCGGTCATCGGACGCTCGTAGCAGATGTCGCCTGCGCAGATGACGTCCACATCCGGCGGGGCGGCGTCCAACAGATTGGTCTGGGTGAAGTCCAGCGTCACGCCGTTCGCCGTCGCATTGGCGGCGACGGCGGCCTGACAGAAGGGATCGATGTCGGCGCACAGGACATGGGTCGCCCCAGCCTTCATCGCCGCCACGCCGACCAGACCCGAACCGGCGGCGAAGTCCAAGACGCGCTTGCCGGCGACCTCCTGCGGATGATCCAGCAGATACCGGCTCAGCGCCTGACCGCCGGCCCAGGCGAAGGCCCAGTAGGGCGGCGGGACGCCCATTTCGCCCAGCTCTTCTTCCGTCAGCCGCCAGATGGGCGTGATCTCGTCGGCCAGCCACAAGGAAATCTCGGGCGCGTGCGGCACGGGCTGAAGCCGGGTGTTGTCGCGGATGAAGGCGGCGGGATCGAGAACGGTCATTCCGGCCGGCGCGTAACAGCCTTCAGCACGCTGGCATAGCCGGGCGCCACCTCCATGGCCTCGGCTTGCGGCTTCGCATGGATGGCGCTGTGGAGGCGCGGCAGCTTCCAGCAGGGCACATGCATGAACAGGTGGTGCTCGGCGTGGAAGTTGACCCAGTAGGGCGCGATGAAGGCGCGTTCCCACAAGCTGGCCTTGGTGGTGCGAGCGGCGCGAAAGGGATCGGCCGACGAACTCTCGACGCAGGCGTGTTCGGCGATGTTTCTCAGACGCGTCACCATTGGAAACCACGTCGCCATCGGCGCCAGCCACAGCAGGAAGAAAGCCCACCAGACGCCGGCGGCGATGAAGCCCGCCAACAGGACCGCGTTGAAGGCGAGGAAGGGCAGGACGGATCGGCCCGTCACGATCGATTCGTAATCATGGGCGCCATCATCTCGGGGGCCGCTTGAGCGCGCTTGGGCCAGCGGCAGCAGGACCCGCTGCTTGAAGAAGGTCTGGCCCGTCAGGTCGCGGAGCAGCTTTCGGCGCAGCGAGGCCGGGCTGACGGGAAAGGGAGCCGACAGCATCAGATCGGGATCTTCAGCCTGCTGGGCGAAGCGATGATGCGTCATATGATAGGGGCGATAGGCCTTCAGGCTGGCGCCGATCGGCACGGCGCATAGCCAGTGGCCGAGAAAATCGTTCAGCCGGTTCGACTTCGACAGCCCGCCATGCGCCGCTTCGTGCATCAGAATGGCCAGACCCAGCTGACGCGTGCCGACGATCATCATGCACAGCGGGATCAGCCAGGGGATCAGCACGCCGGCGAGAACAGCCAGGACGATCACCGCCCAGCAGTGGGTCACCAGCAGCGGGCCGACCCAGGCCGAGCGCATCTGAAACGGCTTCCACTCCTGCGGTGTGAACAATGCCGACGGGGCGATGCGTGGGGCAGCGGACATGAGGCGAGTCTAGCCCCGGAAGCCCCTCTGGAAAAGCAACGGAGAAATGTTGGGCGCGCCTGACAAAAAGTCAGGTTGACATGACATGAGTGTAGTGTCAGGTTGTCCTTACAGAGGGAGACAAGACATGATGAAAGCATGGAATAGCGGCACATCGGCCTATCGACGCTATCTTATCCGCACGATGGCGTTCACAGCTCCATACGTCGCGATTTGCGTGGCGATGATGACCACAGACGCCTTTGATGATCTGATGGGCAAGCCGGCGGCCTGGATCCTTGCGGCGGCGGTGGCTGCGCCGGTGATCGGTCAGATCTGGGCGACCTTGGCGCTGATGCGCGAGAGCGACGAGTTCGTGCGCGGCGTCACCGCCAAACAATTCATCGTCGCCGCAGGACTGGCGATGGCCGTCGCCGCCTTCTGGGGCTTCGGCGAGAGTTTCGCCGGGGCGCCGCACATGCAGACCTGGCTGATCGTGCCGGTGTTCTGGGCGCTGTATGGGGTCGTTTCACCCTTCATCCGGAGCAGCCGATGAAGAACCGTCTCAAGCTTCTACGCGTCGAACGCGGCTGGACCCAGGAACAGATGGGCCAGGCGCTGGGGGTCTCGCGTCAGGCGGTGATCGCCCTGGAGACAGAGCGGCACGATCCGTCGCTGGACCTCGCTTACCGGATCGCCGCCGTGTTCGAGCGGCCGGTCGAAGAGATTTTCGAGAACCCGCACGCGCGCTGACCGAAAAAGTCAGAATAACCTTACAATTGGAGACTGTGATGTCGAACCTCATTCGCCCTTGCCGGGGCGTCTTCGCCCCGTCGCGCCTTGCCATCATCCTGGGCGTTGTGATCGCCTGTGCTGTGGCCAGCGATCAGGCCCGTGCCCAGGTCGCGCCGCCTGCCGCGTCCGCCGCCGCGCCCTTCACCTCCGACCGGCTGTCGGTCGAGGTGGTGGGCCAAGGCCCTGACGTGATCCTGATCCCCGGACTGGCGTCTTCGCGTGAAGTGTGGCGAACGACGGCCGATCGGCTGAAGGCGACGCACCGCGTGCATCTGGTGCAGTTGGCAGGATTCGCCGGCGAACCCTGGGCGCACGGCGACGGCGCCTTTGTCCAGCCCGAGGTGGATGAACTGGCGCGCTACATCCGCCAGGCGCGGCTGGATCGCCCGGCGGTGATCGGCCATTCGATGGGCGGTCTGAGCGGACTTCTGCTGGCGCAACAGCAGCCGGATCTGGTCGGGCGGGTGATGACGGTCGACTCGCTGCCCTTCTACAGCGCCATGTTCGGCCCGACCGCGACGGCAGAGAGCGCAAAGCCTTTCGCGGATCAGGCGGCCAGCATGATCCTGTCGGCGGACACGGCGAGCTTCCGCACCCAGCAGGAGGCGACGGCGCAGGGCCTGTCGCGCACCCCGTCGGAACAGGCGCGGATCGTGGCGTGGTCGCTGGCGACCGACCGTCATGCAATGGCTTCGGCGATGAAGGATGTGATGACCACCGATGCGCGGCCGGGGCTGGCGGACATGACGACGCCGGTGACGGCGCTTTACGCCGCCGATGCGGACGGTGGGGCGCCCGTGGCGATGGCCGATGCGATGTGGACCCGAGAGTATGCGGCCTTGCCCGGCGTGAGCCTGATCCGCGTCGATGGATCGCGCCACTTCATCATGGCCGATCAGCCGGCGCGGTTCGCCGAACTGGTCGACGCGTTTCTGGCGAAGTGAGTGACACCCTCCCCGCGCGCGGGGAGGGTGTTGCCGTCAGCCGTTCTTCGGCGTCACGTCGCCGGCCTTGACCGGGGCGCCGTCGAACTGGTCGGCGTAGGCCGGATTGAGCAGGGCGCGCAACGCGCTCTGCGGCAGGGCGATCCAGTAGGGGCCGTCCGAATAGGGGCCGATCTGATAGGGCCCCATCAGGAAGGTCACGCCGCCCGCCTTGCCCGGCGTCGTGCCCGGAGTCAGCACGAACGGGGTCGAGACGGCCTTGGGGCAGGTCCACATCTTGCCGTCCAGCGTCGCGGCCTCCGAACCCGGCGAGCGGGCCTGTTTGGCGGCGTTGGCGGCGGCGCACAGGGCCTTGTCCAGAACCGACAGGTCGGCGCCCGGCCGGAACAGGTCGGCGAAGCCCAGCCGCTTGTTGGTCGTCTTGTCCCAGATCACTGCGTCGAAACTGGTGTTGGGATGGGCGCCGCCGGTGAACTCGAAATCGGTGCGGGCCAGGCTGACCAGTTTGCCAGTCTCGGCTCCGGGCGCGAAGGCGATGGTCTTTTCATAGGGGTTAGGGCCGCCGCCGGCCTCGCTGAGATCGGCCTGGGCGCCTTCCTCGAACTGCTTCAGGTCGCGCACCGTGTCGGCATAGAGGGCGGCGTGCAGGGCGGGCGTGGTCTTGATCGCCTGGGGCAGGGTCAGTTTGACGGCGGCATAGGGGGTCTTGCTGTCATAGCCGACGGGGGTGTTCGACATGGCCGGCGCAGCGGCGGGGGCCGGCGCGGCCGGCGCCTGGGCCTTGTCTTCCTTGCGCTGGCAGGCGGCCAGAGACGCGGAAAGCGTGGCGGCGACGGCGGCGGACAACAGCAGGACGCGGGCGGTGCGCGACATGGGAAACTCCATCATCGGGGGATCACAGGGAGATTGAGCCAAGAGCGATAGCGGCCAGCAGGATCAGGCCGGCCTCGCGATTGGATTTGAACAGTTTCAGCGCCAGGGCGCCGTCGTTGCGGTCCAGCCGCACGACCTGACGCGCCAGATGGGCGGCGTAGGCGATCAGGCCGATCCAGAAGAGCGGCCCAAGCCCGGCGGCGAGGCCGGTCATGGCGGCCAGGATCACGGTCAGGCCATAGAAGACCGCAACGCCGGGCCGCACGGCCGAGGCCAGTCGGCGGGCCGAGGACTTCACGCCGATCATGGCGTCGTCCTCGATGTCTTGCAGGGCGTAGATCGTGTCGTAGCCCAGGGTCCAGAAGACGCCGCCGATCCACAGCAGGACGGCGGGGAGATAGGCCTGCCACGTCAGGGCGATCGCATGGCCGCTTTCGCTGGCCGGGGACCACAGAAAGGGCCGGAACTCGCCGGCGAGATCGGCGGGCAGCAGCAAGGCGGCCGCCGCCAAGGGCAGGGCGGCGGCGAACCCCATCAGGGCGCCCCAGTTGAAGGTCAGGCCCAGCCAGGCCTGGGGCCACCAGGTGATCCGCTTCATGAAGGGATAGGCGGCGACAAGGGCCAGCGATCTCACGCCCAGCCCGACGGCGACGGTCGGCAGGGTGAGCAGGACCAAAAGGCTGATCAGGCTGCACGCGACGACGAAGGCCCAGGCTTGCTTCACCGAGATGCGGCCAGACGGAATGGGGCGCTGGGCGGTGCGGGCGACCTGGGCGTCGAAATCCCGATCGACGATATCGTTGAAGGCGCACCCGGCCGCCCGCATCAGACAGGCGCCGATGCCGAAACCGACGAACAGCCACAGATCATAGAGACCCGGCGCCTGCCGATATTGCGCCAGTGCCAGCGCGATCCCCTGCCAGCCGGGCAGCAGCAGCAACCAGATGCCGATGGGCCGGTCGAACCGCCCCAGCTTCAACCACGGCTTCAGCCCCTCCGGCGCATGCCGATCGACCCAGTTGGCGCCGGCGTCGGGGAGGGGAGCAAAAGTCATGCGGCTGACTTAGCGCGTAGGGCCCGAGGGGTGAAGGCGCCGCTCCCCGTTTCCAAGGCGGGCGCACAGAAAAAAGGGGCTGGTGAACCCAGCCCCTTTCCACAGTGATCGGCGCGATCGTCAGTCCTGATAGACGTCGCCGGAGCCGGAGACGGTGCTGTTCAGGTTGGCGGGGCGGGTGGCCAGGGCCACGTCGCCCGAGCCGGCGATGGCGACCTTGACGTCGCCGGTCGGGGCGATGCGGGCGTCGCCGGAGCCAGCGATGTCCACCCAGGCGTCGCGGGTCGCCAGGTCGCCCAGGGACGCATCGCCCGAGCCGGCGATGTCCAGCTTCAGCTCGTCGGTGCGACCCGAGGCGGTGACCTCGGCCGAGCCGGCGATGTCGAGCGTCAGCGACGGCTGGTCATAGCCGGTGATCTGCAGGTCGCCCGAACCCTTGGTGTTGAAGCGGTTCACCTTGGCCGCGGTGATGACGACCTTCAGTTCGTCGCGCTCGGAGCGGGCGGAGAAGTTGCCGTTGCTCCAGCCGAACACGACCCGCTCGTCGCCGTCGCCCAGATCGAGGCGGCCATCGACCAGACGGACCCGGTCGGTCAGACCCTTGGGGCCGGTGATGACGACGGTGTTGGCGTCACCCTGGATGTATTCGACGTCGATGCTGGAATCGACGGTCAGGGTCTCGCCGCCGGTCCAGGCGAGGGTGCGGGTGGTGAGGGGACCGAGGTCGTCGGTCCCGCCGCCCTTGACCCGCTCGAAGCGGATGGTCTCGCCGTCCTGGTCCTTGATGGTCCAGGCCCAGCCGTGGCGCTGAAGGTCGTGGCCGCCGATCGCCAGCGCGCCGCCGACGGTGACCAGGCACAGCACCAGGGCGGCGCCGGCGATGATGAACAGGGTGCGGATCATGCCGAAGCTCCCGAGGTCGAGGTGGATTGAACGCTGGTCGGCTCAAGCGCCGGCTTCAGCAGGCGGTAGTGCAGACGAGCGAACCAGACGACGCCATTGACCAGCGAGATGGTGAAGATGGTCAGCAGGGCGCCGATGAAGACGGCGCCGGCCATCAGGCCCAGCCCCATCAGGATCGCCGCGAACGGCCCGCCGGGGAAGCCGGCGAAGGGGCCGGCGACCATGATCACGCCGCCGCCTATGAACAGGCCGATGGCGGCGAGGAAGAAGCCGAACACGGTCCCGATCACGCCCATCAGCAGGGGCAGGAGGATCAGGATGTCCAGCGCCCCCAGGCCCAGGACGGCGAAGACGGCGCCGGCGGCGGCGGAGGGGTTCTTCTCCTGATGCCAGCGCTGGATGCCGGCTTCGGCTTTCAGTTCGCGAGCCAGGCGGACCGGATCGCCGAGCGCGGAGGCGACCTCGGCCTCGGTGCGGCCGGCGGCGATGCCGTCGTCGAAGTGGGTCTGATAGTCGGCGATGATGTCGTTGGCGGTCGTGGTCGGCAGGCCGACGAGGCCTTCCTTCAGACGATCGATGAATTCGGCGCGCGTCATTGAGCGGCTCCCTGATCGGCGTCGTTCGCCACGATGGCGTCGACGGCCTTGGTGAAGGCGGACCATTCGGCAGTCTGGGCGGCGAGGGCCCCCCGGCCCGCTTCGGTCAGTCGATAGTATTTGCGTGACGGCCCGGCGGAGGATTCGACCAGATAGGTCTCCACCTGTCCTTCGGACTGCATGCGGCGCATCAGGGGGTAGATCGTGCCTTCCCCCATATCGATCGCGTCCGACAAGCGGCTGGCGATCTCGTAGGCGTAGCTGTCCGCCCGGTTCAGAAGGGCCAGGACGCAAAGCCCCAATACGCCCTTCTTCAGCTGTATCTCGATAGTTTCTGGCACCTCGGCTCTCCCGTTGATGACCATTGACTACGGCAAGGTATCTTGTGACGCAAGGTAGCTATCGAAACATGACAGCGATTTAATCGAGGCCGGCTGAAGGCGGCTTTGCGGCGTGGGCGCCGTTGATCGCTTGGCAAGCCGAAAGCGATCCGATAGGTGACCGAGAACGCCGGGCGTGGGAATCGCGCCAGCGTGATCACTTGCGAACCATTCGCAAGTATCTGCTGCATAACGGTTTTATGGGGAAGTCTCATATGGGGATGGGCAAGCGAGCCCAAGGGACGTTGAAGAAGGCCGCGACTTGCGCGTCCTCCATCGTTCTGGGCGCCGGATTGGCGATGTCCGCTGCGGCGCCGACGTGGGCGCAGGACCTGATGGGTCAGCCGACCCCGGGCGGCATCACGCTGCAACCGGCGGCCTCGCCGCTGAAGCATGATGCGCACTTCTTCCACGACGTGATCCTGATGCCGATCATCACGGCCATCACCCTGCTGGTGCTGGGCCTGCTGGCGTGGATCGTGTTCCGCTACAACAAGAAGGCCAATCCGACGCCCGCGCGCTGGAGCCACAACACCACGATCGAGATCATCTGGACCGTGCTGCCGGTGCTGATCCTGGTCTTCATCTCCCTGTTCTCGTTCCGCCTGCTGTTCGCCTATCACGACATGCCGTCGCCGGACCTGACGGTGAAGGTGACCGGCAACCAGTGGAACTGGGCCTATGAGTATCCGGACCAGGGCGTCGCGGAATATATCTCCAACATGCTCCCGGAAGAGGAAGCCAAGGCCAAGGGCGTGCCCTATCGCCTGGCCGCGACCGAGCCGATGGTCGTGCCGGTCGGCAAGACGGTGCAGCTGGTCATCACCGCCTCGGACGTCATCCACGCCGTCGCCCTGCCGGCGTTCGGCCTGAAGACCGACGCCGTTCCCGGCCGCATCAACACCACCTGGTTCAAGGCCGAGCGCACCGGCGTCTTCTATGGCCAGTGCTCGGAACTGTGCGGCGTCGACCACGCCTTCATGCCGCTGGAGATCCGGGTCGTGACCCAGGCCCAGTTCGAACAGTGGATCGCCTCCAAGGGCGGCTCAATGACGCCCAAGGTCGCCGCGCCCGCCGCAGCCGCCGCTCCGGCCGCAGCCGCGCCTGCGCCCGCCGCCGAAGCCGCGACTCCGGTCGCCGCCCCCGTCGGCGCCACCGCCGACCAACCCGTTCCCGCCGCGGCGTCCGCCGCGCCGGCCGCCCAGTAAGAGGCGAACAGAGACACATGGCTGACGCTACCGTAACCCGCGACGCGACCCACATCGGTCACGCTCACGACGACCACCATCACGACCACAAGCTGGGCTTCTTCACCCGCTGGTTCCTGTCCACCAACCACAAGGACATCGGCACCCTGTATCTGATGTTCGCCATCATGGCGGGCATCGTGGGCGGCGCCCTGTCTGGCTTGATCCGCTGGGAACTGGCCGAGCCGGGCATCCAGATCTTCAAGGAAGGCTCGTCGATCCAGCTGCTGGGTCTCGTGGAGCAGTCCAAGCACGGCTATAACGCCGTCGTCACGGCCCACGCCCTGATCATGATCTTCTTCATGGTCATGCCCGCCATGATCGGCGGCTTCGGCAACTGGTTCGTGCCGATCATGATCGGCGCGCCGGACATGGCCTTCCCGCGCATGAACAACATCTCGTTCTGGCTGCTGGTCGCCGCCTGGTGCCTGCTGATCCTGTCGATGTTCACCGACGGCGGACCGGGCAAGGGCTTCGGCGGAGGCTGGACGGCCTATCCGCCGCTGTCGACCACGGGCCACGTCGGCCCCGCCTTCGACCTGGCCATCTTCGCCCTGCACGTCGCGGGCGCCAGCTCGATCCTGGGCGCGATCAACTTCATCACCACCATCCTGAACATGCGCGCGCCGGGCATGACGCTTCACCGGATGCCGCTGTTCGCCTGGTCGGTGCTGATCACCGCCTTCCTGCTGCTGCTGTCGCTACCCGTGCTGGCCGGCGCCATCACCATGCT
The DNA here is from genome assembly GCF_016429195.1 of Brevundimonas sp. ASV9. Lineage (GTDB taxonomy): Bacteria > Pseudomonadota > Alphaproteobacteria > Caulobacterales > Caulobacteraceae > Brevundimonas. Next base: position 18,308 of record NZ_JAELUF010000011.1, read on the forward strand.
GCTGACGGACCGCAACTTCCACACCCACTTCTTCGATCCCGCCGGCGGCGGCGACCCGATCATGTACCAGCACCTGTTCTGGTTCTTCGGTCACCCGGAAGTGTACATCCTGATCCTGCCGGGCTTCGGCATCATCAGCCACATCGTCTCGACCTTCAGCCGCAAGCCGGTGTTCGGATATCTGGCCATGGCCTACGCCATGGTGGCCATCGGCTTCGTCGGCTTCATCGTGTGGGCGCACCACATGTACACGGTCGGCATGAGCATCAATCTGCGCGCCTATTTCATCGCCGCCACCATGATCATCGCGGTGCCGACGGGCGTGAAGATCTTCAGCTGGATCGCCACCATGTGGGGCGGGTCCATCAGCTTCAAGACGCCCATGCTGTGGGCGATCGGCTTCATCTTCCTGTTCACCGTCGGCGGCGTGACCGGCGTGGTCCTGTCGAACGCCGGCATCGATTACAGCCTGCACGACACCTATTACGTCGTGGCGCACTTCCACTATGTGCTGTCGCTGGGCGCCGTCTTCGCCATCTTCGCGGGCTTCTACTACTGGTTCGAGAAGATGTTCGGGGTGAAGTACAACGAGTTCCTGGGCGCGACCCACTTCTGGATCATGTTCGTGGGCGTGAACCTGGTGTTCTTCCCGCAGCACTTCCTGGGTCTGCAGGGCATGCCGCGTCGCTACATCGACTATCCGGAAGCCTTCACCCTGTGGAACCACGTCTCGTCGATCGGCTATGCCGTCACCGTCGTCGGCGTGATCGTCTTCCTGATCATGCTGGTCGAGGCGGCGATCCGTCGTCGTCCGGGCGTCGCCAACCCGTGGGGCGAAGGCGCCACGACCCTGGAGTGGACCCTGTCCTCGCCGCCCCCGGCCCACCAGTTCAACGAACTGCCGGTCATCAAGGCGGAAGAGCACTAAGCCTTTCCAGCGATATGAAATCGAAGGCCGCTCTTTCCGTCGGAAGGGGCGGCCTTCTTCATTTGGGTATGCTATGCGGCCCTCACCGATGACCGAAGTTCAGACCCGCCCCGCCATCTCGACCGCCCAGCCGGAGGATTTCTTCCAGCTGCTGAAGCCGCGCGTGATGTCGCTGGTGGTGTTCACCGCCGCGACCGGGCTGATCGTCGCGCCCGGATCGGTCAATCCGCTGGTCGCGGCCATCGCCATCCTGTGCATCGCCGTAGGGGCCGGGGCGGCCGGGGCGCTGAACATGGCGCTGGAAGGCGAGACCGACGCCCTGATGCGGCGCACGCGCGGCCGGCCGGTGGCGGCGGGGCGTGTGCGCAAGAACGACGCCATGGCCTTCGGCGTCATCCTGAGCCTGTTCTCGGTCATGCTGCTGGGGATGAATGCGAACTGGCTGGCGGCCGGTCTGCTGGCCATGACCATCGTCTACTATGCCGGCTTCTACACCTTGCTGCTGAAGCGCCGGACGCCCCAGAACATCGTCATCGGCGGGGCGGCGGGCGCCTTTCCGCCCGTGATCGGCTGGGCGGCGGCGACGGGCCATGCGCCGTGGCAGGCGTGGCTGCTGTTTCTGATCATCTTCCTGTGGACGCCGCCGCACAGCTGGGCGCTGGCGCTCTATTCGGCCGGCGACTACGCCAAGGCGGGCATTCCGATGATGCCGGTGGCCAGGGGCGCCAAGTCCACGCGGTTGCAGATCCTGCTCTACACCCTGGTCTTCGTGCCGGTCGCCATCGCCCCGGCCTTCGCGGGCCTGGGGGGGATCATCTATCTGGTCGTGTCGGTCGCGGGCGGCCTGGGCTTCCTGGGCCTTGCGGTGCGTCTCTATCGTTCGCGCGCGGGCGACGAGCCGGACAAGGCCGAGGCCGTGGGACGCGAGGCCGCATTGTATGACGTCAAGGTCCAGGCCAAACCGGCGCGGGACCTGTTCGCCTTTTCCATCCTCTATCTGATGGCGCTGTTCTCGGCGCTGCTGGTCGAGGCCCTGTCCGGTCTGGGAGCGTAAAACCATGCGTCTGACGCCTGAGGAACTTCGCGCGCGCAAGCGTCGCAACGTCTGGATCGCCTCGGCGCTGGTGGCCTTCATCGTGCTGGTGTTCGCCACCACGGTGCTGCGCCTGCAACAAAACCAGGCGGCCGAGCGGGCGCTGGCGACGGCGGTGGAGACGTCCCAACCATGAAGGCCGGCCGCAAGAATCTGATCGCCATCATCTGCGTCTTCGGCGTGATGGGCATGACCGGGGCGGCGTTCGCGGCCGTGCCGCTCTATCGGATGTTCTGCCAGGTCACGGGTTTCGGCGGCACGACGATGAAGGCCGACAAGGCCTCCGACACCATCCTGGAAGAGACGGTGATGGTGCGGTTCGACACCAATGTGCGTGGCGTGCCGATGACCTTCCGCGCCGAGCAATCGACCCAGCGGGTGCGGATCGGCGAGACGGGCCTGGCCTATTTCGACGTGACCAACACCTCGGACAAGCCGATCCAGGTGCGCGCCAGCTACAATGTCTCGCCCGAGCAGACGGGGCCGTATTTCCAGAAGCTGCAATGTTTCTGCTTCACCGACCAGACGCTGGCGGCGGGCGAGACGCGCCAGTTCCCGGTCCAGTATTTCATCGCCCCCGAACTGGCCACGGACCGTGAGGCCAAGGGCGCGCGCGACATCACCCTGAGCTACACCTTCTATCCGTCCGTGGACGCGCCGAAGGCGTGACGTTGAAGCCGGGCGTGGACTTTCCCGGCGTCGGCTGCGGGCTGGTGATCCAGCGCGCCGATGGGCGGGTCTTGCTGTGCAAGCGGCTGAAGGCGCCCGAGGCCGGGTTCTGGAACATCGTCGGCGGCAAGGTCGACCTGATGGAGCGCTCCATCGACGCCGCGCGGCGCGAGGCCGAGGAGGAGAGCGGGCTGAAGATCGGCGCCGTCGACTTTCTGTGCCTGGCCGAAGAGATCATTCCTGCCGACGGCCAGCACTGGGTGTCCCTGATCTATGTCACCCGGGACTTCACCGGCGAGCCGACGCTGACCGAGCCGGACAAGCTGTCGGAGATCGGCTGGTTCGCGCTGGACGACCTTCCCCAGCCGCTGTCGGCCTTTTCAGCGAAGGCGTTCGCGGCGATGAACGGCTGATCACACGGCGCCGTTCGCGTCGGCGTGCGTTTCATCTCCAGGTGCATGCTGCACGCGGAGACGGAGACGGGATTTGCGCGGTCTGGATTTCACCAACTGGCACAGTCTGCTGCTGACCCTGGTCGGGCTGGCGCTCGTGACTTTGATCGGCATGGGCATCCGGCTGGTGATGATGTTCACCATCCAGCAGCGGCGCGAGCGGATGAACCGCCAGATCAACGAACGGCTGAAGACCCTTATCTCCGCCTACAAGGTGCTGGGCGGATCTTTCACCGGCGACTTGACCGTCGATCCGACGCACAAGCGCGACCTGAGCCGCCGCAACGTCTCGCAAGGCGAGGCGGGACTGGATCTCAGCGCCGAGGCGACGGCGGGGTCGGACCGGACCCGGCGTATCCGTGACGCGGTCGAGGCCAGTCTTGCGGATATCATCCTGCTGGGCACCGAGGACCAGGTGCGGCTGGCGCAGCAGGCGGCGCGCGAACTGGTCGCCGGGCGGCCGGTGCGGACGCATGATCTGGTCGTTTCGCTGCGCGACTTCATCCGCCAGGCGCTGGACCTGGCGCCCGTGCCGACCGGACCGGACATTCCCTTGCAAGGCCCGACGCGCCCGTCCTCGACCGGAGGCCGCGGCTCAGGCGCCGGCGCAACGGGCGGCCGTGGCGGGGGTGGGGGCGGCATGGGCGCAGGGATGGGCGGCGGTGGAATGGGCATGGGCGGCGCATTGGCCGACAGCCCGGACGATCCCGCCGATCCAATGGCCCGCAAGGGCTGAGCCCCGTCCGCATGCCCGAACAAGGCGGAAAGACGGCGTGGCTCTGGCGTCGGGGAAAATCGAACGCTATAGCCGCTATAACAACCGACTCTGGCCGACGAAGAGACGCGATTCATGGCTGACGCCCACGCCACTCCGCAGCACGACTACCACCTGGTGGCGCCCAGCCCCTGGCCGCTGGTGTCCTCGGTCGCTGCGACCATCATGTTCATCGGCGCGGTGATCTGGATGAAGGGCCTGGCCCCTGCGGACGGCGGCCCGATCGCCGCCAACTTCCTGGCCGAAGGCAAGCCGGGCGTCTTCTTCGCCGGTCTGGCCGGCGTTCTGATCTCGGCCTTCTGCTGGTGGGCGGACGTCATCAAGGAATCCAAGGCGGGCGACCATACGCCGGTCGTGTCGCTGGGCCTGCGCTACGGCATGATCCTGTTCATCGCGTCGGAGGTGATGTTCTTCGTCGCCTTCTTCTGGATGTTCTTCGACATGGCGCTGTTCCATGAATCGCGGGCGCTGACGCCGGAAGTCGGCACCTGGGCCGACACCGCCAAGGCCTGGTCGACCTGGCCGCCGAAGGGCGTCGAGGTCCTGTCGCCGTGGCAACTGCCGCTGCTGAACACCGTGACCCTGCTGCTCTCGGGCTGCACCGTCACCTGGGCCCACCACGCGATCCAGGTCGGCGACCGCAAGGGCGCCAAGATCGCCCTGATCATCACCGTGGCCCTGGGCGTGCTGTTCACCTGCGTCCAGGCCTATGAGTACAACCACATCCTGCACGAGAAGCTGTTCTTCAACGAAGAGGCCGTGAACTCGGGCCTGTACGGCTCGATCTTCTTCATGGCGACGGGCTTCCACGGCTTCCACGTCCTGATCGGCACCATCTTCCTGGCGGTCTGCCTGATCCGCCTGCTGAAGGGCGACTTCACCCCGCAGAAGCATTTCGGCTTCGAGGCGGCGGCTTGGTACTGGCACTTCGTGGATGTGGTCTGGCTGTTCCTGTTCGCCTTCGTCTATGTCGTCTTCGGTTGAACCAAGACGGCCCTGAAGACATCGCAGCGGCGCGGGACGAGCAATCGTCCCGCGCCGTCGTCGTTTCCGATACGCCGGTTCGCTGGGCGCTGCGGGGGCGTTGTCCCCGGTGTGGCCAGGGCGCGCTGTTCGCGGGCTTTCTGAAGGTGGCGCCCGGCTGCACGGCCTGCGGTCTGGACTATTCCACCATCCAGACGGGCGACGGCCCCGCCAGCTTCATCATGCAGATCGCCGGCTTCATCGTCGGCTTCTCGGCCCTGTTCGTGGAAATCAAATACCATCCGCCCATGTGGGTGCATCTGATCGTCTGGCTGCCGTTGGTGGTTGCCCTGTCGCTGGCCTTGATGCGGCCGGGGCGGGGACTGATGATCGGGCTGCAATATCGGAACCAGTGATGAAGCGTTTCCCCTGGATCCTGACCGTGCTGACGGTGCTGGGCCTGATCCTGCTGATCGGGTTGGGCGTGTGGCAGGTCGAGCGGCTGAAGTGGAAGGAAGGGCTGATCGCGGCGGCCGATGCGGCGGCGGCGAAACCGCCCGCGCCGCTGGAGCAGGTGCTGGCCGAAGGTGATCTGGAATTCAGGAAGGCGCTAATCGTCTGTCCGGGCCTGGCCACCGCGCCCTTCGTCGAGCTTCAGAGCATCCATGACGGCGAGGCCGGGGTGCGGCTGATCTCGGCGTGCAAGCCGGCGGGGGCGGATTTCACCCTGCTGGTCGATCGTGGCTTTGTCGGCGACGGTGTGACGGCGCGTCCGCGCGTGGTCGAAACCACCCTGCCGCTGGTGATGGTCGGAGAGTTCCGAACGTTCGACAAGCCCGGCGCCATGAGCCCGGCGCCCCGCGACGGCCGCTTCTACGCCCGCGACACGGCGGCGATGGCCAAGGCGCTGAACGTCACCGGCCCGGTCCGGCCCGAGGCCGTGTTCGCCATCACCGCCGTCAATCCCGAGTTCCCGGCGCTGAGGCCATCCGCGCCGCCGGCGGCCTTTTCCAACAACCATTTCGGATACGCCCTGACGTGGTTCGGACTGGCGATCGCGCTTGCGGGTTTCTATGTGGCCCTGCTTCGCCGCCGCACCAAGAAAGACGGTTCTCAAGCCGCCGCGCATCGCGTGCGCGGCGATAGGAAAGACTAGAGTCCTGACTTCTTTGCACACCCTGTCCAACGGCGTCCGCGTCATCTGCGATCCGATGCCGGGGCTGAAGACCCTGGCCGTCGTCGTCACCGTCAAGGGCGGGGCGCGGTGGGAGCCGCTGGATCGGTCCGGCTGGTCGCACCTGCTGGAGCATCTGGTGTTCAAGGGCGCCGGCGACATGGCCGCGCGCGAGATCGTCGAGCGGATCGAGGCCGAGGGCGGCACGATCAACGCCTCCACCGGCTATGAGCGGACCAGTTTCGAGGTGCGGGGGCTGGACGGCTCGCTGCCGCTGGCCATGCAGGTGCTGTCGGACCTGGTGTTCCGCCCGACGCTCGATCCTGCCGAGATCGAGCGCGAGAAGGACGTGGTGGCCCAGGAGATCGCCGAGGCCTTCGATACGCCCGACGACCATGTGTTCGAGATGGTGCAGACGCGCGCCTTCGCCAAGCAACCGCTGGGTCGCCCCATCTTGGGCTCTGTCGCCAGCCTTAAGCCGGCGGACAAGGCGTCGGTCGAGGCGTGGCGCGCGCGGCTGTATTCGCCCGACCGGATGGTGGTGTCGGTCTCAGGCGCGGTGGACGAGACCGAACTGCTGGCCCTGGCTGAGCGCTGGTTCGGCGATGCGGTGGCGACGCCGGCCGATGCGCCCGCGCCGGCCGCCTTCGTCGGCGGCCATGCGAAGCTGACGCGCAAGATCGAACAGGCCAATCTGGTGTTCCAGCTGCCGGCCCTGTCCGCGACCGATCCGGCGCTGTCGGCCATGCGGCTGTTCGGCGAGATCCTGGGCGGGGGCATGGCCTCGCGCCTGTTCCAGAGCGCGCGCGAGGAGCGGGGCCTGGCCTACGCCATCGACGCCTATCAGGAGCCGTATGAGGATACGGGCGTGCTGGGCATCTACGCCGGGGCGGCGGCGGACCGGGCGAAGGAACTGGCCGAGGTCTCCGCGGCCGAGGTGCGCGCCCTGGCCGAGGTGGGACCGACCGAAAAGGAGCTGTCGCGGGCCAAGGCGGTGATGAAGGCCGGCCTGTGGATGTCCGACGAAAACCCGATGAGCCGGGCCGGGCGCAACGCCGCCCAGACCCTGATCTTCGGCGCCCCGCGCTCCAGCCTGTCGATGACCGAACAGCTGGAAGCCCAGACAATCGAGGACGTGCGCGCGGTCGGCGGCCGGGTGCTGGCCTCAGGCCAGACCGCCAGCGCCGTCTTGGGCCCGAAGTCGGCCGCACCAGCAGGCGAAGCGTTCGCGGCGGCGCTGTTTCAATGAGGATGCGCGTCAGCCCCTGATGCGGGCAAATAGCGTGACACGTTCTGTGGCCGATTACGCGATGTATAGTGATCTGCTGCGGCTTCGCTGTGGGGGACATGCGCGCCCACGCTAGGCCAGACTCGTGCGATGTCTAGACGAACCAGCGCCGCGTCGATCGTATCAGTCAGCTCGTTGCAAGCGTCCGTTTCCACGCCGGATAGTCGCGGGTCAGCAGGGTTTCAGGCCATTCGCCGACGTAGCGGTAACCGTTGCGGCGTTCGTGCTCGATCTGCATCAGGTCGCGTCGGATGACGGAATCGCGCCCGATGTAGATGGGGCGGCCCTCTTCAAGATCGTAGAATCTGGCCCAGATCCTCGCGCCGGGCTTGGGAGCCAGGATGCGGTCGCGACGGCCTTGGGCGTCGGTGACGAAGACCTCGGTCGTGTCGTGGAGCGCCGCGCTCTCCAGCCAGGCGACGGCGCCGTCCACGGCGGCGACGACGTCGGGACCGGGGTCTGGCAGGCTCATCAGGAAGCGCACGATGCCGACGCTTTCCTGGCCCGACAGGGACGGGGGCTCGAAACGACGCGCCCAGGCGGGCGCCAGGGTCCGGGCGTCGTGCTGGGCGCACCAGCCGGTCAGGACGCCGTCGCGCCGCACCTGCGTCTTCAGCAGGGTCTCGACCCCGCGCGCCACGGCCTGACGCGCCCGCTCGCGCCGCGCTTCATCGACGAAGCCATAGGGCGCTGCGCCGTCGCCCACATCGCGCAACAGCTCCATCACATGGACCATGGCGTCGTCGTTGTAGGTGATCTGGTCGTGATAGCCGCCGCGCAGCGGATAGAACTGGGCCCAGCCGCCGTGGGGCTGTTGCGCCGCCAGCAGATAGTCGAGACCTCGGTCGAAGGCGGCGCGGCTTTCGGCGTCCCCGGCCGCGATCGTTCGGGCCAGGAAAACCAGCGGCTGGGTCGTGCCGCCGTTGTCGATCGTATTGTTTAGCGCCGGGTCCGCATCGGGGCGGGGCGGGGCGAATAGGTCGGTGTTCTTGGGCCAGCCGCCTTCGGCCGATTGATGCTGGATGACGATCGCGGCCAGTCGACGCGCTTCGGCCGATCCATACCAGTCGGTCGGATGGCGCAGGGCGGCGCTGCTCCAGGCGACGGCGGGCGAGGCGGCGACCGGTTCCTGCGCTGACGTCGGCGCTGACGTGACGCCGGCCGCGATCGCCAGGACGCCTAGGATGAGGAGCGTGTTCTTCATCGAGAGCCTTTCGGGATCGGCAAAAAGAAGGGGACGCCGATGTTTCGCGGCGTCCCCTGAAGGGACAGCGTCCCGGGAGGAGTCAGCTGTCGATCGTCGTCATCAGAAGACGAACCGTGCGCCGACGAAGTACTGGCGGCCGGTCGAGCCATAGTTGTTGACCACCGGATCGGCCTGATAGGCCCAACGGGTGTCGGTCTGGTTGGTCAGGTTCAGCGCCTCGGCGGTGAAGGTGACATTGTCCGTCAGCTTATAGGTGAAGGACGCATCCACGTTCAGCGTCTCTTCCGAGCCGATGAAGTCGTTGATCAGCGGCGAGTCGCACACGCCCGGATCGCAACCGCCCGACGCCAGCGGATAGGTGGTCTGATAGGCGGCGCGATAGGCCGACGAGACACGCGCGCTCCACTTCTCGACCTCATAGAAGATCGTGGCGTTGAACGACTTGGGCGAGGCGCCCAGGAAGGGCGCCGTGCCGGTCAGATTGCGGGCCGGGTCCAGGATGTATTCCAGCTCGGATTCGATCTGGGTGTAGTTGGCCTGGATGCCGAAGCCGTCGAACGGCGCGGGCAGGAAGGTGAAGTTCTGCTGATAGGCGATCTCAAACCCGTCCAGCTTACCGCCCGGCGCATCGTTGTACTGACGCACCTGGAAGGGCAGGTCCTGGTCGATATAGGCCCGGCGGCTGTCGGAGGCGACGTCGGTCAGGCCGTCATAGGCGGCGCGCAGATTGGCGATCTGTTCGGCGTTGAAGATCTCGCTCAGCTTGCCTTCGCGCAGCACCACCTGCGGGAAGCTTTCGATCTCCTTGTGGAAGACCGCAACCGACAGAATGGCGTCGCGGGCGAAATACCATTCGACGTTGAAGTCCAGATTGGACGCGCGGAACGGCTTCAGCTTGGTGTTGCCCAGGGTGATCGCCGCGTTGGATCCGTCGAACTGGGCCGGGTCGGCGCCGATGCCGACCGGAACGGTGAAGGCCGTGACGCCGGGCTGCAGAGCCGTCATCTGCGGGCGGGCCATGACCTTGGCCGCCGCGAAACGCAGCATCAGCTTGTCATTCAGCTCCCACACCAGGTTCATCGACGGCAGGGTGTCGTTGTACTGGTTGTCGTTCTCGACCGGACGGCCGCTGGGCGAGCGTCCGCGGGAATCGATCTTGGTCTCGGCGCGACGTAGCCCGGCGTTGCCGCGCAGTTCGCCCATGAACAGCGGCACGCGGAAGTCCATCTGGCCATAGTAGGATAGGCTGTCCTCATCGACCCAGAAGGTGTTGACCCCGCCGTTGCGCAGGTCCGACAGACGCCAGTCGCCCCAGGCGTTGATACAGTCGCAGTCGAAGCCGAAGCGGTTCTTGAAGGCTTCCAGATTGGGCGCGAAGAAGCTGGTCGGGGTGCCTTCCTGCACGTTCAGTCCGTCGCCCCAGCTGACCAGCTGTCCCATCTGTCCGACGGTCGTGGCGGCCGCCAGTCCGGAGCGCACGCCCTCTAGCAGCGACGGGTTCATCGTGTCGCTGATCAGCCGCTCGTAGCGCGTATAGTAGAAGTCGAACTTGCGCTTGCCGATGCCGAACTTGAACGTGAAGTCGTCGTTCAGGTCCCAGACGAAATCGGCCTTGGCGGTTTGGTAGCCGTTTTCGGTGATGGTCCGGTAGTTGCGAATGGCCGAATAGCCCTTCACGAAGTCCCAGTTGTTCGGATTGGCGACGTCGAAGCCGAACTTCATGATCGGCATGTCGCCGCCTTGGCGGTCGTCATAGACGAAGTAGTCGTTGCCCGCGACGCCCTGGCCCGAATCCAGCCGGATGAAGTCGACCAGCAGGCCGGTGTTATCGTTGGTCGACTTGGAATCGCCGACCAGCAGCGACATGCGGAAGGTGTCGCTGAACTCGTGCTCGATATTGATCGAGTTCTGGCGGAATTCGGTGGTGTAGCCGCCCTGATCGACCGCCGAGCGGAAGTCGACGTTGCCCAGCACCAGATAGTTGGCGTTGGCGCCCGTCTCGCTCAGTCCCGCATCGATCAATCGCACCGATGGCCGCCCGATGAACGCGCCTCGCATGGCCAGATACTGGGGGTGGGCGACGTAACCGACCGATCCCGGCTGATTGTAGTAGTCGTAGACGTCCAGGTTGTTGGGATTGAAGCTGCCCGTTCCGGCGGCCAGATTCTGGTTTGTCGCGCCCGGCGCCGTTGTGAAGATCGGGGTGGAGCCATACAGCGACTGGCCGCAGTCGATCGCGTCGCGGAACTCGGTCGCGGCCTGGGTCGCGCAGTTGGCGTAGGCGGCGCGACGGTTGGCGTAGGAGTTGTTGGTCGCGCTGGTCGTCGGATAGGTCTGGTAGCTGAAGGACGTGGTGGTGCGGTTGCCGTTGGTGTTGTTGCGGTTCAGCCCCACCGGTCCGATCTGGTAGTTGGTCGAGATCTGCGTCATCTTCGAATACAGATTGTCGAAGTTGATCGTGGTCCGCTCGCTCGGACGCCACTGACCCGAAAGGGTCACCCCCAACCGGTCCTGCTCCACGTCGCGGTGGTTCAGCGTCGCCAGCGCCGGGATGCGCACCAGCGAGCCGCGCGTCGCAGTGCCGTTGATCAGATTGTAGGCGGCCGGGTTCGAGCCGATCAGATAGTTGCGCGCCTCCGGATTGGTGACGCGGGGCAGGGCGGTCGCGGGATTGGTGCCGATGGGCAGGGCGAAGCCCTGGTGATCGCCGGCCGCGTTGGTCCCCACATTGTTGAAGGTCGCGCCGCGATAGGTGTAGTCGAACGAGCCGACCTGACGCGAATAGCTGTCGATCGCCTGGGTGCGCTCATTGTAGGCGACTGAGCCCAGAAGCCCGAACTCGCCGATCTTGCTGGTCCAGCGGTCGGACGCCAGCAGGGCGAGGCGCGGATTGTGAGTGCTGCCGTTCTCGTAATAGGCGTCTTGAAGCGTTAGGGCCAGGCGACGTTCCTTGAAGTCGAACGGACGCCCCGAGATCAGATCGACCGTGGCGCCCAGCGAGCCCTCGTCCGTCTGGGCGTCGGCGGACTTCTGAACCTTCAGCGAGTTGAACAGCTCGGAGGCGAAGGTGTTGAACTGGAAGCCCCGGTCGCGACGCAGGGCGCCGTCGGCATTGCTGGCGCCCGAGGTCGACAGGGTCTCCAACCCGTTCAGACGCACGCGGGTGAAGTCGCCGCCCAGGCCGCGGACCGAGATCGAGTTGCCCTCGCCGTTTTCGCGGTCGATGGACACACCCGGGATGCGTTGCAGCGATTCCGCCAGGTTGGCATCTGGGAAGTCGGCGATGTCCTCGGCGTTTATGACGTCGACGATTGTGTTGGAGCGGCGCTTTTCGGTCAAGGCGCTGGCCAGCGACGCACGGATGCCGGTGACGACGATCTCACCCACTTCGGTGGCGTCCTGGCTCTGGCTCTCTTGAGCTTGAACCGGGGCCACGAACAGCATGGCCCCCACAACGAGCGCCGCTGGCGAAACGGCCGCGCGCAGGTATCCCGTCTGTTGGTTTCGCATAGTTCCCTCCGCTCTTGTCGTGCTCCGTGCCTCTTGGCGGGCCGGATGCCGACAGTCCCCTGTCCCTCAAATATCGAGGAACTCCAAAATCTCGTGATGAAATCGACGCGCCCTAAGCGTCAATGTCACCGGTGTCATAAAACGAAAACCTGTGTTTCGCCACACCAAAAATGTGCTCGTTTATTACAGCGCCTTGAACTTGAAATTCTTGAACCGCGCCTCGCCCTCGCCGGCGGCGTATATGCCCGGCCGCAGCATCATGAAGCCGCCACGGACGTTCTGGTTGTAGCCCGAGACCTCCATGCCCCGGTCGAACCGGTTCCATGTCACGCCGTCGCCGGAGGTGTCGAAATAGACGTTCTGATAGGCGTTGGTCAGGCGGATGAACATGCGCCGGCCGTGCGGATTGGCCGGCCGGCCCCGCTCAATCCCGTACTGGTGTGTGACATAGCGGGTCGCGTCGAAACCGAGGCCGGCATACAGCGCCCGGTCGTAGAACAGGATCAGGCCCGCCACCGCGCCGGGATCGATCTCGACCTCACACTCGATCTGATAGGCCTGCTCGCCCTGGACGAAGGTCAGGGGCGAGCAATCGACCGGCGCCTTGCCCTTGGCGCGCATGTGCAGGACGCCGTTTTCGCGACGCAGCCGATCCTTCTCGTTCGGCTGCGGGTCGTAGAAGCTCCACTGGATGCCGAACTTGTCCGTCGAGAAGTCGTCCGACAGGGCCATGCCGTGCGGCAGGGCCTGGCCGCCGCGCGGCATCGCGATGGGCTGGGACAGGTCGCCGCCCTTGGCGCGGAACCAGCCGTCGTCGGTCCACTCGATGGGGTCCAGCAGGGTCTGGCGGCCCAGGCTCCAATAGGCGTTTTCATAGCCGTGATAGACCATCCACCAGTCGCCGTCGGTCGGTCCCTCGACCAGGGTGGCATGGCCGCGCGACCACCATTTCTCGGCACCCGAAGCGGTGCGGACGATGGGGTTGTGCGGGCAGTCTTTCCACGGGCCGTCGATCGACTTCGACCGTGCGGCGATGACCATATGGCCGGTGGGCGGGCCGGCCGTGCCGCCGATGGCGGTGATCATGTAGAAATAGTCGCCGCGCCGCAGCAGCTTGGGCCCTTCCTGGGCGAAGCCTTCGACGATCCAGTCGTCAGGATAGCGCCAGGCCTTGTAGACGCCTCGCTCGACCGGGCCGTCGGTGGCCAGGCCGTCATCGGTTAGCTTCACCCGGTCGCCGCCGTTCAGGAACAGATAGCGTTTGCCGTCCTCGCCGACGATGTGGCCGGGATCGATGTTGGCCGGGATCTTCAGGTCGATCGGCTCGCTCCACGGCCCCTCGATCCTGTCCGCCCAGATGACGTAGTTGGAGCGATACTCGGGGAGGCGGGCGGGGATGTAGCAGTAGAACCTGCCCTCGTGCTTGATCAGTTCGGGCGCCCAGACAGAGCCGATGTTTGTTGTCAGGGTGGCGACGACAGGCTGCCAGTTCACCAGATCGCGCGAATGCCAGATGTGGATTCCCGGCACCGACTCGAACGACGAGAAGGTCATATAGTAGTCGTCGCCATCCTTCAGGATCGACGGATCGGGGTGGTCGCCCGACATGATGGGATTGAGGAAGGTCCCGTTCCCCAAGTCGGCCATTCGCTGGCCCTCGATTCCCCGCCGCCATTTCATGGACGCCCATTCCCGACCCAGCGGCGCCGCCTCTTCGTTGGTTTGGGCGAAGGCGGCGCGCACGGGCAGGCCTGCAGCGGCGACGCCTCCCAGCAGACCGGTCAAAGCGGCGCGGCGGTCGATGGTTCTCAAGTCGCGTTCTCCCTCCAATCAAGGCTGGAAAACGCCGGTTGAAATCCCCCGTGCTCCGACCTGACCTGTCTCCTCTGTCTGCCGCTCTGGTTGACGGCTTCCGGATATGACACCGGTAGACATTTTCATTAGATAGACACGGAAAAGCCCGTTCTGACTAGAGGGTATCGAAGAGACGCTCCGGAAGAGGCCGCGCCGCAGCGTCACAACAAGCGGACGCTCGTCGGAAGCTTGAGGCCTAAAGGCGTCCCGCGCCGGATCACACGGGACGCTTTGGCCAGGCCTAGCGGCGGGCGCGCAGTTCCAGTTCGCCGATGCGGCGGCTCAGGTAGGCCGTGTCGTCGGACGAGGGGCTGGTGCGGCTGTAGGCGGCGTCCAGGCGAGTGAGGTCGCCGGCCTCGACGCGGATGTCGGCGGCCTCGGTGCGGCTGACGGCGCCCGAGCGTTCGGCGGCGGTCAGGGCGGTTTCCAGGTTCGCCAGACGGGTGCGGGCGGGCAGGTTGGCGGACGGCGTCTGTCCGGCCGGGCCGTCGCCGACGCGCAGATCCAGAGCGTCCAGACGCGCGTCCAGATCGGCGCGCTCGCTGGCGCTGATCGATCCATCGGCGCTGTAGCGGCTCTCCAGCTGGATCAGGGCCTGATAGTCCGTTTTCAGGCGTGTCGCCTCGGTGCGGGTGATGCGGCGCGCGGTCACGGCGGCGTTAACGCGGGTCTCAAAGTCCGCACGGCCTTGGGCGACGGTGTCCATGTCGGCATAGCCCGAGGCGCCGGCTTCCAGCGTCTGGGTCAGGGCGGTGTAGCGGGCGTTCAGATCGGCGCGTTCCTGGGCCGAAATGCCGCCGACGGCATATTGGTTCTCCAGATCGACCAAGGCGGAATAGTCAGCGCGCAGGCGCGTCGCGGCCGAGGCGGAGACGCTTCCGGCGCGCACGCTGGCGTCCACGCGGGTCGAGAACTGGCTCTGGCCGTCACGCAGCGGACGGCCGCCGCGCAGCCAGGCCTGATCCATGGCCGACAGGCCCAGACGATCGCCGAAAAGGGCGCCCACGACCGCACCCAGCCGATCTTGGGTCGTCGAAGGATATTGCGTCTGGGCGACGGCAGCGCCGCCCGCCAGGGTCAGGGCGGTGGTGGCGATCAGAGCGAGGCGGACATTGCGCATGGGGAGGCTTCTTGTCGGTTGATGTCAGCCGACAAAACGGCGGTCGTCCGGCTTGGTTGCCTGCCGGCGCTTCAGTCGCGGATGAAGTGCGGCACGAAACGCGAGGTGTTTCTCGTGATGCGCCCGGTATCCTCCCGCAGGCTGATGCCCGCGGGTTCCGTTCCCACCACCCAAGACCCGACGATCACATGGTTGCCGTCGAACAGGGGCGGATCGCACAGCGCCTGGCGGATGTGACGCCCTGCGCCATAGCCGCCGTCCACCACCTCTGCGGCGCTGACGCCCTGGTCGATCAGTTCGACATTGTCGCCCTCGCGCGAGAACAACGGCTTGCGGACGTAGGATGAGCCCAGCGCCGCCTCGGCCGGATCGCCCTCGAAATAGCTCTCCAGCAGATTGGGGTGGCCCGCGTGTCGCTCCCACAACAGCGGCAGTATGGCCTTGTTGGACAGGATGCTCTTCCACGCCGGCTCCAGCACGGTCACGTCCGCCGTCGGCAGGGGCGCGGCGTAGTCGTCGCGCAGCATCTGCTCCCACGGATAGAGCTTGAACATCGCCTGGATGATCCAGTTCTCGTGGTCCACGAACCGGCCGTCGGCGTTCAGCCCGATCTGGTCGATGGCGACGAACTGCGGCTCCAACCCGGCCTGCTGGGCCAGATCTTCCAGGAAGCGCACCGTCTGGCGGTCCTCGACGAAATCGGCGTCCGAGGCGAAATGCACGAAGCCGCCGTTCGGGAAGATGACGCGGAAGCGATCGACCAGCTTCTCATGCAGGCTGTTGAACTGATCCGCATCGGCGGGCAGGGCGCCGGCCTTGATCTGATCCTCCAGCCACAGCCACTGGAACACCGCCGTCTCATAGATGCTGGTCGGGGTGTCGGCGTTGTATTCGTACAGTTTCGCCGGACCCGTGCCGTCATAGGCGAAGTCGAACCGGCCATAGAGGGACGGGTCGCCCCGCTTCCAGCTGTCGGCCACATAGTCCCGCATGGTCTCGGGAATATCGAGCTGCTCCATCAGCCGCTCGGACTGGACGGCCTCGTTGACCAGCTCCAGACAAAGGCCGTGCAGTTCCTCGGTCGGCGCCTCGATCCTGTCCTCGATCTCGGCCAGCGAAAAGGCATAGGCCGCCGTCTCGTCCCAATAGGGTTTGCCGTCGGTGTGGCGCCAGGTGAAGCCGAGTTCCTCGGCCTTGGCTTCCCAGTCGGTGCGGGGATCGAAGCGCAGACGCTCCATGGATCAGGCCGGGTCCTTGTCAGGCGTCGATTGCCCGATGCGCGGCGTGACCACGGTCACCTCCGGCTGGCTGAGGCGGGCCAGGACGTCGTCGGCCGAGGAGTGACCGGGCAGGATGCCGGCCTCGCGCAGCTTGGCGTCCAGGTCCGCGCCGGTGCGGCGATCCTCCAGCGCCTGGCTGGCGTTCAGCTTCTCTTCCTGGATCGCCTGGCGCTGCTTGATGCGTTGCAGGCTGTCCGCCGCCGAGCCGATACGTGACTGCGCGCCGGCCGAGTTCAGGGCGACCGACGTCTGGGCCTTCTGGACGGAATCGTTGACCTTGACGATGTCGATCTCGCGACGAAGCGTCTCGATCTTCTGGTCGGTCGAGGCGATGGCCGTGCGCAGGCGCGTCTCGGCCGTCTTCATGTCCTCGATCAGCGGGCTGCGGCTGGTGATCTCGACCTCCAGCTCGGCGATGCGGCCGGCGACTTCGCGCGCCAGATCGGTCTTGCCCTGACCCAGGGCGGTGCGGGCCGAGCTTTCGTATTTGGCGATCTGGTCCCTGAACGATGCAAGTTCGTTTTCGGCCATGCGGCGGCGCGCCACCAGGCCGGCGAGATCGTCTCTGGCCTTGCCTTGCGCATTGTCGGCGTCGCGGATTTCCTGGTCGAGGATCTTCAGCGCATTGGCGTCGACGACGCCCTGGGCCGCATCGTGGGCCGTGCCGCGGAACAGGGCGGACAGTTTTCTGAGCATGGACATGGTCGGTCTTCCGGGATCAGGCGGCGTCGGCGCCGAAGGTTTCACGCAGTTCGGTGGCGTCGATCGCATTCTCGGCCAGGGTGCGCAGTTCGATCAGGATGGTCTGAAGCGTCGTCTTGCAAGAGAGTTCGCCCATCAGTTCGTACACGTCTTCGCCACCGACATTGGTGATGGCGAAGTTGGACAGGGGCACCACGCGCTGGGCCTTCAGCAAGAACTCGTTGAAGGCGTGGCGGTCCTTCTGCTCAGACACCGGCCACAGCAGGACCGAGCAGACGATCTGGGCGCCGCCGACGCTCAGATAGACCGGCAGGTCGCCGTATTCGTGCATGGTCGCCAGCAGCACCGGCTCGGCGCCCTCGACCACGCGCAGGGTCATTTCGCCGTCACGCAGCAGGGTTGAGCCGTCCAGCGCCGCCTTGATGGCGGGCACGGTCCAGGGGGTCTCGATCACGGCGTCCATTTGATGGTCGTCTCCAGGGGGGATGGAATCGGAAGTGGGGCGGCGCGGGCGCCCCGCAAGCTGCGGTCCGCGTGTTGAATCGGTGACGATGGCGCGAACGGCCGCCTTGACGTCGTCGCGGGCGGCGGCCGGCACCCAAAGCTCCAGCTTGACCAAGCCGGCCTCACGACGCGCCTGTCGCCACGCACGGATGCGGTCGTTGGCGGTGGAAGAGGGCGATCCGTCGTTTGGCATATCGTTACATGAAACGCGTAACATGAACGCTTGACTTGACGCAAGATCGGACGGAATGTCGCGCCATGAACCGCCTCATTCGGTCGCATCGCTTCTGTTCGCTCGCCGTCGGCGCGCATCGGGCCTAGATAGTCGCCCATGTTCAAGAAGCTTTTCGGATCGTCGGAGAAGGTCGCGCCTGCCAATCGATTGGCGACGGTGCGCAACATCACCGTGGGCCGCACCGTGTCGCTGGACCCGCTGGCCTGGCGCCGGCTGGGCGACGAGACCCAGTTCGCTCTGGATCGCGACGTGCTGGACATCTCGGCCCAGGGGTTGGTCAGCCTGGACAGCGGCCAGTTCGTCCATCGCTTCTACACCGACGACCACGTCATGCTTCAGGCCATGAGCGACGATGAGGCCGGTCTGGAATCCTACGACTTCAGCCTGTTCGTGCCCTGGACCTCGGCCTATCCGCCGGGCGAGCGCGAACGCCGCATCTGGCGCGATCGGTTGTCGGCGCCGGTCTTTCACGGCGCGGCCGAGGAGCTGCCCGACTATCCCCGGTTCTGGTTCGCCGAGAGCGACGCCATCCAGCCGCCCGTCACCCTGTGGGAGACGATCTGGGACGACCGCGCCGCGACCGCGCCCTATGCCAAGATCTTCCAGACCTGCATGCTGTATGCGCGCGAACTGGGCGGCGGGCGCGAGCTGATGCTGGCCCTGGAGCAGCAGCCCGAGGGCGGCGACACCACGCACGAAATCATGATCGGCATTCCGCTGGAAATGGCCGAGTTCCGCGCCTGAGCACGCAATCCGAAGGGGGCAAGACCGATGTTCGACTGGTTCATTTTTCAGCAGGGGGCGATCGCCTTCCTGATCGCCTTCGCCATGGCGGGCGCCTTCACCCTGGCCTTCAAGCTGATCTACCAGTGGGTCACGCCGTATCACGAGCATACGCTGATCCGTGAGGGGAACACGGCCGCCGCCATTGCGCTCGGGGGCGCCCTGATCGGCTATGTCCTGCCTCTGGCCTCGGCGCTGTCGCACACCGTCAGCCTGATGGAGTTCGCGGCCTGGGCGCTGCTGGCCGGCGTGATCCAGATCGTCGTCTTCGTCGCCATCAGCCGAATGGCCTTCCGCAATCTGGTCGTCCGCATCGAGGCGGGCGAGATCGCCGCGGCCGTCTATCTGGCCTCCATCTCCATCTGCGTCGGCCTGCTCAACGCCGCCTGCATGACGTCGTGACCGCCATGACCGATCCCAAAGACCTGCCCCAGAACCTGGCCAAGACCGACACCATGCGCCGGCTCAAGCGCTCGCGCGTCCTGCACGTCAGCAGCCTGATGGCGACGGCCAGCTTCTCGCTGGCCGCCTGCGGCTCGCCCCAGCGCGTGCCGGCGCCCGAGCCCGAGCCGACCCTGGCCTATCAGTCGCTGGACGAATGCAAGGCCGCCAACGACATTCCCGACAACGAATGCGACGCCGCCCTGGCCAAGGCTCAGCAGGAGGCCGCCAAGACCGCGCCGCGCTACGCCACCCGCGAGGAGTGCGAGGGCCAGTGGGGACCGTCGCAGTGCCAGCCGAACAATAACGGCGGCTCCTTCTTCAGCCCGCTGCTGACCGGCTTCATCGTCGGCCAGCTGCTGAACGGCGGCGGCTATCGCGGCGGCGGACCGCTGTATCGCGACCGCGAAGGGCGGCTGTCGAACGGCTACGGCGGCGGCTACGCCTACCGCGACTATCGCACCGGCAAGACCCTGACCAATGCGCGCGAGCATGGCGACGTGGCCCGTCAGGCCCCGACGCGGGTGCAGAGCCGCACCACCGTCGTCTCGCGCGGCGGCTTCGGCGGCGGCGGCCGAGGCTACGGCGGCTGATACAGTTCTGGCGCCGGGCGCCGGTCTTCCCCTAATAGGGATCGCCTCACGCTTCACGACCGGACCGCCCCGCCTCATGACCGCATCGCCGCCCCCGCACGGAGGCCTGGACGTCGAAAGCTGGGGCGACCCCGAGGATCCGATCGTCCTGCTGATCGGCGCGCCCGAGCGTCTGTCCGGCGACTGGCGCCGGTCGGTGCGCGCGCTGGTCGAGGCCGGCCGCCATGTCATGCTGACCGCCGACTTCGACGAGGCGGACGACGGCTCCGCCGCCTTGCGCCGACTGCTGACCGAGCTTCCCTCTCGCCCGGCCATCGTCTGTTCCGACACGACGCTGGCGGCCGTCGTCCCTGCGCTCTCCGTCACCGGCCCGGCCCTGGCCGGCTGTCTGGCGGTCGTCGCCGAAGGGCAGGGGGCCGTCTCGCCCGAGCTTGAGGCGCAACTGGCCGGCGTCCCGATCCAAACGATCGCGCGCGCCGAGGCGCCTGACGCGGTCGAGGCCGAGAACGCCGCCCTCCTGGGCTTCCTGGAACGCCACGCCCCGCGCGACGCCCTATATTATCAGGCCGGCTCGGATCCCCGCACCCTGCGCGACGCCCTGGGCTGTTTCGCCACCGGGGTCACGGTGGTCACGACCCTGGACGAGGCCGGTCAGCCCGTCGGCCTGACCGCCAACTCCTTTTCGTCCGTGTCACTGGACCCGCCGCTGATCCTGTTCTGCCTGGCCCGCTCGTCCACCAATGTCGACCGCTTCCGCCAGGCCGAGCATTTCGCCATCAACGTCCTGCATATCGGCCAGCAGCCGACCTCGGGCGTCTTCGCCCGGTCCCAGGCCGACCGGTTCCAGGACGTGGCGTGGGAGACATGGGACACCGGCGCGCCCATCCTCTCGGGCGCCCTGGCCAGCTTCGAATGCGGAACCGAACAGATCGTCGAGGCCGGCGATCACCTGGTCATCATCGGCCGGGTCCGGCGCGCCCGGTTCGAGCCGCGCCGCGATCCGCTGCTCTATTTCCGGGGCAAGTATCGGCGGCTGCACTTTTCCTGACCGGCCGGGATCGCTATCTCTCGCCCGAAATAGAGGAAGCCGTCCCCATGTCCGCGACCACGTCCGCCGATCCCGTCGTCATCGTCTCCTACGCCCGCACCCCGATGGGCGGTTTCCAGGGCGCGCTGTCCGACGCCAAGTCCACCGACCTGGGCGCCGTCGCGGTCAAGGCGGCGCTGGAGCGCGCGGGCCTCGATCCGCAAAAGGTCGAGCAGATCATCATGGGCTGCGTCCTGCCTGCGGGCCTGGGCCAGGCGCCTGCGCGTCAGGCGGGCATGGGCGCGGGCCTGCCCACCTCGACCGAGGCCACCACCATCAACAAGATGTGCGGCTCGGGCATGCAGGCGGCGATGATGGCGCACGATGCGCTGGCCGCCGGTTCGGCCGACGTGATCGTGGCGGGCGGCATGGAGTCCATGACCAACGCCCCGTATCTTATGCAAAAGCACCGGGGCGGCGCCCGCATCGGTCACGACGTCATTTCCGACAGCATGTATCTGGACGGGCTGGAGGACGCCTACACCCCCGGCAAACTGATGGGCCAGTTCGCCGAGGACACGGCCAAGGACTATCAGTTCACCCGCGAGCAGCAGGACGCCTACGCCATCGAGAGCGCCGGCCGGGCCAAGCGCGCCCAGGAGACAGGCGCATTCGACGCCGAAATCGCCTCGGTCGAGGTCAAGACGCGCAAAGGCCCCGTCACCGTCGACCGCGACGAACAGCCGACCCGTTCCGACCCGTCCAAGATCCCCAATCTGAAGCCCGCCTTCGGCAAGGACGGCACGATCACCGCCGCCTCGGCCGCCTCGATCTCGGACGGCGCCGCCGCCCTGGTCATGATGCGCCGGTCTACGGCTGAAACCCTGGGTCTGACGCCGATCGCCCGCGTCGTCAGCCAGGCCGCCCACGCTCACGAGCCGCACCTGTTCACCACCGCCCCGGTTTTCGCTCTGCAAAAGGCGCTGAAGAAGGCGGGCTGGAGCGCCGACGACGTCGATTTGTGGGAGGTCAACGAGGCCTTCGCTATCGTGCCGATGATCGCCATGCAGGAACTCGGCATCCCCCACGACAAGATCAACGTCAACGGCGGCGCCTGCGCCCTGGGCCACCCGCTCGGCGCATCCGGCGCCCGCGTCCTGACCACCCTCCTGTCCGCCCTGAAAGCCCACGGCAAGACCCGCGGCATGGCCGCCCTTTGCATCGGCGGCGGCGAAGCCACCGCAATGGGCGTGGAGTTGGTTTAGGGGAGGCGTTTAGGCGTTGGCGGCTGGTCAGCCCTGTCCCGCATTGGGCAGGCAGGTGGGATCGGGCGCCAGCGTTTCTTGCGCCTTGAAGCCGCCCAAGCCATCGTTGGTCAGCCGCAGGGTGCTCTGCGCGTTATAGGAACCGCCGTTCAGAGCTTTGTCCGTAAAGCAGACGATGAAGCCTTCGGGCGTCCATCGAATAGTTCGCAAACCGACGATCCAGTCGCCGGGGCGTTCCAAGGCGACGACGTCGTCGCGGGTTACAACGCGGGCGAAACCCCAATCGTGGGGACGCTTCAAGCCTTCGGCTCTGGAAGGGCCAGTCGAGTTGCGGAAAGAGGTCAGGTCCAGGCCGCTCAAAAGCTGCAGCGGCGTTAGGTCAGAAGGCGGTGAAGGAATCAGCGGCGCCCAACAGTCAAGCAGGGCGGCGACGGTGGCGTGGCCCCACTGTGCGAAAGCTCCGCCCTTGGCCGTGAGCTCGACCCTCGCGCCATCGCTCTGAAGCCCGGTGAACGTCACCTCCGTTGAAAAGCCGTCCTTCATCGTGGATCCCATCGGAATGGGGTCTGACGCTACGGTCAGGGCGCGCGCCCGCAATGCTTGGCCGGATACGTTGCCGAACGCCAAGGCAGCGTCGCGAAGGGCCGGGCATTGCTCCGAGGTGATGCTATCGGTCCGGCCTTCGGATGTCCTCACAGCCCGCCAGGTCCGCATCTCTATCTCCCGCCGGGTTCGCCCGATGTGCGGTGTATCGGGTTCAATCACGATCTCATGCGGCAGTGTGTAATAGGGATCTCCTGTCACCCTAATCGTGGCTAGTGCGCCCGAAGTCTGCGCTCGTAAGGATCCCACGGCGGCGATGGCCGCCAAGGCGACGGCGAACGATGTGGAAAGCTTGATGACCATGGGGTGAGCGTGATCCGCATCGCGTCAATCTGCAATAGTGCAGACCATGCTCAAGCCGCGAACGCCGCCCGGATCGGCTGCACGGTCTGATCCGGCCGCTTCACCGGCAGGTCGAAGCTGACGACGGTGCCGACGCCCGGCTGGCTTTCCATGCTCAGCTGGCCGCCGTGCATTTCGATCAGGGATTTGGTCAGGGCCAGGCCCAGGCCGGTGCCCTGGGTGGTCTTGGAATGCTGGCCCTCGACCTGTTCGAACGGGCGGGCGAGGCGCACCAGGTCTTCGGGCGCGATGCCGATGCCGGTGTCGGCGCAGGCGACGCGGACGCGGTCCTCGCCCTCGGCCCCCACGAAGGGTTTCAGCGACACGACGATGGAGCCGCCCTCGGGCGTGAACTTCACGGCGTTGGAGATCAGGTTCAGCATCACCTGTTTGACGCCGCGCTGATCGGCCTCGATGTCGGGCAGGTCGCCGGCCTCGACCGCGATCTTGAGGCCCGCCTCCTGCACCTTGCCGCGCATCAGCCGCACCGCGTCCTCGCACACCTCGCGCAAGGAGACCGGCTCAAAGTGCAGGGTCATCTTGCCGGCCTCGATCTTGGCCATGTCCAGCACGTCGTTGATCAGGCTGAGCAGGTGCTGGCCCGACTTCAGGATGTCGCCGGCGTATCCCTTGTATTTCTCGTTCAGCGGCCCGAACAGCTCGCTGGCCATGATCTCTGAGAAGCCGTTGATGGCGTTCAGCGGCGTGCGCAGTTCGTGGCTCATATTGGCCAGGAACTCGGACTTGGCCTGGTTGGCGGCCTCGGCCCGGGTCATGGCGACCTCGTATTTGCGCGCCAGCAGCGACAGCTTCTCCTGGCTGGATTCCAGCTGATCGACGGTGGCCCGCAGATCGTCGGCGGCGCGGCGGCGCTCGGCCTCCTGGCGTTTGATGGCGGTGATGTCGGCGGCGGTGACGACCGACCCGCCCTCGGAAGTGAACCGCTCGGACAGTTGCAGCCAGCGCCCGTCGTTCAGCTCGACCTCGCGCAGGCCCGCACGACCGCTGGCCGGACGATGCTCGGCCTTGATGGCCAGGCCGGCGATCCGGTTCAGCTCGTCCTTCATGGCGCCACGCCGCACCACGCCGTGATCGAAGCCGAAGGCGTCCTCGAACGCCTGGTTCCACAGGATCAGCCGCCCCTGACGATCGAACAGGACGAAGGCCTCGGAGATGCTCTCCACCCCGTCTCGCAGCCGGCTTTCGGCGGCCTGGGCGGCGGCCTTGGCGCGGCGGGCCTCGGTGATGTCCAACGCCACGCCTAGGATGGCGGAAAAGCCCATGTCGCCGCGCTCGCCGCGCGCCTGGCCCCGCGCGTCGATCCACCGCGCTCGCCCGTCCGGTCCCGCCACCGGGAAGGTGATCTCAAAGGCGCCATAGGCCGCCGCCTGGCGCAGGGCGTGGCGGAAATCTTCCTGAAAGCGCGGATGGACGCGGCCGATCACATCTTCGGCGTCGGTCACACCGCCGCGCGAAAAGCCCAGCAGCGCGGCCATATAGTCCGACAGCGACACCTCGCCCTTGGCCAGATCCCATTCCCACACCCCGCACCGCGCGGCTTCGACGGCGATGCGGAACCGCTTTTCGGTGGCCACCCGTTCGCGGTGCTGGCGCGTCTGGCGCAGGCCATAGAGGACGAACAGAACCACGACCCCGACCCCCAGCAGCAGCGGCGCGAGCACCACCCAGGCGTCGTCGAAGACGGAGGCGGTCGTCCCTTCCGAGATCGCGACCGCATAGGGACCACCCGCGCGGGCCTGAGCGGCCGCAGCGAGGCCGGCCTGTCCCCCCAGCGTCACGGCGCGCGGTTCGGCCTCATCAACCAGGGACGAGGCATCGACGCCGATCAGGGTGCGGATGGGCTGGCCGATCTCTGCGGCGCGCGCCGAGGCCAGCACCACGCCGCCCGCCGACACGATCCGTGTTTCGCCGCCTGTCGGCAGGACGGGCGCGATCCGCGCCTCCAGCCTCAGGCCGTCGGCATTGGCCTGGCCGGCGACGACCGATCCTTCGCCCTTGGCGGCCTGCACAGTTTCGCCGGGGCCGACCAGGGTGAAGGCGACCTTGGGCGCGGCGGCCTGCGCGGCCTCGACGACCTCTATGGGGGCGCGTTTGGCGACAATGGCGGTGCGACCCGCGGCCAGGCCCGCATCGGCCGACTGGATCAGCACCGCGGTCTGGCTGGCGACCAGGTCTGCATTTAGCTTGAGATTTTCAGCTTCCAGGCGGCCGATTTCGCGGGTCGGCCGGCTGAACTCGCGCGACGCCATCAGGGCATAGGCGGCCGCGATCAGCGCCAGGACCAGGACGGCGATCCGCAACCAGGCGGGCGCGCCGGCGGCGCGGTCGGAAGCGCGACGCCCCGACCGATTTTCCCGCCGCTCCTCGTCCCGCAAGCCCCGACCCTCCGACAAACACTTCGTTGCCGGAATCTAGGCTGCGTCGCGGATTCGTGTCGAGGCTCGGCGCGCGCTTTTAACGGGTTTTTAAGCGGCGGCGACCGGCGACAGCAGGCGTTCGGGCGCAGGCTCAAGCACCCGCGTCACCCCATGCAGCACATCGCGCGCCTGTCGGGCCAGGGTCAGGACGGCCGGCGGCGCATCATCCGGCGTCTCGGCGACCAGATCCACCAGATCCTGGGCGAGGCGCATCAGTTGGGGCGCGGCGGCGATCAGGCGGGCCTGAAACTCGATGTGCTGGGGGTCACGGTCGTATTCGGCGCCCGGCACGCGCCAACCGCCCCAGTCCGCCCGATCGGTGACGACGACCGGATAGGTGCCGGGGTGGGGGTGATGCAGGCAATCCTCGGGCAGCTGCCACTTGTTGCGCGCCCGCAGCAGCCGCCAGTCGCTCAAACCCTGATCCGAGGCCGGATCATCGGTCGCCAGCAACAGTTCGTTGGCGGTGAACTCGCGCCCCAGACCGACGTCATAGGTGACGCGCACGGGCTCTTCGAACCCCTTGGCCCAGACGGGCTGGACCTGTTCGATAAAGGCCCAGGCGCCGACGCACTCGACCCAGACCTTCTGACCCTTCTGGAACTGTGCGCGCGCCATGCCATCCTCCGATATTCGAAGGAACAGCATGAACGACGATCCTTGACGCCCGGTGTCGGGGCGCGGTTACGCAGGTCTTAACGCGAGATGCTTTCCAGCGTCTCGCCGGCGTACTTCTCTTTCACGCGGGTCGACAGGTCGCCCAGCGACACGACGCCGACCACGCGGCCATGCTTGTCCACGACCGGGGCGCGACGGATCTGCTTGGCGCCCATCAGGTCCAGCACGACCTTCAGGTCGTCGGTGTCCAGCACCGTCTGCGGATCGCGGGTGATGAACTCCACAACCGAGGCGCTCGAGGCGGCGCCCGTGGCCAGGGCGCGCACCACGATGTCGCGGTCGGTGATGGTGCCGATCAACTGATCGCCGTCCGCCACGGGCACGAAGCCGAAGTCGCCCTTGGCCATGCGGCTGGCCACGTCCTGGATGGTGTCGGCGGGGCGGGCCAGATGCACGTCCTTGGTCATCACGTCGCGGATCTTCATGGCGGGTTTCCTTGGTTGAAGCGTTGCGCTGGAAAACCCGCCGCGAGGGTGGCGGTTCCGGTCAGGGCGTCCGCATCGGGGGAAGGCCCTGGGCCGCCCGCACCAGCTGGACGAACTCGGCCCGGTCGCCATAGGGGTCCTCGCCCCTGGCCCCTTGCGCCTGATCGATCATCCGGTCCCAGCCATAGTCGGCCGTCATCCACGGATCGCCCCGCAGCTTCTGACCGAAGCCGGCGACCGCGATGGCCCAGCGCGTGGCCTCGGGCGGCTGGGCGCTGACCGGCCCGCCCGCGCGATTGGTCAGCGGTTGCTGGATCAGGTCCGATCGGCTCTGGCCCGGCTGTTTGTAGCGCACCTGGATAAAGCCGATCTCACCGTTCGGATCGCCGCCGCCGACCCCGATGCGGTTGTCGGGATAGCGCCGATCGGGGATCTGCGTCGGGCCGCCGACGGGGGTGATTTCATACAGGGCCGTGACGCTGGCGCCGGATCCGACCTCGCCCGCATCGACCTGGTCGTTGTTGAAGTCTTCTTCGTTCAGCAGCCGGGTCTCATAGCCGATCAGCCGCCATTCCGCGACGCGGGCGGGATTGAACTCGACCTGGATCTTGACGTCGTCGGCTATGGGGAAGGCGCCCTTGTCGAAGGCCGGCCCGAACAGCCGGCGCGCGTCCCTCAGGTCCCCGACATAGGCCGCGACCCCATTGCCCGCCTGGGCGATGGTCTGCATCCGTTCGTCCTGATAGTTGCCGCGCCCGAAGCCGTAGACCGACAGGTAGATCCCGGTCCCGCGCTTTTCGTCGACATAGTCCTCCAGCCGCTTGTTGTCGGTCACCCCGACGTTGAAGTCGCCGTCGGTGAACATCAGGATGCGATTGACCTTGTCGCGGGCGAAATTCGCCTGGGCCTGGTCATAGGCGTTGGTCATGCCGGTCGCCCCGGCCGTGCCGCCAGAGGCCTTCAGGCTGGCGACCGCACAGCGCATCTTCAGCTTTTCGTCGCCCTTCGTCGGCTGCAGGGTCGTGCCGGCGCCTTCCGCATAATAGGTGACGGCCAAGGTGTCCTGCGGCCTCAGCCGGTCGATGGCCAGGTTCATCGCCTTCTTGGCCAGGTCCAGCTTGTCGGAGCTGCGCATCGAGCCTGAGACGTCGACCAGGAAGGTTAGGTTCAACGGCCGCTGCTCGCTCGCCGGCAGTTCGTAACCTTGCAGGCCGATGTGCACGATCTGACGTCCGTCAGCCCAAGGCGAGGCCGCGACCGCCGTCGTGATGGCGAAAGGCCGGGTCTGGCTGGTCGGCCGGGCATAGTCATAGTCGAAGGCGTTGATCAGCTCCTCGACCCGCACCGCATCCTTGGGCGGCGCACGCCCCTCGTCGATGAAGCGCTTCACGTTCGAATAGGACGCCGTGTCCACGTCGATGGAGAAGGTCGACACCGGCTGATCGCTGGTTCGCTTCACCGGGTTAGGCGTCGCGTCCGGATAGCGTTCGGTATCGGCGGGCGCGGGCGCCGGCATGATCGCCGAAACACGAGATCCGGTGACCACCACATTCCCCGCCATCGTAGCAGGCGGCGACGGCGGTGGAGGTGGAGGTGGAGGTGCTGGAGGTGGTGGCGGCCCAGGTAGATTGATGGGCGGACCCGTATACTCGGCGCGATCCTCTTTCCGCGATGGGTTAATTGCCACCGGCGGCGGCACGTATCCGGGGGCGCCTAGGTGTGCAGGGACAAACTGCGGCTCTTCTAACAGGAACCCAAATGGTCTGCACGCCGCCGGCGTCGGCTCGCCATCCAGCGGCTTGGCCAGGGCGACGCTCGGCACGGCGACCGGCGGCGCGGCGAACGACAGGCTCAGAACGGACAGCGCCGCCATCTTGATGATGCGGGACATGGCTTCCTCCGGTTGTTGTCTTGACGCCAGTCGCGGGTCGTCATGGGGCGAAACTGTGGCGCCAAATCCCCCTCGACGCACGATGATCTTTCAGCGTGTCTTTCGTGTCCTCTCGCAATCGCCGCTCAGGACCTCCACAATAGAGGCCAAGCTTGGGGGAATGCGATGGCTGAGGCGACGACGGGACTGGATCTGGGCGCGGCGGCCGCTCTGCTGGCCGCGGGCGTGCTCGCCGTCCCGGTGTTCAAGCGCATCGGCTTGGGATCGGTGCTTGGCTATCTGGCGGCGGGCCTCGCCATCGGTCCCTTCGGTCTGAAGCTGTTCCGCGAGCCCGAGACCATCCTGCACGTCGCCGAGTTCGGCGTGGTCATCTTCCTGTTCATCATCGGGCTGGAGATGCGGCCCAAACGGCTTTGGGGACTGCGCAAGGAAATCTTCGGCCTCGGCGCGGCCCAGGTGCTCTTCTGCGGCCTGATCCTGACTCTGACCGCGATGCTGGCCGGCTTCTCCGCACCCGTCGCCTTCGTCGGCGCCATGGGCTTTGTCCTGTCGTCCACCGCCGTCATCATGCAGATGCTGGAAGAGCGCGGCGAAATCGCGGGCGGGCCGGGCCAGCGGGCGGTCTCCATCCTGCTGCTGGAAGACCTGGCCATCGTGCCGCTGCTGGCCATCGTCGCCGTCCTGGCCTCGGTGCTGGGCGTGGCCAACGAACAGGCGCCGCCCCTGTGGCAGACCGTCGGCTTCGCGGTCGCAGCGGTCGGCGGTGTGCTTCTGGCCGGCAAATATCTGGTCAATCCGGTCTTCCGTCTCCTGGCCCAGTACGGCGGGCGCGAGGTGATGACGGCGGCGGCCCTGCTGGTGGTGGTCGGCGCCGCCTGGGCCATGTCCCTGGGCGGCCTGTCCATGGCCATGGGCGCCTTCCTGGCCGGCGTCCTGCTGTCGGAATCCACCTTCCGTCACCAGCTGGAGGCCGACGTCGAGCCGTTCCGAGCCATTCTGCTGGGCCTGTTCTTCCTCAGCGTCGGCATGTCGCTGGACGTCTCGGTGGTCGTCGCCGACTGGCGTCTGGTGCTGGGCGGGGTCGTGGCCTTCATGCTGGTCAAGGGCGTGGGCATCTATGCCGTCGCGCGCCTGTTCAAGGCCTCGCACCATGAGGCGGTCGAGCGCGCGGGCCTGTTCGCACAAGGCGGCGAGTTCGCCTTTGTCCTGTACGGCGCCGCCGTCGCCGCCGGCCTGTTCGACGCCCGCATCGGGGCGATGATGTCGGCGGTGGTGATCCTGTCGATGGCCCTGACGCCCCTGACCTCGCTGCTGATCGCGCGGCTGTCGCCCAAGCCGGTCCAGGACGCTGAAGGCGCCGAGGGCGTGGACTTCGCCAAGGACCTGCGCGGCCAGGTGCTGATCATCGGCTTCGGCCGTTTCGCCCAGGTCGTGTCCCAACCCCTGCTGGCTCGCGACGTGGACGTGTCGATCATCGAGAACGACGTGGAGATGATCCAGGCCGCCTCCCAGTTCGGGTTCAAGGTCTACTACGGCGACGGCACCCAGCTGCACACCCTGCGCGCGTCAGGCGCGGAGGAGGCCGAGATGGTCCTGGTCTGCGTGGACAAGCCCGAGGCCGCCGACCGCATCGTCGAACTGGTCAAGTCGGAGTTCCCGACCACCCGGATCATGGCCCGCGCCTTCGACCGAGGGCATTCGATGCGCCTGATCCAGGCCGGGGTGGACTACCAGATCCGCGAGACGTTCGAGTCCGCGCTCAAGTTCGGCGAGCGCGCCCTGGTCGAACTGGGCTTGGACGAGCATGAGGCGGCCGAGACCATCGGCGACGTGCGCCGTCGCGACGAGGCCCGTCTGGACCTGCAACTGACCGGCGGGCTCAAGGCCGGCCGCCAGCTGATGCGCGGCAATATGCCGACGCCCCAGCCCGCCCCCTATATCAAGCCCCGTCGCGAAGGCCGTCTGCTCAACGAGGACGAGGCGGGCCCGGCCGCGCCGGACACCCGGCGCGAGCCCGCCGACACCTGATCGCTACTGGCTCACGCCCTTCTCCAGACGCGCGCCGGCCAGTTGCGCCTTGGCCTGAAGATAGGGCGTCGCGGACACCAGTTGCGAGATGGCGTTGAAACGCTCGGTCGTCAGGCCGGACGCCTGGACCGCCGCCGTCAGTCTGGCGCTCTGTTCGGGCGTCGCCTGGTTATTCTGCACCTCGGCCGTGACGGCGCGGATCTGCGTCATGGCGGTGACGAAGCGGTTCAGTTCGTCATCGGTCACGGCGGCGGCCGGCGTGCCGGGCGCGGGCGGCGTGGCGTTGACCACCCGAATGCGCGCGGCCAGGGCCGGATCGGCGGCGACGGCGTTGGACAGGGTGTTGAAGCGCGTCACTTCCAGCCCCGAATCCTGAACTGCGGCGGCCATCTGGGCCTGCTGTTCCGGCGTCGGCTGGGCGCCGTTCAGCGTGTCGCTGACCGCTCTCACCTTGGCCATGGCGTCGTCGAACTTCTTCAGCTCGTCATCGGTGAAGGTGGTCGAGCCGGCCATCGGCGCGGCCGCCGGCGTCTGCGATGTGGTTGATGCGTCTTGGGCGTGAGCGGTCGCGGCGGTCGCAAGAAGGGCGACGGAAGCAAGAAGGGCGATGCGGGGCGTGCGCATGGGAATGTCCTTTCGGTCTGGCGTCCACTGGAAAGGGCCGTCCGACGACGGCGACGACGCAATCACGTCATCGCTCCCCAAGGGCGTGGAGCCTGAAACAGACGAAGGGGGAGCCTTCATAACCTAGGCGCCGATGCGCCTCGCACCACCCCTTGGACGCTGGAGGCGCGATCAAGGATGCGTTAGACGGGCGTGATCCTTGTTGAGGTTTGTCCATGAAACGTCTCGCCATCGCCGCCCTGGCCCTCGTCGCGGTCGCCGCGCCGGCTGTCACCGTCACCGCCTGGGGCAACACCGGCCACCGCCTGATCGGCGTGGCCGCGATGCGGGCCCTGCCGGACGAACTGCCGGCCTTCCTGCGCACCCCGGCCGCCATCGCCGACGTGGGCGAGCTGGCGCGCGAGCCCGACCGCTGGAAGGGCGCCGGCCAGCCGCACGACCGCGAGCGCGACACCGCCCACTTCGTCGATCTGGACGACCAGGGTCGCGTCTACGACCAGCGCGGCATGAGCCTCAACGACCTGCCGCGCCTGAAGTCCGAATACGACGCAGCCCTGACCAAGGCCGGTCTGGACGTCAACGACGCCGGCTATCTGCCCTACGCCATGATGGACGCCTGGCAGCAGCTGGGCCGCGACTTCGCCTATTGGCGCGTGCTGAACGCCGCCGAAAAGCGTGAGACCAATATGGAGCGTCAGGCCTGGTACCGCGCCGACCGCATCCGCCGCGAGGCCCTGATCCTGCGCGACATCGGCGTGATGGGCCACTACGTCGGCGACGGCTCTCAGCCGCATCACACCAGCATTCACTACAACGGCTGGGGCGACTTCCCGAACCCGGAAGGCTTTACCAATTCGCGCCAGACCCACGCCGTCTTCGAGGGCGAGTTCACCAACCGCGTCGCCCGTTTGGACGCCGTCGAGGCCGCCATGCCGGCCGCCAGACTGGATGGGTTCGACGTCAAGGCGCGCACCGTCTCCTATCTGACCACGACGCTCGGCACGGTGATCCCCTTCTATCGCCTGGAAAAGGCCGGCGGTTTCCGTGACGCTGACCCGCGCGGCGCGGCCTTCGTCAACGAACGTCTGGCGGCGGGCGCCGGCGAACTGCGCGACTTCATCGTCGCCGCCTGGACCGCCTCAGCCAGCGCCTCCATCGGCTGGCCCGCCGTCAAGGTCGCCGAGGTCGAGGCCGGAACCGCCGACCCCTGGATCGCCATGGTGGGCGAGGACTGATTGCGTTGCCTGAGCTGACACCTCCCGCCGTCATTCTCGACAAGTCGCAGATGGCCGAAAACATCGGCGCCGTGGCGCGGGTGATGGCCAACTTCGGCCTGTCGGACCTGCGCCTGGTCAGTCCCCGCGACGGCTGGCCCCAGGAGCGGGCCTGGGCCACGGCCTCGGGCGCCGACTGGGTCTTGGACGGGGTGCGGGTGTTCGACAGTGTCGCCGAAGCCATCGCCGACCTGAACACCGTCTTCGCCACAACCGCCCGCCCGCGCGAGACGCGCCAGCCCGTGCGCACGCCGCGCGAGGCCAGCCGCGTCCTCTATGACGACACCGCCTCCGGGCTGAAGACGGGCCTCTTGTTCGGCGGCGAGCGCGCCGGGCTGGAGACGACCGACATCGCCCTGAGCGCCGGCATCGTCACCATCCCGATCGACCCGAAACACCACTCGCTGAACCTGGCCCAGGCCGTGGCGATCAACGCCTATGAATGGCGCACCCTGATCCTGGACGCCCCGCCGCCGCGATTCCGCGACGGCGAACCGCCGGCGTCGAACGAGCTTCTGATCGGCATGTACGAACATCTGGAAGACGAGCTGGAAAACGGTGGCTTCTTCTATCCGCCCGAGAAGAAGCGCTCGATGAGCCAGAACCTGCGCGTCATGCTGGGCCGCGCCGCCTTCTCCGAGCAAGAGGTCGCCACCATGCGCGGCGCCATCCACGCCCTGTCGCGCGGCCGCGGCCGGGTCCTGGCCAAGCTGGCGGCCGAACGCGCGGCCAAGGCCGACGCTGCTAAGCCGGAGTGAAAACCCTGCTGATCTATCCGCTGGCGGCCCTGGCGGAGATCGGCGGCTGTTTCGCCTTCTGGGCCTGGCTGAAGCTGGATCGTTCACCCCTGTGGCTGGCGCCCGGCGTCGCCTGCCTGATCGCCTTCGCCTGGCTCCTGACCTTCGTCCCCAGCGACGCGGCGGGCCGCGCCTTCGCGGCCTACGGCGGCGTATATATCTGCGCTTCCCTGGTCTGGATGGCGCTGGTCGAGAAGATCTCGCCGGATCGCTGGGACATCCTGGGCGGCCTGGTCTGTCTGGTCGGCGCCGGGCTCATCCTGTTCGGCCCGAGGGGCTGAACACCACGTCTTATTCTTTCGTCATCCTCCGGCGCGAAGCGACCGGGGGACCCAGCGGCGCCGAAGGCGATGCGTCCGCCGCATGATCTTGAAGCGGCCTTGCGCGACAGGTTCGCGCTATCGCGCGCCGCTGGGTCCCCCGGTCTGCGCCGCGAAGGCGCGGCTTGCCGGAGGAGGACGAAAGGATGGGATAGCCATCCTATTCGCGTGAGGTCAGTCCAACGATTCTAATCTCCTACTGCCCGTCAGCGTCATCTTCCTGCCCATGCCTTCAGGCCGTGCGATCCTGTCTCGGTTCGCCCGCAGCGGACGCATCGCATAGTCGGGGAGAGGGAAATCAGACGAATTAGACGAACTAGACGGTGTTTTTGCCGACGACCGTCTGAATGGGCGTCGGCGCCTCAGCCCGCGCCCAGCAGATCCGACCAGCGCCAGCTGCCCTTGCCCAGGGCCAGTTGCGCGCCGCCGGGGCGGTCTTCCAGCTTCAGGACCGCCAAGCCCGTCATGCGCTGGCTCTTGCACTCGGCCGGGGCGAAGGCGACTTCCAGGGCGATGGCCTGGCGCACGCCAGCCAGACCCTTGCCGGCCTGGTTGCGGCTTTGCAGCCAGTCGCCGTTCCAGACCAGGATGGCGCGGCCGTTCGCGTCCATGTCCTGGGATGCGGCTATGACGGCGCGGCGCACGGCCTGGTCGTCGCGCACCGCGTCCTGAACCCAGCGCACCATGTCGCACGATCCTCCGCCCGAGCCTGAACCCGCGCCGGTCACGCCCGAGCCCCCCGATCCGCCGACGCCCTTTCCGCCGCCGCCGCCCGGACCTGAGCCGACCGTCATGGCGCCGGCGATCTGTGCCGCGCCCAGCAAGGGCAGGGGCGGACCCGGCGGGGCGGGCGCGGCGGGCAGGGGTTCGACGTCGGGCGGGCGTTTGCTGACCACCAGTCGCGGTCGCGCCGCCGCCACGGCCGGCGGTCGCCGCTGGGGCGCAGGTTTGGGCCTGTCTCTTATACACATCTCCGAGCCCACGAGACCAGCAATCGTATCGCGTATGCCGTCTTCTGCTGGAAAAGGGGGGGGGGGGGGGGGGGGGGGGGGGGGGGGGGGGGGGGGGGGGGGGGGGGGGGGGGGGGGGGGGGGGGGGGGGGGGGGGGGGGGGGGGGGGGGGGGGGGGG
>NZ_JAELUF010001013.1 GCF_016429195.1 Brevundimonas sp. ASV9
GTCCTTGGCCTGGTAGCAGAACATGCCGTTTTGGCCCCCGCCGGCGACGTCACGGGCGAAATCGGTGTCGTCGCGGGTGAAGAACCAGATGGTCCCCGTCTCGTCCTCGCCGAAACCGGTCATGGGCCTGTCTCTTATACACATCTGACGCTGCCGACGAATACATCACAGTGTAGATCTCGGTGGTCGCGGTATCATTAAAAGGGGGGGGGGGGGGGGGGGGGGGGGGGGGGGGGGGGGGGGGGGGGGGGGGGGGGGGGGGGGGGGGGGGGGGGGGGGGGGGGGGGGGGGGGGGGGGGGGGGGGGGGGGGGGGGGGG
>NZ_JAELUF010001014.1 GCF_016429195.1 Brevundimonas sp. ASV9
CCCCCCCCCCCCCCCCCCCCCCCCCCCCCCCCCCCCCCCCCCCCCCCCCCCCCCCCCCCCCCCCCCCCCCCCCCCCCCCCCCCCCCCCCCCCCCCCCCCCCCCCCCCCCCCCCCTTTTTAATGATCCCGCGACCACCGAGATCTACACTGTGATGTATTCGTCGGCAGCGTCAGATGTGTATAAGAGACAGGTCCAGGAACACGCAGTTGGCGTTCGCAAAGGCCCGCGCACCCAGGTGGATGTTGACGCCATAATCGCAAAAGAAGCCCGGCATGATGATCGCCTT
Organism: Brevundimonas sp. ASV9; assembly: GCF_016429195.1. GTDB lineage: Bacteria > Pseudomonadota > Alphaproteobacteria > Caulobacterales > Caulobacteraceae > Brevundimonas. The sequence goes on from NZ_JAELUF010001014.1 coordinate 288, forward strand.
GCCGTCGGCCGCATTGACCAGTTCGTTGACC
>NZ_JAELUF010001015.1 GCF_016429195.1 Brevundimonas sp. ASV9
GCCGCGCTTCCGCCGGTTCGGCGGCTACGGCGCCTATGCGGAAGGGTGGGGGCTGTACGCCGAGCAGTTGGGCAAGGAGATGGGCTTCTATCAGGACCCCTATTCCGATTTCGGCCGGCTCTCGACCTGTCTCTTATACACATCTGACGCTGCCGACGAATACATCACAGTGTAGATCTCGGTGGTCGCCGTGTCATTAAAAAGGGGGGGGGGGGGGGGGGGGGGGGGGGGGGGGGGGGGGGGGGGGGGGGGGGGGGGGGGGGGGGGGGGGGGGGGGGGGGGGGGGGGGGGGGGGGGGGGGGGGGGGGGGGGGGGGG
>NZ_JAELUF010001016.1 GCF_016429195.1 Brevundimonas sp. ASV9
CGAACCTTTTGAATTGGTAGCGTAAGTGCGCCCTGTGTTCATCAACGTCGGCGAACGGACCAACGTCACCGGCTCGGCCAAATTCCGCAAGCTGGTGGTCGAGGGCGACTATTCGGCGGCGCTGGACCTGTCTCTTATACACATCTGACGCTGCCGACGAATACATCACAGTGTAGATCTCGGTGGTCGGCGGATCATTAAAAAGGGGGGGGGGGGGGGGGGGGGGGGGGGGGGGGGGGGGGGGGGGGGGGGGGGGGGGGGGGGGGGGGGGGGGGGGGGGGGGGGGGGGGGGGGGGGGGGGGGGGGGGGGGGGGGGG
>NZ_JAELUF010001017.1 GCF_016429195.1 Brevundimonas sp. ASV9
TCTGCCTTCGACCCGTTGCGGACGTTTAGCGTTCAGCGAAGAGGCCGGCAAAACTTCTCAGTTCGAAACGATCGACCGATTTTGGGTCGCCGGTTGTTCGGATTGAAAACTCTACCAAGCCTACAACCTGTCTCTTATACACATCTGACGCTGCCGACGAATACATCACAGTGTAGATCTCGGTGGTCGGCGTATCATTAAAGAGGGGGGGGGGGGGGGGGGGGGGGGGGGGGGGGGGGGGGGGGGGGGGGGGGGGGGGGGGGGGGGGGGGGGGGGGGGGGGGGGGGGGGGGGGGGGGGGGGGGGGGGGGGGGGGGG
>NZ_JAELUF010001018.1 GCF_016429195.1 Brevundimonas sp. ASV9
GCGGCGGCCCCGCTTTCGGTCAGCAGGGCGGCGGCGCGCGCGACGAGATCGGGGAAGTCCAAGGCCCCGCGCTGGGCCTTGGCGGCCTCGTAGAAGGCGGCGTGGGCGCGGGCCAGGGTCAGGACCTGTCTCTTATACACATCTGACGCTGCCGACGAATACATCACAGTGTAGATCTCGGTGGTCGGCGGATCATTAAAAGGGGGGGGGGGGGGGGGGGGGGGGGGGGGGGGGGGGGGGGGGGGGGGGGGGGGGGGGGGGGGGGGGGGGGGGGGGGGGGGGGGGGGGGGGGGGGGGGGGGGGGGGGGGGGGGGG
>NZ_JAELUF010000120.1 GCF_016429195.1 Brevundimonas sp. ASV9
ACGCCGAGGCCTTCAAGGCGCCCATCCGCCAAAAGTATGAGGACGAGGGCAATCCCTATTACGCCACCGCCCGCCTGTGGGACGACGGCGTCATCGACCCGGCCCAGACCCGCGATGTGCTGGGCCTAGCCATCAGCGCCAGCCTGAACGCCCCGATCCCGGAGACGACGTTCGGCCTGTTCCGGATGTAACCTATTGGTCCGCGCCTCGTTGTGAGCGGACACGCAGTTTGGAGACCCCCCATGGCCGATCAACCGACCGAAGCCGACCTCAACGCCCTGGACGTCACCGACTCCGAGGCGGCCGAGATCAACAGTATCGCCCAGCCGCTGGTGCCCGATGCCGCGCCGGACGCCGACGACGATCTGGTGCAGATCGATTCGACCACCGACGGGGTCGTCTTCGTCACCATCAACCGGCCGGCCAAGAAGAACGCCTTCGACGCCGCGACCATCGCAGCCCTGCATGAGGCGTTCGAAACGCTGCATGGCGCGGACCGGGTGCGAGCCGTCTTTATTCGGGGGGCGGGCGGCACCTTCAGCGCCGGGGCCGATCTGAACTGGATGCGCGACGCCGCCGGCTGGTCCGAGAGCGACAACCGCGACGACGCCATGGGCCTCGCGAAAATGCTGAAGGCCCTGCACGACATTCCCGCCCTGACGGTGGCGCTGGTCGAGGGCAACGCCATGGGCGGCGGAGCGGGCATCGTCGCCGCCTGCGACATGGCCGTGGCGGTCGAGGGGGCGCGCTTCGCCTTCTCCGAGGTCAAGCTGGGTCTGATCCCGGCGACCATCGCCCCCTATGTGATCGAGGCCGTCGGCGCGCGCCGCGCCCGCCAGTTGTTCCTGACCGCCAACGCCTTCGACGCCGACTACGCCGCCCATGCCGGCCTGATCGACCTCGTGCTGCCCGAAGGATCGGTGGACGAGTTCATCTCGATGCTGAGCGACAGCCTGACCAACAATGCGCCGGGCGCGATGGGTGAGGCCAAGCGTCTGGTCAACGACATCGCCCACCACAAGATCGACAACGGTCTGATGGACGAAACCGCCAAACGCATCGCCCGCGCCCGCGTATCGGACGAAGGCCGCGAGGGCGTCGCCGCCTTCCTGGAAAAGCGCAAGGCCAGCTGGACGGTCTGATTGCGCTGATCGGCCGCCGGAAACGGCGGCCGATTTCACGCGTAGTTGAAGCTGATCGAAATCCGGTCGGCCTTGGCCAGGTTGGTCGGCACCTCGTGCCGCAGCCAGCTTTCCCACATCAGCACCGTGCCTGCCTGAGGCTGCAGATAGACGAACGGTCGCTCGGCCTCGCTCGCGTCATCGGTCACCGACGGTCGGGCCATCATGAAGGGCAGGCGGGGGTCTTCCAGCTTCAGCGATGAGGCGCCGTCTGGCACGTCGATATAGACGGTGCCCGACAGGAAGGCGTGCGGGTGAATGTGACCCGTATGGCCGCCGCCGGGCTTCAAGATGTTGACCCACAGATTGTCGAGGCGGGGTTTGCGGGCCAGGTCGAAGTTCAGCGCCTTGGCGTAGGCGACGGCGTGGCGATCCAGGTGGCGCTTCAGCTCCGCGAACTCCGGGAAGCGCTGGGGCAGGTCGTTCAGCGATCCGTAGGAGGTGTAGCCTCGATAGGCGTTGGCCTTGCACCATTGGCGGCCGGCCGCATCCTCCTCGGCCATCATGCGGATGACGTCGATCAGCTGTTCGTTGAAGTCGGGCCAGCCACGCCCTTCGGCGAGCGATGCTTCATAGACCTGGGTGACGAAGAGGGGGCGCAGGGACATGGAAGGGGCTTAACGCCTGCCGCGTCGCGTGAGAAGGGTCGTGCCCTGCCTCTCGCCTGATGCGCACGATCCGGCTAAGACCGCTTCATGTTCAAGTCCGTCCTTGTCGCCAATCGCGGCGAAATCGCCTGCCGTGTCTTCCGCACCGCCAAGCGGATGGGGATACGCACCATCGCCGTCTATTCCGAGGCGGATGCAAACGCCCTGCATGTGCGCGAGGCCGACGAGGCGGTGCTGATCGGGCCGGCGGCGGCGCGCGAGAGCTATCTGGACGGCGCCAAGGTGCTGGCGGCGGCCAAGGCGACCGGCGCAGAGGCGATCCACCCCGGCTATGGTTTTCTGAGCGAGAACGCCGATTTCGCCGAGGCCGTCGCGGCGGCGGGCCTGATCTGGATCGGGCCGGACCCGTCCTCGATTCGCGCCATGGGCCTGAAGGACGCGGCCAAGGAACTGATGATCCAGGCGGGCGTGCCGGTGACGCCGGGCTATCAGGGCGCGGATCAGTCGGAGGAAACCCTGACGGCCGAGGCGGCGCGGATCGGCTATCCGGTGCTGATCAAGGCGGTCGCGGGCGGCGGCGGCAAGGGGATGAAGCGGGTCGATGATCCGGCCGATTTCGCCGCCGGTCTGGCCAGCGCCAAGCGGGAAGGGGCGGCGGCCTTCGGCGACGATCGGGTGCTGATCGAACGCTATATCACCCGCCCACGCCACATCGAGGTGCAGGTGTTCGGCGACAAGCATGGCGAGGTCGTCCACCTTTATGAGCGCGACTGTTCGCTGCAACGCCGCCACCAGAAGGTGATCGAAGAGGCGCCCGCGCCGGGCATGAGCGAGGCCGTGCGCGCCGCCGTGACCGGGGCCGCGATCAAGGCGGCCAAGGCCGTGAACTACGTCGGGGCCGGGACAATCGAGTTCATCGCCGACGCCTCGGACGGGCTGAAGGCGGACGGCGTCTGGTTCATGGAGATGAACACCCGGCTGCAGGTCGAGCATCCCGTGACCGAGAGCGTGACAGGCGTCGATCTGGTCGAGTGGCAGTTCCGCGTTGCCGCGGGCGAGCCGGTCCCCCTGAAGCAGGCCGAGATCCAGCTGAACGGCTGGGCCATGGAGGCGCGGCTGTATGCCGAGGATCCGGCCAACGGATTCCTGCCCTCCATCGGCAAGCTGGAGCATTTCGTCATGCCTGAAGGCATACGCGTCGATACCGGCGTGGAGCAGGGCGGCGAGGTCAGCCAGTTCTATGATCCCATGATCGCCAAGCTGATCGTGCATGAGGACACGCGCGAGGCGGCGGCGGCGCGTCTGGCCGAGGCGGCCGGCGCGGTCGAGGTCTGGCCGGTCAAGGCCAACGCCGGCTTCCTGAAGCGCTGTCTCGAGCATCCGCGGTTCGTCGCGGGCGATGTGGACACGGGCTTCATCGCGGCGGAGGAGGCGGCGTTGCAGCCGCAGCCGTCCGACGAAGCAACGCTGGCGGCCCTGACCCTGATTGCGGAAGCGGCGGCGGATGCGGTCGAGACGCGTTCGGACCGTTTCAGCCCCTGGTGCGGGCAGCCGGGTCTGTCCTATGGCGTGCGTCTGAATGCGCCGACCCAGACGACCGTCTGGGCGCACGTCGACGGTCAGGGCTTGTCCGCTGCGGTCACGCCGGTCGAAATGGGCTGGCGCGGTTCGCAGGGCGAACTGGCCCACGTCGGGTTCGATCAGGTCCAGGCCGGGGATCGCCTGTTCGGCTATCAGACGATCGACGAGGGTTTTGTCCTGTTCGTCGATGGCGAGGCGCGGCGCGTCACGTCCTATCGCGCCGCCGTGGGTTCAGGCGCGGGCGCGGTGTCGGATGGTTCGCTGCGCGCGCCCATGCCTGGCAAGATCGTCGCGACGCCGGTCAAGGCCGGGGACGCTGTGACGAAAGGCCAGCCGGTCGTGGTGCTGGAAGCCATGAAGATGGAACACGCCCTGACCGCGCCGTTCGACGGCGTGGTGGAAAGCGTCGCGTCGCTTGGCGATCAGGTCGTCGAGGCGGCCGTGCTGGCGGTGGTGAAGGCGGACTAAAGCCCCACGCCGCCGATGGGGCGGGTGAAGACGGTGTCGCCGAAGGTGGCGATCAGCGCCAGGGCGGGTCGCATGACGCCTGTTTCCCGGATGCTGGCTGACCAGGCGTCGTGCGTCGCCTTGCTCATCCACACCTCGGTGACCCACAGGGCGTCGGCGTCCTTCGGATCTTGCGCCAGCACATAGCTGTGGCAGCCTGGCCGCTTCACACTGGGGTCCAGCAGGCAGAGGCCCAGTTCGTCGCGGCGGCCGGCATGGGCCGTGAGGCGGGTAATCAATCCGTACATACTGGTCCTAAACGCGCTGGGCGAACTGAGCGGCGCGCGATCATGGCTAGCCCCTTTAGATTAAGAATCTGGCCAATGCGCCTAAGGGGCACTACGTGGGCGCCATGCCGCTTCACATGATCAAGCTGGGCGTCGGGGTGCCGGACGTCGAATGGCTGGAGGCCCGCGCTGCCCGGGGCGGGGCGCTCGTCGTCCACACACGCATGACGCCGAAACGAGCGACCGAGATCGAGGACGGCGGCTCGCTCTACTGGGTGGTGAAGGGAACGATCGTCTGTCGCCAACCGGTGCTGGACATCACCACCTTGGGCGAGGGCAAGCAGAGCCGATGCGAGATCACGCTCGAACCCAAGGTCATCCGCACGGCGCCCATGGCCCGGCGACCCTTCCAGGGCTGGCGATATTTCGAGCCCAAGGATGCGCCGGTCGATCTGACCGACCTCGACGCCGGCGAGGCTCCTGAGGAACTGGTGCGTCAGCTTCGCGAACTGGGCGCCTGGTAGGCCAAGCCCTCAACGTTTTTGGGAGTTGACCCCAGCGGGTCGGCGTGGCCTGTGCCGCGTCCGATGATCGCGCTCAGCCCCCAGACCCGTACCGCCTTCCGCGACCTGCTGAACCTGGCATGGCCGGTGATCCTGGCGCGCATCGGGATCATGACCATGGGGCTGACCGACGCCATCGTGGTGGGCAACTATTCCAGCCAGGAACTGGCGTTCCATTCGTTGGCCTGGGCGCCGACGTCGATCGTGGTGACGACGGCGGTGGGCCTGATGCTGGGCGTTCAGGTGATGACGGCGCGGATGCTGGGCGAGGGGCGTCGGCACGCTGTCGGCTCGGTGCTGCGTCGCGGCCTGACCTATTCGTTGCAGATCGGCGTGGTGTCGATGATCGCCCTGATCGCTATTGGCCCGTGGGGACTGGGCAAGCTGGGGCTGGAGGATGGTTTGGCGGAGGGCGCCGGGCCTGCCCTGGTCGTCTTCGCCCTGTCCATGCCCTTCTATCTGATCTCGGTGACGGGCCAGTTCTTCCTAGAGGCTCTGGGCCGGCCCAAGCCCGGCATGGTGGCCATGTGGGTGGCGAACGGGGTCAATCTGGCGCTGAACATCGTACTGGTGCCGGACCTGCTCGGCTTCGGCTTCGACGGCGCCTTCGCCTCGGCCTGGGCGACCTTCGGGGCGCGGGCGGCGCTGGCGATCTTCCTGGTGATCTACATCCTGCGTCTGCCCGAGGCGCGGGCGCTGGGTATTTTCGACAAGCCCGAGCGCGATCCCGAGGCCGCGCGCGAACAGGTCAAGGTCGGCCTGGGCGCCGGGGCTTCCTATTTCATCGAGGTCGGGGCGTTTTCCGGTTTCACCTTCTTCGCCGGTCAGATCGGCACGGCGGAGACGGCGGCCTGGGCGGTTGTGCTCAACGTCTCGGCCATCGTCTTCATGCTGCCGATGGGGCTGTCGTCGGCGACGGCGGTGCTGGTGGGCCGCAGCTACGGCGCCGGCGACGGGCGAGGGGTGATGCGCGCCGGGCTGGTGGGGCTGGGCGTCGTGACGGCCCTGACATTGGTTGTCGCCCTGCTAGTCTGGCCCAGCGCCCATCTGATCGTCGGCGCCTATAATCGCGATCCGGCCCTGCTGGCCATCGCCGCGCCGGCCCTGGTGCTGGCGACGCTGTTCTTCGTCGCGGACGGCATTCAGGTCGTGGCGGCCCAGGCCAACCGCGCGGCGGGCGACGTCTGGTGGCCCACCATCATGCATTTCGCCGCCTACGGCGCGGTGATGATGCCGCTGGGCTGGGTGCTTGCGCACCAAATGGGCGTCAACGGCCTGGTCTGGGCGGTGGTGATCGCCAGCCTGGCGTCCTCGACCCTGCTGACCGGGCGTTTCATCCGTATTGCGCGCCGTCTGCCGCAAGGCGTTTGAGGAAACCGCGCCGCCGCTCTATATCCCTGCGCTTCCCCGAACACCTGGACGATCATGGCCCGCATCCTCATCACCTCGGCGCTGCCCTACATCAACGGCATCAAGCACCTGGGGAATCTGGCGGGCTCGATGTTGCCGGCCGACGTCTGGGCGCGGTTCAAGCGAGCACAGGGGCATGAGGTGCTCTATATCTGCGCCACCGACGAGCACGGCACCCCGGCTGAGCTGGCCGCCGCCGCCGCCGGCCAGGATGTGCGCACCTATTGCGACGAGCAGCACGAAATCCAGAAGGCCGCCGGTCAGGCGTTCGGCCTTAGCTACGACTGGTTCGGCCGGTCGTCGAATCCGCAGAACCATCGCCTGACCCAGCATTTCGCCGAGGCGCTGGAGAAGAACGGCCTGATCGAGGAGCGGGTGGATCGGATGATCTATTCGATCGACGACGCCCGCTTCCTCCCCGACCGCTATGTCGAGGGGACGTGCCCGCACTGCGGCCATGTCGGCGCGCGCGGCGATCAGTGCGACAACTGCGGACGCCTGCTGGACCCGACCGACCTGATTGATCCCTATTCGTCGGTGTCGGGCTCCAAGAATTTGGAGGTGCGCGACACGCGTCACCTCTATTTGCTCCAGACCAAGATCGAGCCCGAGATCCGCGCCTGGGTCGACGGCAAGACGGGCTGGCAACAGCTGGCCAAGTCCATCGCCTACAAACATCTGGACGAGGGGCTGATCGACCGGGGCATCACCCGCGACCTGGCCTGGGGCGTGCCGGTGACCAAGGATGGCTTCCCGCGCCCGGGCATGGAGGACAAGGTCTTCTACGTCTGGTTCGACGCCCCCATCGAATACATCGCCGCGACCGAGGAATGGGCCGAGGCGACG
>NZ_JAELUF010001019.1 GCF_016429195.1 Brevundimonas sp. ASV9
CCCCCCCCCCCCCCCCCCCCCCCCCCCCCCCCCCCCCCCCCCCCCCCCCCCCCCCCCCCCCCCCCCCCCCCCCCCCCCCCCCCCCCCCCCCCCCCCCCCCCCCCCCCCCCTTTTTAATGATCCGGCGCCCACCGAGATCTACACTGTGATGTATTCGTCGGCAGCGTCAGATGTGTATAAGAGACAGGGCCTGGCCAGTTTCGCCGTGCCGATTTCGCGCCTCGTCATGCCCGGCCTGCTCCAGCTGGGCGACTGGCGCGCCTTCTATCTGTTCGAGCTGGGCCTGTGCATGGTCGCCTGGGGCGCGGTGCAGG
>NZ_JAELUF010001020.1 GCF_016429195.1 Brevundimonas sp. ASV9
CATCGATCAGATCATTCGCGATGCCTATGGGCTGGTGCGTCTGGCCAATCCGCCCACGGCGCAGGATCTGATCAACGGCGTCGATGTGCGCGGCTGGCTGACCTCCATGGCGTTCCAGGTGCAGGGCCTGTCTCTTATACACATCTGACGCTGCCGACGAATACATCACAGTGTAGATCTCGGTGGTCGCCGTGTCATTAAAAGGGGGGGGGGGGGGGGGGGGGGGGGGGGGGGGGGGGGGGGGGGGGGGGGGGGGGGGGGGGGGGGGGGGGGGGGGGGGGGGGGGGGGGGGGGGGGGGGGGGGGGGGGGG
>NZ_JAELUF010001021.1 GCF_016429195.1 Brevundimonas sp. ASV9
GGCGGCCGGGTTGAAACGCTGCGGCTCCAGCTCGATCATGCCGGCTTCGAGCTTGGAATAGTCCAGCACGTCGTTGATCACCGACAGCAGGGCCTCGCTGGCGGTGGCGATGCGCGCGACATAGCCCCTGTCTCTTATACACATCTGACGCTGCCGACGAATACATCACAGTGTAGATCTCGGGGGTCGCCGGATCATTAAAAAGGGGGGGGGGGGGGGGGGGGGGGGGGGGGGGGGGGGGGGGGGGGGGGGGGGGGGGGGGGGGGGGGGGGGGGGGGGGGGGGGGGGGGGGGGGGGGGGGGGGGGGGGGG